>CAIPKZ010000379.1 GCA_903865775.1 uncultured Prolixibacteraceae bacterium | reverse complement strand
CCCTGATTTTTTTTTGAAAATTGCATCAAAAGCAAATTGGCGTCCCAAAGAATTGGGCTCAATCCAACTCCCGATTCCATCCTCCACAGCATTTCTGATCTTGCATGGTCAGTTAATTTTAGGTTTAGTGCAACCTTATCAGAAAAAACCTTGTTTTGCAGTGCTTTTATATCCTGATGATTTTCAAAAATCTGAACAGAAGAAACGGCATCTGTCGGAATATTGTTGGTTGCTAGTGTATATTTTCCCTCCAGCAGATCTATACCTTCAATATAAAATTTATTAATTGCTTTTCCATTAAATGAAATAACACCTTCCTGACTGACATCAATACCAGGTATTTTTTTCAATACATCACCTATAACGCGGTCTTGTGATTCTTTAAAACCAGACACATTATAAGTAATTGTATCGCCCTTTTGGTTTATCCTGGGTGCCGTAATTTTAATTTCTTTCAGCTCGATTGGGCTTGGTTGAAGAGCAAAATTTATAACAAATTTTGATCGGTCAAACTTCATACGTTGTTTCGTATAACCAAGTATCGCCACTTCGAGCAAATAACTGTTGTTTTGTAAGCCTTTCAGCTCGAGCGAATAGGCCCCTTCGTCACTGGTTATCGAATATCTCAGAATATCACCTATGGTATCTCTGACCAAAACGGAACATCCTGCGAGCGGTTTCGAATCCTTCATATCTGTAACGATTCCATGAATAGTGGGTTGGGCAATAGATACTACCAAGCTAGAGTAAAGGAGTAATGTAAGCAACGTTTTACGCACCAAAAGAAGGAATGAAATACTATAATTCAATTGGATTATACGGTTTTCGGGGACTATTAACACCTCCACCTTCACGTTTAATACCCGTGGTAGATTCTAAATATCCAATAGGGTCGTCCATGCACCTTTTGTAGGCTTTTTGAAATTCGGGTTTAGATACTTTTATGCAGTTACCATCTGGAAGTAAAATAGGCGTTCCTAACTTCAAATTTTCCAGTCCAATGCATTCAAAAATGTAATGTTTACGTATGTCATTCACGCGTAGGATAAGGCCAGGCAGGCCATTAAATTTCCATGGGCCACTATTGATTGCAATCTCGTTAGTAAACCATGCCTCGTAATGTCTGCCAAGAAAAAATGCGGTGGCCTTTTGGCACGAATAATTCAGGATTTGTGTTTTTTCGTTTGTAATCTTCCATGTCGGACTTTCAAGAGGTTCTTCATACTGAAAACGATCGAGCGCTATTTTATCAAATGTGGTGATTCTGTTGTTTGGGTAATTTTTATAAATCGTATAACTATTTTTACTCCCTTTGTATTTTTTAATATTCGCCATCATTTCTCCCTGACTCACGCCTTTTGCCTGATCAGCATGGAGTAGAGAATCGGCTACAAATTGCCGGTAACTATAAAAAACTGATATTTTTTTACCAACCAGCAATATCATCAGGTCATTAGATACATTTTGCCTATTTAATGAGTCATTAACAAAACTAAGGCTGTATGCAACTTTTATGTTCCCTAAATCCAATTCCTGACTTCTTAAAGATGAACACGACACGGAAAGTACAAGCAAAATTAATATCGTTTTTTTCATATTGTTGAGTTAATTTATTGGTTTTAAAGTTGTTTTTCAGGGTTGCAAATTCCTTGCTGAAAAAAGTGTCGGTTGCCAATTGCTACTAGCAGGAGTAAAATGCTAAATATTGAATCATTTTTTTCCAAAATTGAATATTAATGAGAGTTGTAAAGTATTTGCTTTGGGTGTGTAATATTGGTTGGTGCTACCAGGGATATATACGAGTATGCCGCCAGGTTCTTTATTTAATGTAACGGCATACTTAAGTGCAATATCGAAATATCTTATTTTATATGCTGCTTGTAGGAATAGTGCATGGTCATATGTATTTACCGGCAAATCGCCTGAAACCATATAGCCAAACTCATAACCCACTCCAATGTAGGCATTTTTTAAACAGTAATTTATACCAATTGGAGCAGAAAGATAATTTGCTTTCCGGTTATCTTCATGATAAATGTTCAACTCTTCAACGTGGGTTTGAACATTGGCAGATTTGCGAGTAAACATTCCTTCAATTGAAAGGGCAAACGATTCGTTTAGTTCTATATCCCAGGCATACCCAAACTGAAACCCGATTTTGGGAGAAAAGTTGGTTATATCATTGTCATTGTAGAAAGTGTAGTTTGTACCAACTTTTATTCCGCTTGATGGTTGGGCCCAAGAAGTAATATAAAAGCCAGTTAAAACAAAAGCAATAAAAATGGGTTTTAAGAACGATTTCATATTATTTATTTTAAGCGAATGTTTTAATAAGTTTATTACAGCTGGGGCAGATTCGTTTTCAGAATCAGTAGCTTTAGGCTTATGTAAACACTGAGGAGTGTAGTAATTATTTCTTATTCCAAATTGGGTATGAAACGCTCAGTTGAAGCATGTTGTTCCGGTAAATTGTTGCTGAACGCAATCCATATACCGTGAACAATTTATTTGCAAACCCCACATCTTTAAATCCGCGAACGTAATTGACCGACCATTTCAAAGGGTGCTTCTGGCTTCCAATACCTATAGTCCAGTTCCATTCGGTGTGGTTTTTCCCGGTATCGAAGTTGGTCAGCCAACTGGCTTCAATACCGCCACGGACAAATATATCTTTATAGACAAGGTATTGAAGATGGACCGGCACAACGACATAATGGAGAGAAAAAGTTTTCCATCCCTGCACGGTTTCAGGTGAATATGGTGAACTACCATCAAATCCACCATACCCTCCCGTAATAGGAGAAATGTCGTAATACTCTTTTAATAGTTTATACCGGTACAACACACCCAGATCGGCTGAAAGTTTTCCTACAACGTTACGTGAGGCATAAACGCCGATTCCCGTACCAAAGGTATTTTTCTTGGGAAAGGAATAATGAGGGATGTCGCCGAACATCAAAAGGTATCCTTCGGTGTTAACACCGAATTGGATTTTGGACTGAGAATAACTAAACGTTGAAACAAAAAATACTAAGAGGAAAGTAAGCTGCACTTTATTCATTGTTAATGTTTTTAAAATTAGTGATTTGAATTATCCAAATAGAAGAATTTCAGCACTTTGTATCTAGTCTTTGATGATTTATAACTAATAACTCATAAACTAATTATACATCTATCTTTTTTATTGTCTCGCTCTTCTTCGCCCCGTAATTTGGGAAACGAAGTGAGCGAGAACTTGGGAATAAATAGCCAGATTGATTGATTCATCAAAAGTAGTCAGTGGATATTCTTATGAAAATCGAAATTGAATAACGATTTTTATAAGTTATTATTTTTCACAAATACATGGACTGTTTGTATCAATATCACTAGATGTCTTGCAATTTTTGCTAAATTTGAGCTGCATCGATTTTGTGATTATTAATTTTCGCAAATCTTTATTTGATAATTGCTGGTTATGGAAGAAGAAAAAATAATTGATCTGCAAAAGTTGCTATTTGAGCAACTTAAAAATCACGACATCAGTAAAGTTTCGCTGGTTGATGCCCTTGCCGACCTGTTAAGTATTAGTAATGATGCGGTGTACCGACGCATACGGGGAGAAAAGCGACTAGATCTGGATGAACTAACCCTCATTTGTACTCATTTTAATGTTTCGTTCGATGCACTCGTAGGGACCAAACAGCAAAGTCTGCATTTCGGCTACAATCCGCTCGATTTGAATGATGCCGTTGTTTACAAGCATTATATGAATCAGTTGCTGGAAAGTTTTACATCCTTGGCAAGAGCAAACGAAAAAGAAGTGTATTTCACGGCTATCGACATTCCGATGTTCCATTTTTTGCCCTATACCGAACTTACTTTGTTTAAAGTTTTTTCGTGGTCGAACAGTACCGGAGCTTTTCAGGGGAACTTCACGGAGTTTTGCAGCATGATGAAAGATGATGAACTGATCGGTATTTACAATCAACTGACAGAGGCATACAAAGTCATACCTTCGGTTGAAATCTGGACAGACCGCACTTTTGATACCATTTTGCGACTGATTGATTACTATTTTGAAAGTGGTTATTTTTCATCAACAGCTGAAGCTTTGCTGCTTTGCTCACAACTGCTCGAAATGATTAATGGAATAAACCAATGGTCAACCCGCGGATTTAAAGACGAGTTACCGGGCAAGGTTCATTACAAGTTATACCTGAGTGGCATTGAACTTGAGAATAATTTCGTGGTAATGAAACGGGAGCAAACAATCAGTTGCATCATTAAATTGTACACCATCAATAGTATGGTTACCACGAATAAAGATTTTTGTAACGAATCGATGAAGTGGATTAACAATGCCATGCATAAATCGACCTTAATCAGCGGTGCATCCCAAAAAGAATCGTTCAAATTTTTCAATTTGCTAACTCAAAAGGTGCGCTATCTGATCAAACGGATTGAAAGCAGCAACGAATTGTTCAATGCATCGAATCCACCTTATTGATTGCGATTTCTTTCATCAAAGTTACTTGATACGTTGATTTATATATTCTTGTCATCCGGATTTGATCCATGGTAGGATATGGCCAATAGGTATTATAATCCACTGATAACCAGAATTCCATGTATTGTGTTATTAAGAGTACTTTCTATATTTGAATCATTAAATGGAATTTCCATATTATTTTACGTGAGTTATAGCCTCCAAATGTTAATGAAACATATATTTTGAAGTTTATACTTAATAAATTTAGTATATTTGCACTGTTTGAAAAGTATAAACGATGAAAGTATTAAACAGGCCGTATTATAGTAATCGCATCAAATCTTTTATTGGAAAGGGTATTATCAAAGTGCTTACTGGTCAGAGACGGGTTGGGAAAAGCTATATTCTCTTGCAACTGATGCAGGAAATTAAGAATGATAATCCGAATGCCAACATCATTTACATCAATAAAGAACTGGAGGAGTTCCGCTTTATCAGAGGTGAAGAAGAGTTATTTGCCTACCTTAAAGATAAAATTGAACCGGGGAAAGAGAATTTCCTCTTTATCGATGAGATTCAGGACATTACCGGGTTTGAGCATGTTTTAAGGAGTTTGCAGTCAGCTGACAGTTGTGATATATTCTGTACCGGAAGTAATGCAAAAATGCTATCGAGTGAATTATCAACTTACCTTTCAGGACGTTATATCGAATTTCGGATTCATAGTTTAAGTTACACTGAATTCCTGTATTTCCATTTGTTGCCTGATGAGGATAATTCTTTAAAGCTATTTCTTACTTATGGCGGATTGCCCTATTTATCGCGTTTGGCACTCAACGATGAAATGGCATTTGAATACCTGAAGAATGTCTATTCAACCATTCTGCTCAAAGATGTTGTGAGTCGGGAGAGTATTCGAAATGTTGATTTTTTGGAGACACTTGTGGACTATCTGTCAGACAATGTAGGTAGTCTTTTTTCGGCAACGAATATTCATAAGTTTCTGAAATCTCAGCGCATTGATATTTCAACCAGCGTAATTATCAATTATTTAAAAGCTTTAAGCAACGCTTATATTATCAATAAAACAAGACGGCTGGATGTTCAGGGTTTGAAAAAATTTGAAGTTGGAGATAAATTTTACTTCGAGGATTTAGGGCTTCGGAACTGTATGCAACGTCTTGATTTTGGCAGAGACATTCATAAATTGATGGAGAATGCTGTCTATCAGTATATGAGGGTATTAGGTTACGAGGTATACGTAGGAAAACTGAATAACCTTGAGATTGATTTTGTTGGAATTAAAGATGGACTTAAAGTTTATGTGCAGGTTGCCTATCTGATTTCAGATGAAAAAACGCATGAACGGGACTTTGGCAATCTTTTAAAAATTGATAATAACTTCCCTAAATATGTAGTTACAATGGATACATTCAACAGTAGCAGTAACTATAAGGGAATCCATCATCTTCATTTACGGGAATTTTTGAAAATGGAGAAACTTTAAGGATCCGACCTTTTAGAAAAGTTCGGATCCTTAAGCTCCTTGAAACGCTGATTTATATCCCTTTTCTTTGTCCTTTTTTCTGATATATTTGCCGGATGAAAAAATTAACACAAAATAAAGCACATGATTAAAAAGCTTCAACGCATAGCTGTACTGTCTATACTGACAGTGGTTTTGGGTATTCAGGTTTCTTTGGGTTGTACCAATTTTTTAATTACGAAAGGTGCATCGCTTGATGGCTCAACCATGATTACCTATGCAGCCGATTCGCATACTTTGTATGGTGAATTGTATTATCAGCCTGCTGCAGATTACCCTACCGGCGCATTGCGCGATATTTACGAGTGGGATACCGGCAAATTTATGGGGCGCATTCCTCAGGTGGCGCATACCTACAGCGTGGTTGGAAACATGAACGAATATCAGGTTGCTGTTGGCGAAACAACTTATGGTGGACGCGAAGAATTGGGGAAACAGTCGGGTGCAATTATGGATTACGGCAGCTTGATTTATGTTTCGCTTCAACGTGCAAAAACGGCCCGCGAAGCCATCGAAATCATTGCCGATTTGATGGATAAATACGGATATGCCAGTTCCGGCGAATCGTTTTCAATTTCTGATCCGAATGAAGTTTGGATCATGGAGATCATCGGAAAAGGCGAAGGCGAAAAAGGTGCTGTTTGGGTTGCCCAGCGTATTCCGGATGGATACATCAGCGGTCATGCCAATCAGGCACGCATCACAACATTCCCGATGAATGATGAGGCAAATTGTTTATTCGCCAAAGATGTGATTGCTTTTGCCCGCGAAAAAGGGTGGTTCGATGGAAAGAATAAAGATTTTAGTTTCTCCGATATTTATGCTCCGGTTGATTTTAGCGGCGCACGTTTCAGCGATGCCCGCGTTTTTGCCGGTTTTAACAAGGTGTTTTCAGGAATGAAGCCATACGAAGAATATGCGCTTGGAAATGTAAAACACGATGGCGAGAATAAATTTCCTTCCAACAGGATGCCTCTTTGGATTAAACCGGATAAAAAACTTACCGTTCAGGATGTGATGGGCATGATGCGCGATCATTATGAAGGAACTCCACTGGATATGACACAAGATATAGGCGCCGGTCCGTTTAAATTACCATACCGCTGGAGACCATTAACTTTCAAAGTTGATTCGGTCGGCTATGTGAACGAGCGGGCAATTTCGACCCAGCAAACCGGATTTTCATTTGTGACTCAGTCACGGTCGTGGTTGCCCAACCCGATTGGCGGAATTCTTTGGTTTGGTGTCGACGATGCCTACAGTACCTGTTATGTTCCAATGTATTGCGGTATTACCGAAACTCCGCAATGTTTTAAGGTTGGAAACGGCGATATGCTAACTTATTCTGAAACTTCAGCCTTTTGGACATTTAACCTGGTTTCTAATTTTACCTACCTGCGTTACGATGCGATGATTCCTGATGTTTTGAAGGTTCAGAAAAATCTGGAAAATAAATTTGTGGCATACACGCCAAGCGTCGATATGGCTGCACAGAATCTCTGGAATAGTGGCAAAAAGCAAGAGACTCTCCAGTTCTTAACAGACTATTCGGTGAGCCAGGCCAATGGAATGACTCAGGAATGGAAGAAATTATCCCAGTTTCTGATCGTGAAATTCATGGACGGAAATATAAAAAAGGAAAAAAACGGAGTTTTTGAACGCACCGAAACCGGTTTATCACCAATGCCTAACCAGCCAGGGTATCCTGATTGGTGGAAGAAGGTGATTGTTGAAGGTACTGGTGAACATTTGAAGATGGTCGGTGCGCCAAGCCATTGAGGAAGTTATGAGTTATAAATTATGAGTTTGTTTGCATCTGGCAATATTAATCTTTGGAAGGCTATTTGAAAAACAAATAATTTTGTTATTTTTGCGCCACATTTCAGCAATCTCTTACTCATTGATTTGATGTAATATTGCCACTAAAACTTAAGAAAATGGATTTAATTAAAGTAGCACAAAATGCGTTTGTTGTTGAAACGAAAGAACAACCTCAATTTAAAGCCGGTGATACCATCACCGTTCATTACAAGATCCGTGAGGGTAACAAAGAACGTATCCAGAATTATCGTGGTGTTGTTATTCAGGTAAAAGGATCAGATGTAACCAAAACATTCACTGTTCGCAAAATGTCTGGAAGCATCGGTGTAGAACGAATTTTTCCTCTTTTTTCACCGTTCATCGATCTGATTGAAGTGAACAAAAAAGGTCGTGTACGCCGGGCGAAATTGTATTATTTACGTGCTCTTACAGGCAAAAAAGCCCGTATCAAAGAAAAACGTATCTAAGAAAAATATTTTCTTGTGCAAAGAGGTTGGTCCGAAAGTTCCAGCCTCTTTTTTTGATCTAAATCGCAGATTGTTTTGCGTTTCTTTCGCCAAAAATAGTACTTCCGATCCGGACCATTGTGCTTCCTTCTTCAACAGCAATCCGGTAATCGCCCGACATTCCCATCGAAATATCTTTAAAATCAGCATTTCCGGGAAAGAATTCCGATTTCAGATTTTCGAAGATTTCTTTGAGGTGGGCAAATTCCTTTCTGACCTGATTTTCACTGTCGGTGTAAGTAGCCATTCCCATCACTCCTGAAATTGCTACATTTTCCAATGATTTGAAATCGGTGGAATTCAACATTTCCTGAGCTTCTTTAAATGAAAATCCAAATTTTGTTTCCTCTTCCGCAATATGGAATTGAATCAGGCAAGGGATGATGCGACTTGCTTTTTTTGCTTCAGCATCAATAGTTTTCAGAAGTTTGAACGAATCAACGCCATGAATGAGTTGAACGAAAGGCGCAATGAATTTTACTTTGTTGGTTTGCAAATGGCCAATGAAATGCCACCCGATATCTTTGGGAAGTTCCTCTTGTTTCCACACCATCTCCTGAACTTTGTTCTCGCCAAAGTTACGCTGTCCGTGCTGATAGGCTTCCAAAAGAAGTTCAGTCGGTTTGGTTTTCGAAACTGCTATCAGCCGGACATTCGTGGGCAGATGTGATGTGATTAGGTCTATATTTTCAGCTATGCTCATATCTCAAAAATAATATACAAAAAACGAATTACCGACCATTTTTGAAAACAATTTATAAATATTATTTCCTCTTCATGTTGCATGTTTTCAGGTAGAGACGCACGGCTGTGCGTCTCTACAATCATAAAACCGAAATTTGACTACCCAGACTAATCTCTGACCGCTTTCAAAATTCCCTATCTTTGAACCCCGGAATGAACGAAAGAAGACAAAATACGATTGATCGAATGAACGAACTTGGAGCAAAAGGCCAGGCTTTCGCTTTTGTCATTGATTTTGATTTCGAAAAGCCAGTG
>CAIPKZ010000378.1 GCA_903865775.1 uncultured Prolixibacteraceae bacterium | reverse complement strand
GGTGCAAGTGAAACCAGCGAATAGGCCGAAGTACTCAGAATTACGGTCTTCCTAATCTGTCCCGACTGTCCAACTGTATCGATTGAACTGACAAATTCAGCTTTTACCCGGTTAATATTTCTACTAACAGCATGGTTTTCCGAAGGAATTAGCAACGGTGAATAATACCAGGGTGCCGGAGTGAATTTGGCTGGAGTGCCTTCCGCAGCAGTATTGACCGGTATCAGTAAACATTCAACATCCTGAACCAGATTGGCATTCATGCGAATTCCATACCGAAACAACTGGTCGTCAAGATTCAGATTTTGCGGAAAAGCAAGCGTCATGTTGCCGGTACTCAAACTATCCAAACTTACCGAAACCGGATCGATGAGCCAAATTATCCGGCCGCCTGCCATCAGAAACTGGTCGATGTAAAACTTATCCTTTTCAGCAAATTTCAGGGTTGGATTGGCTACTATGAGCACTTTGACCGGATTACTTTTTGAAACCAGCTGATCTGCAGAAACCTGAATAACCGTATATTTTTCCCTGAGAGATCCGGCAAAATCGTGGGTTTCGTATTCATTCAATTCGCCTTGTCCATTCAAAAAAGCAACAGTCTGCTTTTCGGGACTCATCAATTCAGAGAATGCGGATGAAAACTCGTATTCAAGACTCTCGATGGAATTATTCAGATTGACTTCTTTCTGAAGTGCCTGATTGTTTTTCAGCAGATTTACACCAATCAGTTTATCGCCATATTCAATAACAGCACCTGGAAAAATCATGCGTGTCATTGTTCCCTGGTCGGTATTTTGGCGAATATTGGTTGGTTGAATACCCTTTTCAGCCAGATTGGCAATCAGTTTCTCACGCTGTTTGACGTCCGAAATCTGGTAGGGGTCAACTACAAACAAATTAATGTGTTGAGCGGAATAAGCGTTGAAATCTGCAATTTTTTCCTGAACTGACTTTTGCAATTTCCGAAACCCGGGTGGCAATTCTCCATCGAGATAAAAGGTAATGTTAATGGGTTTCTCAAGATTCCGGACCAATCTTTTGGAAACTTCGGTGAGTGAATATCGCTTTTCAGCAGTCAGATCGAGCCGAAAAAATGCTTGTCCTGAAATAATAACCAAGATTATAGCAACAGCAAAAACCATCGCTCCAGACTTAATCTCTTTCCGAAAATTGATTTTATGAAAATGAATAATCCGGCTGGTAAGGAAGAGGAAAAAGAAAATAGAAATCAGGAAATATGCCAGATCGCGCGAATCGACCACTCCCCGACTGATTGATCCGTAATGTTCGTTTATTCCGACACTGATAATTGCTTGCTGAATGGCTGATGGCATTTGCATTGCTCCAACCAGATCAAATCCGAGGTAAGCAATAAACGAAAGAAACAATGCCAGAATGAAGGCGAAAACCGGATTGTCAGTCAATGCTGAAGCCAACAATCCGATGGCTACATAAATGGCTGCCAGAAAAAACAATCCAATGTACGCGCCCCAGGTTCCGCCGGTATCGATGGAGCCCACCGGGTTTCCGAGAACATAAACCGAATAAAAATAAATGAGCGTTGGCAAAAGCGAAATGCTTACCAGAAGCAAACCAGCAAGGAATTTGGCCAGTACAATTTGCATGACCGACAAAGGCCGGGTGAGCAGCACTTCCATGGTTCCCATCCGCTTTTCCTCAGCAAACATACGCATGGTGATAGCCGGAATCAAAAACAGATAAACCAATGGCGCCAGTGAGAACAACCCATCAAGCGAAGCATATCCGCCATCCGGAATATTATAGTTTCCGGGAAAAACCCATAGGAACAGGCTGGTTGCCAATAGGAATACAGAAACAACCACATAGCCTGTGAGCGATCCGAAAAAACTGGTAATTTCTTTTTTTAATAAACTGAACATTTATTCTCCTATTAATTTTGACAGCTGATTTTGCAGTTGTTCTTTATTTGGTAAGTATAATTGGTCAATTTGTGGGACAGTGTCCCACTTATTTGAAAATAGAGATACAATTTTCTCATATACAAAAGATTAGATCGACCAAAACCTTTGCCGTAAGTAGCAGTCAAATCTTTCGAAAGTCTTTCAAATAACTGTGTGCCATATTCGGCCCGCTCATTTCCACGCTGCTCAAATTCAACAATATACCGACCTATTTGCCAATAGGTCTGTACCAAAATAGTATTAACCGATTGAATGGCTTTTTTCCTGCCAGATTGCAGCAATCCGCCAATTTGCTCGATAAGACTTTGATATTTATTCTCTTGTATCTCCATGTCAGAATACAAAATTAGTAAGACCAAATAATTACACTAATCAGCACGATCTAAAAATCTCAAAGGGATTTAATATTTATCCGCCATTGTCGGATTAAACTATCCCGTGGTTATTCATTTTTTTTAACTTATCAACCATTAATCCGGCTGCCCTTTTCGATGCTCCCGGTTCGCCCAATTTGATCATCATTTCTCGGTAATCGGCTATCATTCGTTTTTCATTTTCCGGATCATTAAGAAGATTTCCAAGTTCGTACAGAACATTTTTCAGGGTAAAATTCCACTGAATCAATTCTTTAACGGCTTCTTTTTCCAAAATGATATTAACCAGCGAAACAAATTTAGTCTTCAGGAAAAAATATTTCAGGAAGTTAAACAACCATTTGGGAGTCAAGCGATAAACTACGATCTGTGGCACATTTAAAATGGCCGTTTCGAGTGTGGCTGTCCCCGAAGATACAATGGCTGCCTGACTATGAATCAGAATTTCGTAGGTCTTTCCCCAAATCACCGGCACCTTGCTTTCCTTCATAAATGGCTGGTAAAATTCAATTCCCATGTTGGGCGCTCCGGCAATGACGCACTGATATTCAGGAAACTGAGCCGCAGCCTCAAGCATGATTGGCAACAAAACGCTGATTTCACCTTTTCGGCTTCCTGGCAAAACAGCCAGAACTGGTTTTTCAGGCAGGTTATTTTCAGTCCGGAATCGTGGAAAATCCGGAGACATTTTCTTTTCCAGAATGGCATCGAGCAAAGGGTTTCCGACGTAATTGACCGGGTAGTTGAATTTGCGATAAAATTCAGTTTCGAAAGGTAGGATGGTGAACATCTCATCAACAAAGGCTTTTACCTTGTGTACACGTTTTTCTTTCCATGCCCATATTTTGGGAGAAATATAATAGAAGGTACGTATTCCCTGAGTTTTCGCGAATTTGGCCATCCGGAGATTAAATCCGGGATAATCAACCAGGATCAGTACATCAGGTTGAAAGGTCAACATGTCCTGCTCGCAAAACCTGAAATTCTTTTGAATGGTCCGGATATTCATGATTACCGGAACAATGCCCATAAAAGCCAGATCGCGGTAATGTTTCAGAACGGTCATCCCGGCCTGTTCCATCAATTCGCCGCCAAAACCACGAAACTGTGCTTCCGGATCAATCAAACTGATTTCCTTAATCAGGTTCGAGGCATGTAAATCGCCTGAGGCTTCACCGGCTAAAACGTAGTATTTCATGAAAATCAAGTCAAAAGTTAAAAGTCAATAATATGTCATTGTTTGTCATTAGGTCATTCAATAGTCATTGATCGTCAATAAATGCTTTGTTTTACAAGGAATGACGCGAAGCAAATGATCCTAAATGACTTTCCCCTTTCTTCTTTCCCTTTTCCAATGACCAATGACCAATGACCCTTTCCTACAATACTTTGGCAATCAGCACAAAAAAAGCAAACATAAAAGTTGCCATGATCACGCCACGGGCAGCCATATCGTATTTCATGCGATAAAACAGGAAGAAAAATCCGAGATTCGGGAACACACAAAGGCTGAGTATTTTCAGGAATATTTTCATTTGCCAGACATTCCGGAGGAAAGCTGTAAAATCCGTCGCACTGTAATTGACTTTATAAACGATCAGGAAAATAATCAGCGGTGCAATAATTCCGATTAGCCAACCGGTAAGCACTTGATCGTAGCGGTTTCGTTTACGCAGGATCATACTAAAACCTCCAGCTTTTCATGGTTTCAAAGGTCTGGTAGCAAGTCATATCAGCATTCACAGGAACAACCGATACAAATCCGCCTTCGAGAGCATGAATGTCGGTTCCCGGAACATCTTCCTCATGATTTTCAAAGTATCCGGCCATCCAGTAGTAATCGCGGGTGTGCGGATCGGTTCGTTTTTCAAACTCTTCCACCCATTTTCCGGCAGTTTGCTTGCAAACCTGTATGCCACGAATATCGCCTTTGGGAATATTCACATTCAGGCAAACAAATGGTGGAAGACCATTTTCGGCCACCTGTTGAAAAACCCGGGCGACATAAATTTTTGCACGTGAAAAATCGGCTTCCGGATCGTAATCGTTCAACGAAAAACCGATGGACGGAATGTTGTGAATACAGCCTTCGATTGCTCCACCCATGGTTCCTGAATAAACTACACTGATGGATGAATTTGATCCGTGATTGATGCCAGAGACCAAAAAATCAGGTTTTTTATCCAGCAATTGGTTCATGGCTAATTTCACGCAATCAACGGGTGTCCCCGAACATTTGTAGACCTGGTATCCCGGTTCGTCGATTGTTTTTTTAATGCGGATCGGATGATCAACCGTTATGGCATTCGACATCCCAGACCGGTGTGTATCAGGAGCAACAACAACTACATTTCCAAACAGGCGCATTACTTCGGTCAATTCCTTTAATCCTTTTGCCGAAACACCATCATCGTTTGTAACTAAAATCAAGGGACGATCGTTCATATCTGTTTTTTAGAATGCTCACAAAGATAAATGAATGTGTCAGACAAAAACGGTTGAAATGAATATTTAAGCTGTTAATTTTTCAGCATCACTTTAATTTCATCTCCATTGGCCCACTTTCGCGAAATCTCACAATATTCACCGGGATTTGCAACGTATTTCACATTTCCATGGGTAACCGACGGATTAACGGCCCACGATGGAATTCGGATAAATACATCCATAAAACGAATATCGCTACATTCACATTTCAAAATCACCTCGTTGCCTTCAGGATAATCGGTCTGCTGAATCAACTTCACGGTTCCTCCTGTTGTATGCGAATAACTCACACTGGATGAACCAATAATATTGACAAAAACCTGATCATAAATGCGGGTATATATGACAGATTTCAGAAGGTTCTCCGATAAAACGGGATTTTTTGATTCATACAGCATCTTCTCAAGTACATCGGCGAACCTGATTTCTCCGGAATATTTCAATAGTATGACATTTAATTCGGCCCATTTCCCGAAGGCTGCAGGTATTCCTACAATTCCAATGATATTCTTCCGGTAATCTTCCCATTTTGAAGTCAAACTCGTCCATAAAGAATCTGATTCTGAATTCCTGATTTGTCCTGCCAGAACAAGCATTTCATCCAATTTGGTATTTATTTCACTGGATTCCTGTATGTTTTTTTCGCTTTCGGCACGAAGCGAATCAGTCAATAAATACCTGATTACCTGACCATCCAAAGTAATCTGTTTTTCTGAAAGTGATTTTGAGTCGATACGATTCAGCCGGTTTGGATTGATTCCACACGAGGTGAAAATAATGATCATAACTGCTATGGCCCAATTTCGTATTTGCTTCATATAACTATTTTTTCTTCTGAAACATTTTTATTATCAACAGGTTCAAGCCAATCATCCAAATTTCCTATATTTGTTCCAATCAAAAAGACCGAATCATGAAACTCACTTCAATTCCGGCGGTCACTATTTCCGCAATCTGCTAAATTCTGATAAACAGAAAGCAGTTTCCCGTTGTTTTAATCCTATTATTTTCCATATTAATTCAATTTTATCATGTCTGATAAAAAAGCTATATCATTATATAAATCATTACAATCCATTCAGTTCCGCTCGTTATGGACTGATATAAAAGAAGCCATTGCCGGCAGCGACCGCGATTTTACCAGCGACAGCATTGGAAAAGCACTGCTCATACTTTCCATCCCAATGGTTTTGGAAATGATCATGGAATCCATTTTTGCAGTAGTTGATATTTTCTTTGTCTCCAGACTGGGTGCCAATGCAGTGGCAACGGTCGGGATTACCGAATCGAGCATGACCATAGTTTATGCTTTCGGCATGGGGCTCAGCACTGCAACTACCGCTTTGGTGGCCAGGCGAATCGGTGAGAAGAAAGCCGGGAAGGCAGGTATAGTAGCTTTTCAGGCTATCATTGCCGGCCTGTGTGTTTCCATTCTGATTGCTATTCCGGGAGTCATTTATGCCAAAGAATTTTTATTGCTGATGGGTGCTTCCGAAGAAATGGCCGAAGCCGGATATATGTTTCCGGCCATCATGTTCGGCGGAAATGCAGTAATTATGCTGCTTTTCATCATCAATGCAATTTTCCGAAGTTCGGGTGATGCCGCGATTTCCATGCGGGTATTGATCTTTGCAAATCTGGTAAATATCATACTCGATCCATTGCTGATTTTTGGCATCGGTCCATTTCCGGAACTCGGCCTCAAAGGTGCTGCCGTGGCAACAACCACAGGGCGAGGATTGGCTGTTATTTATCAGTTCTATCTGCTTTTTTATGGAAACAAACGAATCCGGCTCGAACTGCATCACCTTAAAATAAAGCTAAAAGTGATGTTTCAATTGTTCAAACTTGGTGCCGGAGGAATACTTCAGTACATCATTGCAACTTCAAGTTGGATTGCCCTCTACCGGATTATTGCAGAGTTGGGCTCGGATGTAATGGCTGGTTATACCATCTCCATCCGGATTGTTGTTTTTGTACTGCTTCCTTCGTGGGGACTGAGCAATGCAGCCTCAACTCTGGTAGGGCAAAACCTTGGAGCCAAACAACCCGAACGGGCTGAACGAACCGTTTGGATTACGGCTTATGCCAATATGGTTCTGCTTGGTTTGGTTGGAATCATTTTAATCATTTTCCCGGAAGCATTTATTCGCTTGTTTATCAACGATCCAAATGTAATCAGCAGCGGAGCAATAAGTTTGAGGATTATCAGCGTCGGATTTGTTTCGTATGCCATGGGTATGGTGATGACTCAGGCTTTTAACGGCAGTGGCGACACTTCAACCCCAACCTGGATGAACCTGTTTTGCTTTTGGCTTTTCGAAATTCCATTAGCCTATTTTCTGGCCATAGTTCTGGACATGAATATTCAGGGAATCTCAATAGCAATTGTTGCTGCCGAAACTGCTTTAACAATCACTGCCTGGTATTTCTTCAGGAAAGGAAATTGGAAGACTGTAAAAATTTAGGAAGGTCATTAGAAAAATAGTCATTAGGAAAAAGGATTATGGAAAGAGGAAAAAGAACCCGAATTGGGATTTTTTCCTCTTTCCTCTTTTCTAATGACAAATGACTTTTTCCGAATAATTATTCCGAATAATTCCTGAGCGACAGGTTTCGTAGTTTGGGTGCAGAAAATGTTGCGACTGCCACCACAATCAGTGTCATTACTCCGCCAAAAACAACCGATGGAACCAAACCCATCAGGCTGGCAGCTGCACCCGATTCGAAAGCGCCCAGTTCGTTTGACGAACCGACAAAAATACTGTTGACAGCAGAAACACGTCCTTTCATTTCGTTGGCAGCAAACAATTGCAGGATACTGCTCCGCACTACCACACTCACAAAATCAAGGGAACCACTCAGCAAAAGACAAGCAGCCGAAAGGTAGAAATTCTTAGATAAGGCAAAAACAATCATACAAACTCCGAAACCGGCAACACTGTACAACATTTGTCTTCCGGAATTTTTAACCGGTGGGTAGATAGTCAGTACCACAGACATCAAAATTGCGCCAATAGCCGGACAGGCACGTAGAATACCCAATCCTTCAGGTCCAACCTTCAGAATATCGGAAGCAAAGACCGGAAGCATGGCTACTGCCCCACCAAAAAGAACAGCAAACATATCCAATGTGAATGCACCCAACAGAACCTGATTTTTAAAAACATAGCGGATGCCATCGCCAATACGGACAAAAATACGGTCATCATGATCAGGATTTTGCACCACTTTGCCGGGACTTTTAATCAAAAAGATCAGGATTACGCAGATCAGGAAAAAAGAAAATACGAGCAAATATGCAGGAACGATGCCGAAAAATCCATACACCAGGCCGCCCAGTGCAGGTCCGGTAACAGCAGCGACCTGCCAGATTGTACTTCCCCAGGTAGCCGCTCCGGCCAAAAGTTCACGTGGAACAAGCTGCCCCAAAAGTGCATTGTGAGCAGGCATTAAAATTCCGCGTGTCAGACCAACTAAAAATATGGTAAAGAAAATTGGAAAAGTTCCGGTTAAAAAACGGGTAAAGTCAGAATGGATGCTGGTGCCCAACAATATTGCAGAACCGAGAAGCAAAATAAAACTGGTGCGAAAGATGATCCGTTTCCGATCCCAGATATCCACAAAATGACCGGCAAACAGGGCAATACTTACTTGAGGAATAACTTCTGTCAGACCAATCATACCCAATGAAAATGGATTTCTCGTGATGTCGTACAACTGCCATCCCACGATTACAGCCTGCATGAGAACGGCTGAGGTCATAAAAAACCGATATCCCATGAATAGCTGGAAATTTCGGATGTGCATCACGGCGAAAGTCTCATGCGAAAATCTTTTTGTCATTCTTATCTGCTGGAATTAAATCTAAACTTTTTAATCCGACTGTCTATATTCGGTAGCAGCAAATATAGATATTCCATTTACCGGTAAAATACCTTAAGCGCTCTATTCTTATCCGAAACTGTTAATTTGATATTGCCAAATTTGTACCTTTAAAATCAGAATATAAAACAACACATTATGAGCTTCCTTGGAAATTTGATCTGGTTAATTTTTGGTGGTTTTTTAGTCTTTATCGAGTATATGGTTGCTGGCTTTTTGCTTTGCCTCACCATCATTGGCATTCCTTTTGGAATTCAGGCATTCAAACTGGCTTCGTTAGCCTTATGGCCGTTTGGCGCGACCATCGGGTATAAACCATCGGCTCCTGGATGCCTGTCGACCATTATGAACCTGATATGGCTTCTTATTGGCGGTATCTGGATTGCGTTAACTCACCTAATCTTCGGAATTCTTTTTAGTATCACCATCATCGGAATTCCCTGGGCCAAACAGCATTTCAAATTGGTATCATTGGCATTGACACCATTTGGAAGGGAGATTAGAGAGAAATAAAGGGTAATGCAATTTCGTCCGAAGTATGGATAAAGCTTTGATCTTCAATAAATCTCGGACGATTGTCCATTCTTTTCTTCTACCCAGGGCGACACTCCTACGTCGTTTGCCCTGGGCTAATATACTTCGCACTTTCAGTGCTAAAAACAATCAATGATTACCAATGACGCGAAGCAAATGACAATTAGTAACTTTGACAAAACTGCAAACTGCGACTTAACACTGCCTATTCCTGATGCGTGTGCAATCCGCATTCTTTTTTTGAATTATCCTCCCACCACCAGCGTCCGGCGCGGAAATCTTCGCCCGGTTGAATGGCGCGTGTACAAGGAGCACAGCCGATACTTACGAAACCACGGTCGTGCAAAACATTGTAAGGAACATTGTTTTCTTTCACATATTTTTGGCAGTCCTCAAGCGACCAATTCAGAAGCGGGTTGCATTTGATGAGTTGAAATCCGGCATCCCAAACGAAGAAATCAAGGTCGTGACGGTTTTCCGATTGTGAAGCGCGCAGTCCGGTAATCCAGCATTCGTTTGCTTCCAATGCCCTTTTTAAAGGTTCAACCTTCCTGATATTGCAACATTCTTTGCGGTTTTCGAGAGACTGATAAAAGCTGAGTGGACCTTTTTCAGTGATCATCTTTTCAACCGGTTCGTGTTTTGGATAGTAAACCTGAATTGCTTTACCGTATTTTTCCAAGGTCCGGTTCATGACTTTATAGGTTTCTTCGAACAGGCGGCCGGTATCGAGCGTCACCACTTTGATATCCAGATTATTGCTGAAAATCAAATCCGTGATGACCTGATCTTCAATCCCAAAACTGGTGGTAAAAACTACTTGCCCGGGAAATTGCTGCGCCACTTTTTCCAACATTCCTGTCAAATTGGATGCATCGGCCTGCTTGTTCAGGTCCAAAACGATATTCTGATCAACCATAGCTATTTGTTTATTATTCGCATTCACTTTATCTTGCCGGCAAATATCACAAGAAAACTCAAAAAATCATCGAAAAGACTTCCGAAATATTACCTGTTGAATTCCTGAACCGCATCAAAATTCAGTTTCCTACTGACTTTGAACGCTTTACTCAATCAATTGATCAGGTTCCTGCCATCAGTTTGAGAACCAATCCCTTGAAATTCAAACTATCTTTTACTTCCGAACAGATTCCATGGTGCGAAACCGGAATATTCTTAAACGAAAGACCTTCCTATACGCTCGATCCGCTTTTACATTCGGGTGCATATTACGTTCAGGAAGCCAGTTCGATGTTTGTAGAACAGGCTTTTCGCCAGATTGAACACGGCAAAGACCGGATTGTTCTGGATTTGTGTGCCGCACCCGGTGGAAAATCGACCCATTTGCTCAGTTTGCTCAACAGCTCTGATTTACTCGTTGCCAATGAAGTGATTCGGTCGCGTGTGTCGGTTCTCGATGAAAATATCCGCAAATGGGGACATCAAAACGTCGTGGTTACCAGCAACGATCCGGCTGATTTCAGCAGTCTGGAAGGATTATTCGACCTGATTTTGGTAGATGCTCCTTGTTCAGGCGAAGGACTTTTCAGGCGCGACCCGGGTGCAATCAACCATTGGTCGGTCGACAATACCAACCTGTGTTCCACGCGCCAACGCCGCATTCTGGCCGATATTTGGCCTTCCCTGAAATCCGGAGGTTATCTGATTTACAGCACTTGTACTTTCAATCCGGCCGAAAACGAAGAAAACCTGAAATGGTTGGCCGAGAATAACGAAGTGGAAAGTATCCGGATTCCACTTCAGGAAAATTGGGGTGCCGAAGAAATTGAAAATGAAGGTTTATTTGGATACCGGTTTCTGCCACATCGGGTCAAAGGCGAAGGATTTTTCCTGACATTAATCCGCAAAAAAGATGGCAGAGACTCCTACCCGATTTCTAAGAAAATAAAGTCGAGGTTCGAAAAAATGCCGAAGCAATTTACTGAAATACGAAACTGGCTGAATACTTCCAATTCAGATTTTTTTGCCAAAAATGAATTCCTGATTGCCTTTCCGGAAGAAAAAATACCGGTATTAAATGCAATTTCCGAACAACTCCGAATCATCAGTTTTGGCTTGCTGGTAGCTCAATTCAAAAAAAACGATCTCCTTCCGGAACATACTTTTGCACTTTCGGTTGACCGAAATCCATCGGTTTTTGAAACCATAGAACTCGATTTACGCGATGCTTTGCTTTTCCAGAAAAAGGAAGAAATCCGGATTAATTCCACAACCAAAGGATGGATGCTGGTTCAGTATCAGGGTGTGCCACTCGGATTTGTGAAGAACCTTGGCAATCGCGCCAACAATTACTTTCCGAAAGAATGGCGGATAAGAATGGCCTTGCCTGAATTGCCGGAGCCCTGGTATCTGTAGTTCGATTTCCAAATTCCAAATTAGCCTTACAAAGGTTTTGGTTATGAAATATTGGTTATTGAATATTGGAGATCTTTCCTTATATTCAGCTAATCAAATTTAAAATATTAGTTGAAAAATAGTCCAAAAGTCATGGCAAAGAAACAAACACCTGCAGCCGAAGGTTTTAACGAAATTTTGCTTTACACCACTCCCAATGGCAAAGTGAAGGTCGAAATCTATCTTCAGAACGAAACTATCTGGTTGACACAGGATAAAATAGCTATTTTGTTTGGTGTACAGCGTCCGGCAATTACCAAACATTTAAGAAACATTTTTGAGAGCGGAGAATTATCCGAAAATTCAGTTAGTTCCATTTTGGAACATACTGCCGAAGATGGCAAGATTTATAAAACTAAATTTTATAATCTGGATGCCGTAATTTCTGTTGGCTATCGTGTAAATTCTGCACAGGCAACACATTTCCGGATTTGGGCAACAGCACTGTTAAAAGAATATATCATCAAGGGCTTTGTGATGGACGATGAACGCCTGAAGAATCCCAACAACATTTTTGGCAAGGATTATTTCGAAGAACAATTGGCCCGTGTTCGCGATATTCGTTCGAGCGAAAGACGTTTCTACCAGAAAATCACAGATATCTATTCGCAATGCAGTGCCGACTACAATGCAAATACTCAAATCACCAAAGATTTTTTTGCAACTGTTCAGAATAAACTGCATTGGGCGATTACCGGACAAACTGCTGCCGAACTGATTGCTGCAAGAGCCGACAGCACGAAAGAAAATATGGGATTAACCACCTGGAAGAATGCAACAAAAGGAAGTATCCGAAAAACCGATGTTGGCGTGGCCAAAAACTATTTGAATGAAAAAGAACTGGACGGCTTGAGCCGGATTGTTTCCATGTATTTAGACTATGCTGAAAACCAGGCTCAAAAAGGTACAGTGATGTTTATGAAAGATTGGGTGGTAAAATTGGACGCATTTTTGCAATTTAACGAGGAAGCGGTGTTGAAACATCAGGGTAAAGTTTCACACGAAATTGCTTTGGCATTGGCCGAAAGCGAATTCGAAAAATATAGGCTAGTTCAGGATAAGTTGATTGAATCAGATTTTGATCTGGAAATCAGGAAGTTTAAAGAAGATTAACAATGAGTCAATGGTCATTCGATTGTCATTAGTTGTCATTGTTATCATTGTTTGTGAAATACTGATCATCAAGCACGCAAAGCTAATGAGACGACTAATGATGTGAAACAAATGACCACAAATGACGCGATGCTAAGGACCACCAATGACTTCTTTAATGACAACTTATACTGATTACTGAATACTTTTCCCAATCCGGTATAAATACCTATCCGTCCGCAAAATGATGTCGTCGCGAACAATGGCCGGAGTAGCCTTGATCATTCCATCCAACTGATTTTCGGCTACCTGCTGAAATGTCATTCCGGGTTTGATCACATAGGTTTTGCCTTTCACACCAAACAAATAGATATTTCCGGATGAATACAAAACCGAAGCATTGAACTGACCGTTCAGTTTGGTTTTCCAGACAACCGCGCCAGTTTTGGCACTCAGGCAAGTGAGGTCACCGCGCTCATGAACCATGTAAATCAGGCTGTCCACGATCACCGGGGTTGAAATCTGCGGAACATCTTCCTTTACTTCCCATTTCACCAGAGTTTTGGTCACATCACCGGTTCCGGTGGGATCAACAGCAAGCAAACGGCAATAAAAAGTTCCTCCATCTTTCGGGAACATCCAGCCGGAATTGATAAACACCATTCCTCCGTAGCTCAATGGCATACTTACGGTTGAGTCGTCGCCATAAAAAACCTGCCAGATTTCCTTTCCGGTTTCCGGTTCATAGGCAATACAAAGCTGCGATCCATTGCTGATCAGCTGATCTTTGCCATTCACTTCGACCACGATTGGCGTACAATAAGCTTTCCGGTAAACCGGTTCCACATCCTTGTAATAATCCCACGGCCGCGGAGTTTTCCACACAGTTTTTCCTGTTTGCTTATCGAGTGCTATGAGGTATTGAACATCTGTTCCTTCGATGTGCAGAATCAACAGATTTTTATACAAAATAGGTGACGAAGCAGCTCCCTGCATATGTTCGCAATTCAGGTCGGTGCGAATCCAAACGATTTCAAAATTCCGGGTATTCACGCAGGCCGTGCCATAGGATCCAAAGTGTACATAAATAAAACCGTCTTCAATGCAAGGAGTTGAAGTCGCATAACTGTTGGTTGGATGAATGTGCTGAACCGAATCGGGTTTAAAAAGCGAAACATCTTTCAGGATTTTTCCGGAGTTAAAATCGGTACAAACGGCAAAAAGTTCCTCTCCATTTTGAGTAGCTGAACTTGTCCATATCTGATCTCCAAAAACCACCGGAGATGACCAGGCAACTCCACGTATCCCGGTTTTCCATAAAATATTCGTGGTTTCATTCCAAATTGCCGGCGCGTTTTTACTTAGTGAATGACCATCCAAATTGCTTCCGCGAAGGTGTGTCCAGTTTTCCTGGGCCTGGCTATTTAATCCGGAAGTAAAAAAGATTGACAGGAAAAGTAGAAAAGCTGTTTTTGGGTTCATGGCTTAGTTTATTTGTAACTGTGAAGATGAAAATCTTTTAACGATTTTGAAATTACTTTCTATAAACACAAAGACACGAAGACACAAAAATAAAAATCTGCTTTCTTCGTGCCTTTGTGTGTTCGTGTTTAAATATTTTCTACCTGATATTTTCAAGCACGTCCACCAATAACTTCCAGAATTTATCAACCGTTTCGATGCTGATTCGTTCATCAGGAGAATGGGCTCCGCGAATGGTTGGACCGAAAGAAACCATATCGAGTTCAGGATATTTTTCGAGAAATAAACCACATTCCAAACCGGCATGAATAGATTTTACCAGCGGATCGTTTCCAAACAATTTTTTGTATGAAGCCGCGGCTATTTTGGCTATTTCGGAATCCGGATTGGGCGTCCAGCCCGGGTAGCCGTCGGAATGGGCGACTTCAGCTCCTGCCAGCAGCATGACTGATTCAACCATTTCGGCTGCCATAAATTTGCGGCTGTCAATTTCGCTGCGCTGACTGGTAGTCAGTACAATCTCATGATTCTCCCTGAATTTGACCGAAGCCAGATTAGTTGACGTTTCGACCATTCCAATCATTCGGCTGCTCATTTCCAGCACTCCATGCGGACAGGCAGCAATCAATTTCTGCAATCGACCCTGAGTTTCACGATCAATAACAAATTCAGGCAAAGCAACCGATTGATGGAGCATTTTTAGTTTGGGCTCCGAACGTTCAAATTCGAATTCCATTTCTGAAGCGAAGACATTCCATTCCACAATCAGGTTTTCCTTTTGTGAATGAGGCACTACCACCACGGCAAAAGCCTCACGGGCTATGGCATTCCGGAGGTTACCTCCATTGAAATCAGCAATCCGCAGATCAAATAATTTGGAAGCATCGATTAAAAACCGGTTAAGAATTTTATTGGCATTTCCCCGGTTTTTATTGATATCGTCACCCGAATGTCCACCCAAAAGTCCTTTCACCTCCAGTTTGGCAGCAAACGAACCTGCCGGAAGCGCTTCCGGAGTATATTTTAATGATCCGACCGAATCAATTCCTCCGGCACAACCGATAAACAATTCACCCTCGTCTTCCGAATCGAGATTGAGCAAAATATTCCCGCTCAAAAATCCGGGTTGCAGGGCAAATGCTCCGGAAAGACCAGTTTCCTCGTCTACCGTGAACAAACATTCGATCGGTCCATGCAGCAATTCAGGCGAGGTGAGAACAGCCATCTGGGCAGCCATGCCAATTCCGTCGTCGGATCCCAGCGTGGTTCCCTCTGCCATCACCCAGCCGTCAGAAATGAAAGGCTGAATTGCATCGGTATCGAAATCGTGCCGGGTATCGCTGTTCTTTTCACAAACCATGTCGACATGCGACTGCAGAATGACCACCTGGCTTTTTTCCCGGCCAGCGGATGCCGGTTTGGAAATCAGCAAATTCCCAATTTCATCCTGACGAGCTTTCAATCCATTCTTTGCAGCGAAATCAAGCAGAAAACGCAAAATCTTTTCTTCTTTTTTCGATGGTCGCGGAACCTGGCAAATATCTTCGAAATAATTCCACAAGGGTTGTGGTGATAAGCTTTTTAGTCGTTTCATGGCTTTTGCATTTTGAATTTTTATATTTTTTTGTCAGGATAATTTACCTGAAATTTAACTTAGAATTCCCGAACCCGAGAAAAAAGTGAGAAACAGCGGTTAATCATGATGGATAAAACCGGTGAATACATCAATTATATTGCCTGAAATAGGCACCTAATTTGTCGGCCAACTGTGAGAAAATTGGTTTGGTAAACAACACGAACATGTCCTGTGGAGCAGGTGGCATAACCATTTTGTTATTCAGAATAGCTTTAAGTTCATCATCAAGCACTTCATTGTCACCTACAAAAATTCCGTATTTGTTCTGCCAGGTATATTGTCCTGGAATTTTATCGGTGAATATGATTTTTTGAGACTGAAATTCAACAGCCTTCATTTCCAGCAAACCACCTGAAGCAACCTGATCGGTAAGTATTTTTATCTTGCCT
>CAIPKZ010000377.1 GCA_903865775.1 uncultured Prolixibacteraceae bacterium | reverse complement strand
TTCTTCGCTTTTTTAATTCATCTTATCTCAAACCTATTACAGTTCAATCTTCTTAAATTTCGGAACCAGCAAATGCATCACGAACCAGGCAATCAGATAAGCTGTTGCACAAATCATAAACATGATTCCGTAACCGATTTTAATATCACCCAAAGCCTTATAATGATCGAACAGCAAACCCGCTGATTTGGCGATCATGATACCACCAACAGCACCAGCCATGCCACCAATTCCGGTCACCGAAGCAATGGCGCGTTTGGGAAACATATCAGAAACCGTGGTGAAAATATTGGCCGACCAGGCCTGATGCGCCGATGCTGCAATACCGATAATAATTACGGCATACCACATATTAAAACCACCCATATATTGAGCTGAAAGCACCAGCAAAGGAAACAAGGCATAAATAAACATGGCCGTTTTTCGTGCCCGGTTGGCATCCATACCTTTCTCCATGAATCGTTTAGGCAACCATCCGCCAAAAATGCTTCCAAAAGTAGTCATGGTATAAACAAGGGCAATCGGAAAACTAACCTGTGTTCCGGTCAGATGGTATTGCTCTTTCAGGAATGCAGGCAACCAGAAAAGGAAGAACCACCAAACCGGATCGGTCAGCAATTTACCAAGAAAAAACGCCCAGGTTTGCCTAAAGGTCAACAATTTAAACCAGCCGATCTTTTTTAGTTCCGAACCATCTGCTGCCATAGTTTCTTCCTTGTCGCTCATGATGTGATCGTACTCGCTTTGTTTTAACTGTCCTTTGGCCAACTTATTTTCGGGAGTATCGTAAATGATTTTCCAGAAAATCAACCAGATCAAACCAATTGCTCCGGTTATAATAAAAGCCCATTGCCAGCCCATCGTAATTGCAATTAGGGGAACAATCAAAGGAGCGATAATCGCTCCAATATTGGTTCCTGAATTAAAAATTCCGGTAGCCAGTGCGCGTTCCTTTTTCGGAAACCATTCGGCGGTAGTTTTAATTGCTGCGGGAAAGTTTCCTGCTTCAGGAACACCCAATGCAGCACGGGCAACACCAAATCCAAACGGAGTTTTTGCAAATGCATGTCCGATTGCGGCTAGACTCCAGCCCAGCAAGGAAAGCGCATAACCCTTCTTTGTGCCATAGCGGTCGATAATTCCGCCAACCAAAAGCATACCCAATGCGTAGGCCACCTGAAAAGCTATGACCAGATTGGCATAGATGGATTCGTAATGAGCCGGATCGGCCCCAAACAAACCATCCGCTTCGAGATATGGTTTCAACAAACTGATGACCTGACGGTCGAGATAATTGATGGTTGTGGCAAAAAACACCAGTGCACAAATGGTCCAGCGATAATTCCCGATTGTTTTGTTTTGATTCATTAAGTGGTTCTAAATGATAGTTAGTTATAAACCTAAAATATATTCTTTCTATGCGACTGAAGTGCTAAAAATCAAAATAGTTCTTCGCGTTGTTGAAACTGATGTTTTCAACCATTTGCCCCAGCAATTCCATATCATTTGGAATTTCACCGTTTTCCACATCATTGCCTAACAGGTTGCAAAGCGTCCGGCGGAAATATTCGTGGCGGGTATAGGAAAGAAAACTTCTTGAATCGGTCAGCATTCCAACAAAACGACTCAGCAAACCCAGATTTGACAGAGCATTCAGCTGTTTTTCCATACCATCTTTCTGATCAAGGAACCACCATCCGGAACCCCACTGGATTTTCCCCGGAATACTTCCATCCTGAAAATTGCCAATCATTGTGGCATACAATTCATTATCGCGCGGATTCAGGTTGTATAATACCGTTTTGCACAATTTATTTTCCTTATCCAAGCGGTTCAATAATCCTGACAAATTCTCAGCAACCGGCTGGTCGCCAATCGAATCGAATCCGGTATCCGGCCCGATTTGATTAAACAAGCGGGTATTATTATTCCGGAGTGCCCCGACATGGAATTGCTGAGTCCATCCGCGAGAATGGTCCATCCGGCCAAATTCATACAACATGCACGATTTAAACTTCTCAATCGATTTAATCGACAAACGGAATCCGCTCCTGAGCTTCAGAAACATTCCATCAATTTCTTCCGCAGTATATTCCTCGGCATATGCAGTATCCAGACCATGGTCAGACAAACGACATCCGTTCTCATGAAAAAACCGGTGCCTTTTATTGAGTGCAATCATCAAATCATCAAACGTGTTGATTGCCATTCCTGAAGCTTCAACCAATCGGTTTATATACAGATTGTAACTGGGGACATCTTCGACGGCCATCGATTTATCGGGCCGCCAGGCAGGCAGAACAGAAACTTCGAATCCTGAATCTTTGATTTGGCGGTGATAATCGAGTGAATCAACCGGATCGTCGGTGGTACAAATGCTGTGCACATTGGCCATCCGGATAATGTTGCGGCAAGAGTATTCTGGAGTTTGCAGTTTCGCGTTGGATGCATCAAAAATTTCACGAGCATTTTTAGGACTCAAAACTTCATTTATGCCGAAGAATTTCTTCAGTTCCAGATGTGTCCAATGATACAAGGGATTGCGAATAGTCTGAGGAACAGTTTCTGCCCACTTTTCAAATTTCTCCCAGTCGGAGGCATCTCCGGTGCAATATTTTTCTGCTATACCGTTGGTCCGCATGGCGCGCCATTTATAATGGTCGCCGGCCAGCCAGATTTCAGTAATCGAATTGAACATCCGATCTTCTGCAATATCTTTTGGATTGAGATGACAGTGGTAATCGAAAATGGGCATTTTAGCCGCATGATCGTGGTAAAGTTTCTGTGCTGTTTTAGTCTGCAGCAGAAAGTTTTCGTCCATAAATGGTTTCATATCTTTTTGATTTACAATTTATTGATTTACAATTTACAATTTAATCCAGACACAATAAAAACAGTCAATAGTCAATGGTTAAATTGTCAATCTGTTGATTTATGATTTGCTTTCAGAACTAATCTTCTTTGAATTGAGTTTCTTCTTCATAGTAGTAATCGAACTTACTATTATCTTAAAAAGCTCCTGATTTTCATGAATTAAATCGTCGAGCAAATTTGGTTTTACCAAACCTGATTCGACGATGAGCTCCAGCCAATAAAGCGTCTCATCAAGTTCTTCTTCTACCATTTTTAGTTTATTTAGAAAATCTTTCTCCGATTTTCCAAGACAGGCCGACCGATAGTTTGCTCCGGGCGATGTACCAGATCGGATAATCTGGTTACCAAGTGTTTTACCAGTGATGTTATTGGGGAAGCTCTCTGTAAGCTTTATTATCCTCAACGCAAAAACCTTTAGTCTTTTCCTTAAATCGTCTGCATTCATTTTTCAATAGTAAATTGTAAATGAAAAAATAGTAAATTATAAATTGAAAAGTCTTTTCAGATGGCGGTCATAAATATTTTCCTCAACGCATTGGCCAACCAGATCTGCATGTTTTTTCAGAAGATCTGTATAAGAGGTTCCCATTTCAGAAGCAATCTTATAACCCACATGAATCAACTGGCGCAAATTCGGATTATAATCCGGATGTCCGGGAATATGACGTAACGAATTTGCAAATTTCTCGCCGGTCCAGCCTGAAACTTCACTAATGGAAGGCAATTTTGAATCATCAATGTCGATCACATCAGCATACGGCGCACACAATTCTTCTTTCCGGCCCAAAGCACTGGAATATATAAATTTGGCAGCAACCAATGCTTCACCACCGGCAAGGGCCAAACCAATAACTTCCTCGAGCCAGGTAGTACCAGCCGTTTTTACGTGCAGACCTTTATCATATTTCCTAATTATCTGAGCCATCACCGGATAAATCGAAAATTTATCGCTGCCCGAATGAACGCTAAGTTTTAACTCTTCCGGAAGTCCGAATTCTTTTACGGCATAGTCAATGACCAGAACATCTTCTTCAAACTCAATTGCAAACTGATCAACATTTCCGGTGTAGTCAACTCCTTTATTAAAACGACCCGTAAACTTAGGTGCAATGGTCTGAGCCGGAACTCCTTTATCTGCCAACATTTTCAGGATAAAAAACAGCTCGACAGGTGTTTGCGGAGTTTCCACTTCATCCATCGAAACTTCAGTAATGAAATTACCTTCTCCTTTGGCAACTTTCAGGTAATTATATATTTCACCGGCTTGCCTGGCAGCAGCTAAAAACTGAAATGCAAGCTTTTCAAGCAATTCTTCCGTTACCGGTATCGTATGATCAATTCCGGGAATCGTAAGGTTTCCGATATATTTTGAACATGAAGCAACAAATGCGTTCACCTCAGATTCGGGACTTTCTTTTCCTATAAATGAAGCCACATCAAGCGTAAAAAAATCAGCTGTTTCGACAAACGGAGCAACTGTTCCCAAATTAATATGGTCGGCATCCACAAAGTATTTTCCAGAAAAGCCCAAGGTTGCCACCGCCGCATCAGCTTCGACGCGCACGTCGGCCGGATGCGAATGTACATACATATGCTCACGATTTGACTTGTTCCAAACCGGACTAATATCCAATCCCGTCTGATTGGCTCTGACAATTGCCCTCAACTGCGCAACACCCTGATGTGAGAACCGGTCACCAATTCCCAGACTATATTTTCCTAATTTCATATTACATTGAATTTCTGATCAATAAACAATGGATTACTTTTCCGTGTACGGACACGAAAGTAGATACAAAAAGTTTATTCTGCAACTGCATCAGATTAAATATGCTTAAAAATGTTATTAAATATATTTTCCGTGTTCGCACACGGAGATAGAATAAATTTATATAGTTTTGTCCCTGAATAAAGTATAACACTTAAAAACTGAAATTATCAAAGCGGTAAACCGGGCACGAATCAAGGATATTGCACAAAAGGCAAACGTTTCAATCGGAACGGTTGACCGTGTAATTCACAATCGTGGTGAAGTATCAAAAACTACACGGGATCGGATACTTCAGATTATTGAAGAACTTGAGTACCAGCCAAATCTTCTGGCCAGTACTTTGGCTTCAAAAAAGGTCTATTCATTTGCTTTGCTAATTCCTGAACCTGTTTCAGAGGAAGCTTACTGGAACAAACCCATGGTGGGAGTCCGGAAAGCATTTCAGGAAATTCATCAATACGGAGTCAATATTTCAATTCACCTTTTCAAACAGTCCGACTCCAAAACCTTTCTGGCTGAAACTGCACATATTCTGCAGAGTAATCCGGAAGGCGTGGTTCTTGCCCCTTTCTTTTCGCGCGAATCAAAAGAGTTTATCGCTGAACTGAAAAAGCGTGAAATTCCATATGTTTTCATTGATTCGAACCTGAAAGACAGTGAAAAACTAAGTTATATCGGTCAGGATTCATATCAATCAGGAATGTTGGCTGCCAAGTTACTCGACTATTCCATTCCCGAGAATGCATCAATCCTGATTCTTCATTTTGCAAAAGAAATGGATAATTTGAACCATCTGGCTCAAAGAGAAAAAGGATTTTATGAGTATTTTAATTCTAAAAGTCCGGATACTAAGAGAAACCTGACTACAATGGAGATTGCTGATCCTACAGAAACCGATTCACAGGAAAAAATAAAAACGCTTTTAATCTCCAATCCCGATATCCGGGGCATTTTCGTAACCAATTCGCAGGTTTATTACCTGGGCCGTTTACTCGAAAATTCCGGTATGAAAGGACTGCGCGTAATTGGCCATGACCTGATTACCGAAAACATCAGTTTCCTCAAAAAAGGCATCGTCGATTTTTTGATTTGCCAAAGACCTGAAGAACAGGGATACCGGGCTATTCTTACTTTATTTGAGCATCTGGTTTTGAAAAAAGAAGTAAATATTGAAAGCTATACCTCAATTGATATTCTTACCAAAGAAAATCTGGATTATTATAAATAAACAAACGATATGAAAATGAATCCGATCAGTTTTAACGACCTTCAAGGGAAAGTGTGTGTAATCACCGGTGGTGCTGGTGTTATTGGTTCAGCAATGGTAAAAGCAATGGCTTCTGTCGGAGTAAAAATTGCAATTGTCGATATCAATCCTGAACGGGCAGAACAAATGGCTGCTGAAATTTCAGGCGCGTTTGAATGTGAAGTGATTGGTGTAGCTGGCAATGTTCTGGACAAAGAATCATTGATCAGTGCAAAGCAGATTATTAACGAAAAACTGGGCGATATTGATTTACTGATCAACGGCGCCGGAGGAAATCACCCAACTGCCACCACCAAAGTGGAGCAAATGGACGAAAACAGCCTCGATCATTTGGAAGATACTTTCTACGGATTGGAAATGGACGGCTTCGACAAAGTATTTGCCCTCAATTTCAAAGGTACACTGCTCCCATCGATGGTTTTTACAACCGATATGCTGAAAAATAAAAAAGGAGTAGTTCTGAACGTTTCATCCATGAATTCATACAAGCCGCTGACAAAAATTCCGGCTTATTCCGCAGCAAAAGCTTCAATCAATAACTTTACTGAATGGCTTTCAGTTCATTTAGCTAAAGTTGGAATTCGTGTCAATGCAATTGCACCGGGTTTTTTCATTACCGATCAGAACCGTTTTTTAGTTTTGGATCAGGCCACCGGAAACTTCTCGCCTCGCGGACAAAAAATTGTAAACAACACACCGATGGGCAAATTTGGTGAACCAGATGATTTGCAGGGTGCTACCCTATTCCTGCTTTCCGATGTTTCATCGTTTATCACCGGAATTGTTCTTCCTGTAGATGGCGGATACAGCGCTTTTGGCGGAGTGTAGCCTCCCCTATCCCCTCCAAAGGAGGGGGACAAAAATGCGAAGTATGAAGATATTTTATAAATAAAGAAAATGTTTTGAACATGTGCTGCTTAAAGCCTCACCCTTCGGGGGAGGTTTGGAGGGGGCTTTTAAATTTTAAACTATGGAATTAAAAACAGACTGCAAATATTCCCTGTTGGTAGCGACCAGCATGGGTGTTCGAATCACGCCGGTTAACGGACAACCCGTTCACAGCAGCAACTTGTTCGAAATGCAGGCAACCAGTGCCGAAACCAATGTGGCCAGCATTTCTTCCTATCTCGGACTTCCGGTAAAGGTATTAACCACTTTCGTAAAAGACAGTCCGATTGCCCAATTCATAAAAAGCAATCTCCGGAGTAGAAACATGGATTTTGAAGGTCCGGAAGTGGCACAGGGCGATCCCTGGGGTTACCGTCATCAGTTCAACATTGCTGATAGTGGTTTCGGAACCCGCGGACCTCGTGTTCAAAACGACCGTGCCGGTGAAGTTGGCCGCACCCTGAATGTGAAAGACTTCGATTTGGAACGTATCTTCGGAAAAGAAGGCGTACAAATTGTGCATCTTTCAGGATTGATTGGCGCTTTATCGCCCGAAACCAGCACCTTTTGCCTTGAAATTGCACGGGCCGCTAAAAAATACGGCACCCGCATTTCGTTCGATCTGAACTACCGTGCATCGTTCTGGAAAGGGCGCGACCAGGAATTGCGCGCTATTTTTACTGAAATTGCATCAGTTTCCGATATTCTAATTGGCAACGAAGAAGATTTCCAGCTTTGTTTGGGAATCGAAGGACCTGAAGCCGGTGGCAAAGGTATTGATGCCGAAATTGAAGGATTTAAAGGAATGATTAGCCGCGTAAAAGAAGCGTTTCCGAATGCCTCGGTATTTGCAACTACTTTGCGTCAGGTGATCAGTGCCAACGAACACCTTTGGGGAGCTATTATGCTCGAAGGAAACTACTGGCAGGTCATCGAGCCACGCAAAATTACTGTTCTCGACCGCATTGGTGGTGGCGATGGGTTTGTTGGAGGTTTGCTTTATGGTATCCTGAAAGGCTGGGAACCTGAAAAATGGCCACAGTTTGGCTGGGCAACCGGTGCACTGGCAACTACATTCCTTACCGATTATGCTCAACCAGCCGACGAAGAAATGGTTTGGAGCATCTGGGGTGGAAACGCAAGAGTGAAAAGATAAATTTATTTACTATTTCTTCATTGACTATTTACCATTTGGAAAATGAACGCTGACGATTTAAAGAAACGACTAAAGATCTTTGCACTGAGGATAATTAAGCTTTCTGAAAGCTTACCAAACAATATCACTGGTAAAACTATTGGTTATCAAATTATACGTTCAGGCACGTCACCAGGCGCAAATTATCGTTCTGCTTGTCTTGGGAAATCTGATAAAGACTTCCTAAATAAATTAAAAATGGTAGAAGAAGAACTCGATGAAACTCTTTATTGGTTGGAGCTTCTTGTTGAATCTGGTTTAATTAAAGAAAATCTGATTGATGACTTGATGAAAGAAAATCTTGAACTTTTAAAGATCATTGTAAGTTCGATTACAACAATGAAAAAGAAGCTCAATTCAAGGAAGGATAGTTCTGAAAGAAATAGTAAATTGTAAATAATTAAATAGTAAATTACTCTATGTTATATTATGAAATAGGTTCGATAAACCACGAATTAACTGCAGAAGATCTGAAGAAAGGTTTATTTGAAGCTTTCGAAAAGCTGGGTTCAAGGAAGAAAGTACTTGCTATTCCGCCGGATTATACACGTTTACCCAGTCGTGCAGGAGAACTGACCGAAATGACCTGGCAGTATTATGGCGATGCCTTGACTGATGTCCTTCCGGCACTTGGAACGCATACACCAATGACCGATCATCAGATTTCGCATATGTTTGGCTCCATGCCTGAATCGCTCATCCGTGAGCACGATTGGAGAAATGATGTGGTGACTGTTGGCACTGTTCCTGCCGAATTTGTGAAAGAAGTTTCGGGTGGGGCGGTTGATTTTCCATGGCCGGCACAAGTCAATAAATTATTGATTGAAGGTCATTTCGACTTGATT
>CAIPKZ010000376.1 GCA_903865775.1 uncultured Prolixibacteraceae bacterium | reverse complement strand
TTTAGTTTTCTTTTTTATCATTCATAGCACTATTTCAAGCCCTCCCCCTCGGGGAGGGTTTGGGTGGGGCTGTCTTTTTACATTCGGAATACCCCGTATCCCGGTTCACCAAACGAACGGTTCAGTGAAACCGAAATTGCCATCGCCAGCACTTTTCGTGTGTCAACAGGATCAATAATGCCATCGTCCCAGATTCGGGAAGAGCTATAATAAGCCGAACTTTGTTCGTTAAATTCTTCAAGCAGGGCATCTGCCGCTTCCTTGTTTCCAATACTCGTCAGTACTCCGGAAGCCTGCTCGCCACCCATGACCGAAATTCGTGAATGAGGCCACATAAATAAAAAATTAGGGTCGAAAGAACGGCCCGCCATGGCGTAATTTCCGGCGCCAAACGAGCCGCCGATAACTACTGTAAACTTTGGAACAGAAGCATTTGCAACTGCATTGATCAGTTTGGCCCCATCGCGGGCAATGCCCTGATGTTCGTATTTTTTGCCGACAATAAAGCCGGTAATATTCTGTAAAAAAAGCAAAGGAATTTTTCGCTGAACACACAGTTGTATAAAATGAGCGCCTTTGAGAGAACTTTCCGAAGTCAGAAAACTTTGGTTGGCAATGATTCCAATTGGAAAACCCCAGATTCGGGCAAAGCCGGTAACCAGTGTTTTTCCGTAATTCGCTTTGAATTCCTGAAATTCGCTTCCGTCAACCAGCCTGTCAATAATTGCATGAGCATTGATCGGCTTTTTTAGATCGGTTGGCAACAAACCATACAATTCTTCAGCCGGAAATTGCGGTTCCTGCATGGGTTGGATATCCAGTTTTTGTTTTTCAGGAATTGGTAATCCGGCGACAATTGTCCGGCAGATTTTCAATGCATCAACATCATCTTCAGCAATATGATCGGCAACTCCCGAAATAGAAGTATGAACTTCGGCGCCACCCAATTCCTCGGGAGTAACTTCCTCACCGGTAGCAGCTTTCACCAGCGGTGGACCGCCAATAAAAATGGTTCCCTGGTTGCGCACCATGATGGTTTCGTCGCTCATGGCCGGAACATAGGCACCACCGGCGGTGCAAGATCCCATTACCACCGAAATCTGCGGAATTCCTTCGGCCGACATGCGTGCCTGATTGTAAAAAACCCGGCCAAAATCGAAACGGTCGGGAAAGACATGGGCTTGTTCGGGCAGATAAATACCTCCTGAATCGACCAAATAAATACAAATGAGTTTATTTTGACGGGCAATTTCCTGCGCCCGAACATGTTTTTTGATGGTTTCGCGAATGTACGTTCCGCCTTTGACGGTAGCATCGTTCGCAATAATCAGGCATTCACGGCCTTGAACAACTCCAATTCCGGTAATTATTCCGGCAGAAGGAAAGGCATTTTCGTATTGGTTGTATGCTGCAAAAGAGGAAAGTTCAAGAAAGGGCGTGTTTTGATCAACCAGCAAATTGATGCGTTCACGTGCCAGAAGCTTTCCGCGGGACCGGTGTTTCTCAACCGACGCAACGGATCCGTGAGAACTGACGCTTGCCAATTTCTCCCGAAAGGTTTTTAGTAAATCTGAGTAATTCCTGAAATATTTCTGGAATTCTGGAGATGAGGTTCGCAGATCACTTTGTTTAATTTTCACCATCATTTGATTAAACAGAATAGTTTTAACCCATAGACAAAAAAACTAACCGTTTAGTTCACCAAACAGGTACATATTTTCTCCAATACCCCTGATTTCAATAAGGTTTATCGAGTGAACAGAGTTTTTTTGTATTCCTGATGCCTTAAAACGAACAGGAACGTAATGTTGTCCGTAACCGTTGGCAATGCCTTGCGCAATTTTCTCAACCAAAACCTCCTGGGTCTGCCCAATGAATGAAGTCAGATAATGAGCCTTATTCTCTTCTGAAAGTTCTCTGATCTGAAGTGAACGTTCATTCTTGATTTTCTCCGGAATGTGGTTTTCAAGTCGTTCTGCACGTGTTCCTTTCCGGACAGAATATTTGAAAGTATGTACATGACTGAAGTTGAATTCTTTGACAGCTTCTATCGTTTGCTGAAACTCTTCATCCGTTTCGCCCGGAAAACCAACAATAATGTCCGTGGTGAAATTAAAATCGGTATAGACCGACCGGAACTGATTGATTGTTTTGCGGAATTGCTCCACATCGTACATCCGGCGCATGCGGAGTAAAGTCTTTTCTGATCCGCTTTGCAGGCACAAATGCAAATGTGGCATCAATTTCGGGTGCGAAAAAAGTTCGACAAAACGATCGCCAAAACCATCCGGTTCGAGCGACGAAATACGTACCCGGAAATCGCCCGGAACTTCAAGGATTTTGGCCAGAAGATCTTCAAAACGAGCTTCACCATCCTCATACCGGCCAATGTTGACACCAGTTATAACGATTTCCTTGAATCCGTTTTCGATGGTTTTTCGCACACTTTCCAACACGTCATGAACGGGCCTTGAGACTGCCCGGCCACGCACCATAGGAATGATGCAAAAGGTGCAAAAATTGTCGCAGCCATCCTGGATTTTAACAGCACTTCGGGTATGAAGGCTTTTTTGGACCGGTTCGTAGCGAAATACATCCTGCGGCAATTGATCGGGGTGCAGAATTTCTCCGGAAAAATGAGCTTCCACTAAAGATAAAACCGAACTCTTCCGGTTGTTCTCAACCACGAAGGTAATGTTGTCCTGACTCTCTAATTTTTCCTTGAAATTATTGGCCATACAACCCGTGACTACTACCACGGCATCCGTGTTTTTGCGCGAAGCCTGGCTTATCACCGTTCTGGATTTCTGGTCGCTTTGATTGGTTACCGTGCAGGTATTTATTATCACCACATCAGGTGATTCGTCTATTCCAACCAATTGGTAGCCAGCCTGGTCGAAATCAGTGACCAAAGCGTCCGTTTCGTATTGGTTTAGACGGCAGCCCAATGTCTTAAAAGCGACACGTAAGCCTCCCCGCAACCCCCTCCGAAACATGACAGCCTCCCCCGACCCCTCCGAAGGAGGGGAGAAAGAACCGGTAGGAGAAGGTTTATTTGTTTGCATAGAAATTTATGTTTTAAAAAGCTTTAACATTCAGAATTTTCTGTTCCCCAGGTCTCCCCTTCGGGGAGATTTAGAGGGGCTTTGGGGCTTCCTTTCCACTTAAAGAAAAATCGGCAGCCGAGGTAATTATCACATCGACAATTTTTCCCATCAGAGAATTATCTTGTTTGTCGAGCCTGACAATCAGTTTTCCCTCCGTAAGTCCGGTTGAAAAGCCGGTTTTACGGTCAGTTCCGTTAATAAGAACTCGCATGGATTTGCCAACCAATGTTTCGTTGTATTCGCGGGAATGAATTTTCAGAATTTCAGAAGAACGGTGTAAGCGGTCCTTTTTATCTTCAGTTGATACTTCATTATCCCAACGGTAACTGGCAGCTCCGGGACGTGGCGAATACATCGCAATGTAGGCCATGTTAAACCGGAATTCATTCATCGCAGCTACCGTGTTTTGAAACTCAACTTCTCCTTCGCTCGAAAAACCAACAATGATGTCGGTAAATAAGGTAGCCTGCGGAATCAATTCACGAATGTCAGCCACAATTCGGCGGTATTTGTCCATCGAATGGCGGCGGTTCATCTTGATCAGAACTTTTTCATCTCCGCTTTGCATGGGCAAATGGATTTGCTTCGCCAGACAATCATAGGAGGCAATTACCTCAATCACATCGCGGTTCATGTCCTGTGGATGCGGCGAGGTGAAATACACCCAAAACTCTTCTCCTGAAGTTTTTCCGTATTCGCCAATTTGCCTGAGCAATTCGCTAAAATTGATTTCCTCGCCGTTCTTATCGAGTCCATATGAATTGACATTCTGACCCAAAAGGGTTATGGATTTATATCCCTGATTAACCAAATGACGCACTTCGTCAATTATTTCGGAGGAAGGTCGTGAAACTTCGCGACCCCGGGTATATGGAACCGCACAGAAGGTACAGAACTTATCGCATCCATTCTGAATCGGCACAAATGCTTCATAACTCGACTGGTATTTCGGTTTGATGTGCCACATTTCGGCGATGTGTTCGTTTTTTGGCATCACCGGTTGCGGATTTTTTAATCCGGCAGGTGTAACAACTCCATATTCGCGAATCATTTCAGGTAACTGACTCAATTCGCTCATCTGAAATGTGAGGTCGAACGATTTCAGAAATTTTTCTTTATCGGCTGGCAAAAGACATCCGGATACAAACGTGATCAAGTTGCGTTTATTTTTCCATCGGTTCCATTGGGCAATTTTATTATACACCTTATCGATGGGTTTTTGTCGAACCGAACAGGCCAGCATCCCCAACAAACTCGCTTCTTCCTCGTTATCCGTAGGAACATAACCCATACTTTCGAGCACTGAACTTACCCGTTCACTGTCCGAAATATTCATTTGGCATCCTAATGTTATCAGGTGGTATTTCATTATAAAGCCCCCTCCAAACCTCCTCCCGGCAAAACCGGGAAGGCTTTAA
>CAIPKZ010000375.1 GCA_903865775.1 uncultured Prolixibacteraceae bacterium | reverse complement strand
AGAACCTTTATTCGCGAACCTGGCCGAAATCTGCGATCGTCATCAGGGTTTGTGGTCGGTTGAGGCTGAAGAATATTTGCTGGCGAATTAATTTGCAATTCGTGGTTAGAGACGCACGGCCGTGCGTCTCTTCGAAAAGAAAAAAAAGAAATACAATACAGAAAATATGCAGACGCACGGCCGTGCCAATCTACAATAACACACATCATTTATGATTTACATGGCCGATACAGCCGACCTGAATGAACTCAGGGAACTGTACACATTTTTTCCACTGGAAGGTGTCACAACCAATCCAACCATTTTGAGTCATGCCGGAAACAGGCTTTCAGTAGCTATCGAAGGCATTCAGGAACTGGTTGGAAGCGGGATGGTTCATGTTCAAATGATTTCTTCGGAAAGCGATGACATGGTGAGGGAAGCCAAAAAATACCGTAGTTACTTCGACTTTGGTGATAATTTTTACGCCAAGATTCCGGTTACGGCCAAAGGTTACCGTGCCATGCGAATTTTGAAAGATGCCGGAATCAACGTTACCGCCACAGCCATTTTTACGCAGCAGCAAGCTTTGGTAGCCATGAAAGCCGGTGCCGATTTTGTGGCTCCTTATGTGAGTCGTTTGGATAATATTTCATCACACGGGATTGAGGTGGTGAGCGACATTGTTCAGAATATTTTCGAGTACGGACTGAAAGGAAAAGTACTGGCGGCCAGTTTTAAAACCGTTGACCAGATTTATCGTACTAGCATGGCTGGCGCACATTCCGCAACAATTAGTCCTGAATTGTTATACCAGCTCATCAAACACCCCATGACCGATATTGGTATAAAACAATTTGAGTTGGACGCAGAAGGTTTGTATGATATTGAATTTTAGGAAAAGGAGAACTAATAATTAGCCGGAAAATAGATGGAATCCGGAGATAGTAAAAGATGTTTTTGTTCTTTCGTTGGCAATAAAAAATGGAAATCTGATTGTTTTCAGACTTCCATTTTTGCGTTGGTTAGGAAGTTCCACGAATCTGCGAATGCGAAGAAAAAGCAAATGCTATAAAATTTTTCGATTATTCTCTTGATGGAGTGAACTTTTTCTATCTTCGCACGCTTAATATAAACGTATATAGATTTATAGATATGAAACAACTTGGTTTAACATTCATTCTTTTAGTTGCATTCCTGATTGAAATGAAAGCACAATCTGTGCAAAATGTGGATGCAATCAAATTCAAGCAGTTAATTGCCACAGAAGATGCAATTCTTTTGGATGTACGAACGCCTCAGGAATATTCAAGAGGTCACATTCAGGGATCTACTGCAATTAATATTGCTGATCCTGAATTTGCTTCAAGAATTGGCCTACTCCAGAAAGACAAAACTATTTTGATTTATTGTTTGTCTGGGAGTAGAAGTATTGCTGCTGCAAATTATATGAGCCAAAACGGTTTCAAAAAAATTTACAACATGCAGTTTGGTATGATGGATTGGAACCAGCAGAGATTTGCCGTTGAGCAAAGCAGCAATCAGATTGCCGGTACCGCCAAGACCTTTACCCAACAAAGCTTCGATATTCTTTTGAAAGGAAATAAGCTGGTATTGGTCGATTTTCATGCAGTGTGGTGCGCTCCCTGCAAGGCCATGAATCCGATTGTTGACAAATTATCAACCGATTTTAAAGGCAAGGCATATGTTGAAAAGGTTGACGTTGAGGCGAATAAATTAATATCCACCAGTTACCAGGTGCAATCAGTACCTAGTTTTGTGCTGTTTAAAGAAGGAAAAAAGGTTTGGAGTCACAATGGAGTTATAAGTTATGACGATTTGGCACTGGCGATAAAAAAATTCATTTAGCTCATATTGAATAAGATTGTCTTCAAATCAGGATAATTGATTTGAGTTCATCGTTCATGAAAAAGGGAAATCTGATTGTTTCAGACTTCCCTTTTTTTGATTTCAACTTCCTGTTTTCTCTTTCCTATTTCCTATTTCCTATTACTTTACCTGTACCGAACCTAAGTATTGAATATCACCGGCTGAGGTTCCAAGGCTGAGCGTGTATTTCCCCGGATCAACTTTCCAATTGCTGGTTTTTTCATCCCAGTAGGCCATATCCTGAACTTTTACCGGAATGGTTACCGATTTTTTTACACCGGCTTTGAGTAATATTTTTTTGAAACCTTTCAACTCTTTGGCAGGACGCATGATTGGTGCATTTTCCTGAGTAATATAAATCTGAGCAACTTCAGAGCCGGCAACTTTCCCTGTATTCTGAACGGAAAAAGTCATTTTAACCGTTTCAGTTTTGGCATAATCCGTTTTGTCTGTGGTAGGCTTCGACAGTGTAAAAGTAGTATAGCTCAGTCCAAAACCGAAATGGAATTGCACGGGGATGGCTTTGGTGTCGTACCAACGGTACCCAACCAGAATATCTTCCTTGTAAACTTCACGGATACTGTCCCCTGGAAAGCAAAGCTTGTCGAACGAATGTGCTCCGCAGTCGCTCAGTTGTTTCGGGAAGGTAAACGGAAGTTTTCCGGATGGGTTTACCTCACCTGAAAGTACAGAAGTAATAGCATTTCCGGCTTCGGAACCCAAATGCCATGCCTGTACAATCGCCGGAACTTTATCGACCCAGGGCATGGCAACAGCATTTCCTGAAACCAAAACCACTACTATATTTTTATTGACCTTCAGGATTTCGCTGATCAGTTTATCCTGACCAAACGGAAGATTGTACGACTTGCGGTCGCCGCCTTCACAATCCTGGTTGTGATTTTTGTTGAGTCCGCCAACGAAAATAACCATATCGGCCGATTCTGCAATTTTAACCGCTTCGTTGCGCAACGAGTCGGCATTCAGTTTCGAAGGAATTGCGCGTCCATAAGCCGGAGGACCTGAAGCATAACCTCGGGCATAAGTAATTTTACTTCCGTATTTGGACTGCAAAGCTTTTAACGGCGAAATTTCTACCCGTGGTTTCAATTCAGAGCTACCTCCGCCTTCAGACATTTTGCGGGTGGCATTTTCACCGATAACGGCAATTTTATTGAGTTTCGAGGCATCCAATGGTAAAATGCTTCCATCGTTTTTCAGGAGTACAATTCCATCTTCGGCAATCTTGCGGGCAACCTGTGCATGTTCAGGAGTTGCCAAACTGCCATACGGACGTTTTGAATTCATGGTGGTCCGGAAAATCATTCGCAGCACCCGGCTGGCTTTGTCGTTGACTACGCTTTCAGGAATGCTTCCTTTTTTCAATTCGTCGAGAAAGGGGAGTGCCAGGTAATAATTGTCGTAGGCATTTTTCAATGAGCGGGTCATCCCGTCGGTTCCGGTTCCCATTTCAATATCGAGGCCATTCAGTGCGGCCTGTTTGGTTTCGTGAGCGCCACCCCAGTCGGTAATTACTGTTCCGTCGAATTTCCATTCACCTTTCAGAATTTTGTTCAGGAGCAAATCGTTGTGGCAGCAATATTCGCCGCGAAACTGATTGTACGAACCCATTACCGACCAGACTTTTCCTTCGGTAACCGCGGCTTTAAAGGCCGGAAGGTATATTTCGCGCAGGGCACGGTCGCTGAGTTCAACATTGATGTGTCCGCGCCAGTTTTCCTGATTGTTTAGAGCAAAATGTTTCACGCAGGCAGCCACGCCGTTTTTCTGAACTTCCTGAATATACGGCACCACCATCACTGAAGCCAAATATGGATCTTCGCCCATGTATTCGAAGTTTCGTCCATTCATCGGCGTACGGTAAATGTTGACACCCGGGCCAAGCAAAACGGTTTTGTTGCGGTAACGTGCTTCTTCGCCAACGGCTTTGCCATAAATGGCCGACATTTCAGGATTCCAGGTAGCTGCCAGGCAGGTCAGTGCAGGAAAAGCCGTACACGAATCGTTGGTCCATTGGGCATAACCCCAGCTATCCCATAAAATTTCGGCGCGAACGCCATGAGGTCCATCGCTCATCCAGACTTCAGGAATACCCAGACGGGCAACACCTTTGCTGCTGAATTTCGATTGGGCATGACAAAGCGCCACTTTTTCCTCGAGTGTCATCAGCGACAAGGCATTCTTTACACGTTCTTCAACCGGACGGGTTTCGTCGAGATAGACAGGTTTAATAAGCTGCGCTTTTACACTGATTGAAACTGCAGAAAACAATATCAAAGTCAGTATTAGAAAGCGGGTCATTCGATTGTACATATGTGTTTTTTT
>CAIPKZ010000374.1 GCA_903865775.1 uncultured Prolixibacteraceae bacterium | reverse complement strand
GGTATTGCAGTTCAGGTTGCACCAACCGATCTTTCGGTATTAATAAGCGGTGAAAGTGGAACGGGAAAAGAATCATTTCCGCAGATCATCCATCAGTTTTCTACCCGCAAACATGGCAAATACATTGCAGTTAACTGTGGTGCTATTCCTGAAGGCACGATCGACTCCGAACTTTTTGGTCACGAAAAAGGTTCTTTTACCGGTGCCATGTCCGATCGCAAAGGCTACTTTGAAGAAGCTGACGGCGGAACAATTTTTCTGGACGAAATCGGAGAACTGCCACTTTCGACACAAGTTCGTTTGCTTCGCGTTCTCGAAGCCGGCGAATTTATGAAAGTGGGTTCATCGAAAGTACTGAAAACAAATGTACGCGTTGTAGCCGCAACCAATGTATTGATTACTGAAGCCATTGAAAAAGGTAAGTTCCGCGAAGATTTGTATTACCGCCTGAATACAGTGCCCATCCGGGTTTTGCCATTGCGCGACCGGAAGGAAGATATTCATTTGCTTTTCCGCAAATTTGCATCCGATTTTGCCGACAAATACCGAATGCCACCAATCAGGCTTGACAATGAAGCTGTTTCGTTATTAATCAGCTACAATTGGCCCGGAAATGTCAGGCAGTTAAAAAATATCACCGAGCAGATTTCGATCATAGAAAAAGAGAGGCTGATTGATGCCAAGAACCTTCTGCAATATATTCCGGTGCAGAACGTGAATAAGCTCCCGGCATTGTATCACAATGTGGATGAAAAAACATTCTCGTCGGAACGCGAAATTCTGTACCAGATTCTGTTCGACATGAAGAAAGACATGAACGACCTGAAAAAGCTGGTTCACGACATCCTTCAGAATGAAGCCACGACGAACGATATTCGCGACGACAATGCACAGTTGATCCGCAAACTCTACCAAAACGAGAGCGGAAATTATGTTCCCGATCAGTCCTCATCCAATCGGGTAACTGTAAATCCAGCTGCAAAAGAAAATATATTCGATACCGAAGAATTTGTGGAAGAATCTTTATCGCTCGAAGACAAAGAAGTTGAAATGATCCGTAAATCGCTCGAAAAACATAAAGGCAAACGAAAATATGCAGCGCGTGAACTGGGAATTTCAGAACGAACCCTGTACCGGAAAATCAAAGAATACGACATCGATTAATGAATATGAAGACACGAAATTTGTTGCTTATCCTGCTCTCGGTAATTCTCTCTACGGCTGTTTTCACTGCTTGTAAAGTGGGGTACTCGTTTACCGGAGCCTCCATTTCTCCAAGCGTTAAAACCTTTACGGTTCCTTATTTTCCAAACCGTGCCCGATTGGTGAATCCCAACCTGAGTCAGCTTTTCACCGAAGGGCTGCAAGAGAAACTGATAAAACAGACTTCATTAAACCAGATTACAGATGGTGGTGATCTTGAATACACAGGCCAGATAAGCGAATATGAAGTCAGACCGATGAATATTCAGCAAGGCGACCTTGCTGCACAAAACAGGTTGACCATTGGCGTAAAGATCAAATTCACCAACAACAAGGATCATGAACAAGACTGGGAGAAATCGTTCTCTGCATACGAAGATTTCGACAGCAACAGTTCCCTCAGTGACATTGAAGGTGAGCTGGTTCCGCTAATTGTCACTAAACTGACCGACGATATTTTCAATGCATCGGTTGCAAACTGGTAGGTTATGACGGCACAACAAATCCTTCAATGTATTCAGGCTCCTGAAAAGTTAAATAAGGAAACTCTTCCATTCCTGAAAGAATTGACTGCGCAGCATCCCGCCTTCGAAGCTGCCTGGATATTGTACCTAAAAAACCTGAAAAACCTGAACGACTCATCATTCGGGCAGGAACTGATCAACGGAGCCATCCGGATTCAGGACAGGCGGAGGTTATACCTGTTTCTGAACACGAAAATCAGCGGGAAAGAATCGGAAGAGGCAGCCTCACCTGAAACTGAACGCGATCTATTCAACCTTATTTTTGCACCGGAATACCGTTTGGAAGCGCCGGAAGAAGCGGAAACGGAAAAAGATGAAAATGCACGGTCCATCCAAAATGAGTCAGAAAAGAAATTCAGGCTGATTGATAAATTTCTGGAGGCTCAGCCGAAAATGCCGCAGATAAAAACCGAAGAAACATCTTCTCCGATGGACCGTCAACTCGAAAATCAGGAGGAAAATGATGATCTGGTAACCGAGACACTGGCTATGATCTATGCAAAACAAGGTTACAATCGGAAAGCTATCCAGATATTTGAGAAATTAAGTTTGAAATATCCGGAAAAAAGTACTTACTTTGCCGCTCAGATTGAAAAAATCAATCATTTAATGAACAATTAATTCCATTCATATGTACACACTTATCACCGTTTTATTATTCATTGTCTGTATTTTACTGATTCTTATTGTATTGGTTCAAAACTCAAAAGGCGGTGGATTAGCAAGTAACTTTCAGTCGTCAAACCAGATCATGGGAGTTCGCAAAACCAACGACTTTCTCGAAAAAGCAACATGGATTCTTGCCGGAGCACTTTTATTCCTGTCAATCGGAGGTACTGCTTTCATTTCAAGAGACAACAAATCCGGTGCACAGTCAGCAATTAAAGATCAGATTCAAAATTCTGTCGATCCGAATCAGGTTCCAAGTTTTCCTGCTCCGACTCCTGCTGATACAAAAACAGATGCCCCTGCGACTACGCCACCTGCAGCATTACCGGCACCTGCTCCTGCAAATTAAACATCCTTCGGGATAAAATTTTATATGCGATAAATGGAAGTCTTCAATGCGAAATCATTGAAGACTTTTTTTGTTAGCTTTACCTTGAAAACCAAATGAAAACCAACTCAGAATGAAACGAATATTTTCCTTTCCCGTCTATCATCTGCTGATTAGTATATTCGTCGTATCAGCCTGCAATACTCCAGTACTTCCGCCAGCACCGGTCTTACCGATTCCGACCGACCGACAATTGGTATGGCACGAAATGGAGCAATATGCATTTGTTCATTTTACCACCAACACGTTTACCGACAAGGAATGGGGATTTGGCGACGAAAGTGAATCCGTTTTCAATCCAACGGCCATGGATGTAACACAATGGACGAAAACATTCAAGGCTGCAGGCCTGAAAGGATTGGTACTTACCTGCAAGCACCACGATGGCTTTTGTTTGTGGCCCAGCCAATACACCGAACATTCGGTCAAGAACAGTCCGTATAAAAACGGCAAGGGCAATGTGGTTGATGAAGTAGAGAAAGCCTGTCGCGCCGATGGCCTGAAGTTTGGTGTTTACCTCTCGCCATGGGACCGAAACCGTGCTGATTACGGATCGCCTTCGTATGTGGAGTATTACCGTAACCAACTGAAAGAACTATTTTCAGCGCATTCGCCGGTATTCGAAATGTGGTTCGACGGTGCAAACGGCGGTGACGGCTTTTATGGCGGCGCAAAAGAAAAACGAAAAATTGATGGAAAAACCTATTACGACTGGCCAACGACACTGAAACTTGTTCGCGGCATGGAGCCCAGTGTAATTTTTTTCAGCGATGCAGGACCTGACATTCGCTGGTGCGGCAACGAGAGCGGATTTGTCAACGAAACCAACTGGAATACGATTACTCCCGACAGTATTTATGCCGGCAAAAGCGGAATAGAGAAATTGCTGAATACCGGAAACGAAAATGGCTCAAGCTGGATACCGGCAGAAGTGGATGTTTCAATCCGGCCGGGCTGGTTTTACCATGCCAAACAAGATTCGCTGGTGAAAACTCCGGAACAATTATTCGATATTTACCTGACTTCAGTCGGTCGTGGAGCCAACCTTATCCTGAATATTCCACCCGATCGCCGTGGATTGGTCAACGAACTTGATGTGGCTTCGCTTCTAGGCTGGAAAAAGCTGATTGACGAACGATTTAAAACTAATCTGGCACTGAACAAGCCAGCGAAAGCTTCGGCTTTCCGTGGAAATTCGCCGGTTTATTCAGCAGAAATGGTTACCGATGGAAAAAAGGAAACTTACTGGGCTACCAATGATCAGGAAAATACAGGCAATCTTGAAGTTGACCTGGGTGAAAACAAACTGATCAGCTATGTGCTTATTCAGGAATACATCCAACTCGGGCAGCGTGTAAAAAGCTTTACGGTTGAAGTTGAAAAGGATGGAAAATGGCTGGAAGTGGCGAAAGGAACTACTGTCGGATACAAGCGAATCCTTCGCATCAATCCCGTTGAGGCTCAAAAGTTGCGTTTGGTAATTTCTGACTCGAAAGCATGTCCTGCTATATCAAACCTGGAAGTGTATTAAAAAATCAGTCCGATTTACTTCATGAATTCAGTCTTATATTGAACGCTGATCCGATGACCTGACTTCGGATCAGTGAATAAAAACATGCCTGTCGCCGAAAAAACCTGCCTTTTCTCCATTTTCATTCTTGAATGTATGAACATAAAGATGTTTCATTTGTCCGTCATTAAGAAAATCTTAATTAAAGGATCGATGTAATTTTAACAGGTAGATTGACAACTTATTCAAAAAAAATCAATCCATAAGTCATAGTTGACAGGTTTTGAAAACCTGTCAGGATTCAAAAATAAAATATAAAGCAACCAGAAATCAATGAAACAGTTCAGTATTATCATATTCCTTTTTTGCCTGTCGGTCGGGGGATTTGCCACCAATGTGACTTTAAGCGGATACCTCAAGGACAAGGCCAACGGGGAAGCCCTGATCGGTGCCACAATTTATGTTCCCAAATTAAAAACCGGTGTAATTACGAATGCCTACGGATTCTATTCCCTTTCGGTTCCACAGGGAAGCTATACCGTGAACTTTTCCTATGTTGGCTTCCAGGCACAATCTCCGGTAATCGACCTGACTGCAAGCAAACAACTGAATATTTTGCTCGAAGAAGATTCAAAGCAAATTGCTGAGGTAGTGGTTACGGCAGAAAAGACGAACCAGAATGTGGAAAGTCTTCAGATGAGTATGGAAAAGGTTCAGGTTAAAATGATCAAAAAGCTGCCTTCTTTCATGGGCGAAGTGGATATTATCAAGAGCATTACCTTATTGCCCGGAATTCAGAATGGAGGAGAAGGAAGTTCCGGATTGTACGTTCGGGGTGGCGGACCTGATGAAAACCTGATGCTTTTGGATGAAGCGCCGGTGTACAACGCTTCCCATTTGCTTGGATTCTTCTCGGTGTTCAATTCGGATGCAATCAAAGACATTCAGGTATTCAAAGGTGGAATTCCTGCCGAATATGGAGGGAAAGCCTCTGCCGTAATCGATATCCGGATGAAAGACGGAAACTCGCAGAAATTGGGTATGAGTGGCGGGATCGGCAATATTTCGAGCAGGCTGACTGTTGAAGGCCCCATCATCAAGGACAAATGGAGTTTCATTGTTTCAGGGCGGCGAACCTATGCCGATTACCTCGGAAAACTGATCGGTCTGGAACAACTGAAGAATAACCAGCTCTACTTTTATGACCTGAACCTGAAAACCAGTGCTCAAATCAATGATAAAAACCGGATATATCTTTCAGCATATACGGGCGACGATTATTTCAAATCGGGTTCATCGATTTACATGCGCTGGGGAAACCTGACATCGACTGCCCGCTGGAATCACTTGTTCAGCAATAAGCTTTTCTCAAATACCTCGCTCATTTTTTCGCGTTACGACTACAGCCTGGGTGTGCCAAGTTCAGGAGCAGACCAGTTCGACTGGACTTCGCAGATTTCAGATTACAACTTCAAGGAGGATGTCTCGTGGTATTTAAATCCGAACAATAAGCTGACTCTCGGATTCAACACGATTTACCATCATTTTGACCCCGGTCAGGTTTCTGCCAGTCAGGAATCCTACTTCTCCGATTTAAAACTGACCAATTACAATGCACTGGATAATTCGCTGTATGTTTCGAACGAACAAACCATCGGGCCCAAATTGTCGCTGAGGTATGGATTGCGTTATTCATACTTTCAGCAAATTGGTGACGGAAAAGTTACCGAATATCAGAATCCGGAGACGCCTAAATCCGATGAAATCACCGGAGTAAAAGAATACAGTTCCGGTCAATTGATTTCACCTGGTTATTACAACCTGGAACCGCGTATGGCAATTAAATTCATGCTCGATGAAAATAGTTCGCTTAAAGCATCGTACAATCGGATGGCTCAGAATCTGCACCTCATCTCGAATACCAACTCGCCCACTCCACTCGATATCTGGCTGCCCAGTAACACCTACATTAAACCACTGATTGCCAATCAGCTTGGCCTTGGTTATTTCAGGAATCTGAAGAATAACATGTTCGAAACTTCAGCGGAAGTGTATTACAAAAAAATGAAAAACGTAATCGACTATATTGACGGAGCTCAATTATTCCTGAAAGAAAATCTGGAAACCGAGCTGCTGCATGGAAGCGGATATGCCTACGGTCTTGAAATTTATGCAAAAAAACAGGAAGGACGCTTAACCGGCTGGCTGAGTTATACCTTGTCGAAGTCGATGCGAAAGATTCCGGGGATCAACAATGGCAATGCCTATCCATCGAGTTACGACCGCACCCACAACATTTCGCTGGTTGCCAGCTACGAACTGGCCCGGAGGTTGAATATTTCATCGACCTGGGTATTTTCGACCGGAAACCCGACTTCCTATCCGATTGCCAAATATGATATTCAGGGAAACACCATTTATTTCTATGCCGACCGCAACAGCAACCGGATTCCGGATTATCACCGGCTCGATGTTTCGCTGACTTACGATTTCAGGAAAAACGATAGCCGGAAGTTTAAGCAATCGTTGAACTTCTCTATTTACAATGTTTATTCACGCCGGAATGCCTATTCAGTCACTTTCAGGCAAAACGAAGATAAGCCCAATGTTTCTGAGGCCACCCGCCTGTCGATCATCGGGAGCATGATTCCTTCGATTACATACAATTTCAATTTCTAAAATTTAGCAGCTATGAAAAGCAATATATTTCAAAGAAAAAATGCTGCAAGCCACAAGCCACAAGCTTCATGCTTTAGCTTGCAGCTTGCAGCTTGCAGCCGGAATTTGTATAATCTGGCATTCTTTCTGTTCGTTGCCTCAACCATACTGAGTTCGTGCGAAGACGTGATTGACGTTAAACTGAGCAAAGAAGATTTGAACCTGTTTGGAGTTGAGTCCAAAATAACCACATTGGATGGACCAACAGTTTTTCTTTATCAAACACTGAAAGTCGATCAGGATATCAGCTATCCGGGAATCAGCGGGGCAGTAATTACGGTTTCGGATGATGCAACTCCTTCGAATAAAATGGTTCTTTCTGAAGATCCCGCAAAAAAGGGATTTTACCGCGTTCCGCCAAACAACAGTTACCTTGGTGTTGCCGGCCGGGAATATACTTTGAGCATCCTTTCATCGGGTGTTACTTTAACTGCAAAAGAAAAACTGTCGAAGGTTGAGCCGCTCGATTCCATAGTGGTTAAGCCGTCAATGATCGGCAACAAGATTTTCCTGGGAATATTTACCTACGGAAGAGAACCTGCCGGTTTGGGAAATTTCTATAAATGGGATGTATTCGTAAACGACACCCTGCTTAATAAAGCCAACCGTATTGCGATAGCAAGCGACGAATTTGTTGATGGCAACTACATTCCGGGTCTGGAAGTCTTTACTGATTTTCATGACAAGGAAAAACCGGAGGATCGCAAACTGAGCCTGAATGATAAGATCGTAGTCAAACAAAACTCGATTTCTGAATTTGGGTACAACTTCTATTTTCAGATGATTAACCAAAGTAGCACAGGCTCGCTGTTCAGCATTCCCCCGGCAAACATAAAAAGCAATTTTACTTCGAGCGATGGAAAACCGGTACTTGGACTATTTGCTGCAGAAGATGTTTCGGTCTCCAATACCGTTGTAATTAATCAGGCCATTGAAGATCAGCTAACGAAATAAGCTGATCTTCAATGGCCTGATATATTTTTCCGACAAATATTTACAATCTATTTTACGGGTGTGAAAATAATGGTATCCCAAAACAGGACTCCCCAGCCAGTACAAACTAATTTTACTTTGTGCTCTTCCGTTTTGGTGTAGTCTACTTCTCCAAAAGTCATTTTTGTACCTGATATTCTGGCATTGATATTACTGGCCGTCCGGATTCCATCCACATAGGCATCAAAGATTGGCAAATCATCGCCACCAGTCCAGATGTTGGCACTTACCGCATATTTTCCCTTCATGATTTTGGGAGTAGTAATTTCTATGGTCCAGAAACCTAGAATCGACAATGCATCGTTGTGTAAAATCGCCGTACGTCCATGATTTGGTTTGTAATAATAAAGCAGGTAATCGCCTTCCCATTTAATATTGGCAAACGTGTTCTTGCCATCATGCCATTTCATATAATACTTACCGATATAATCACCCTGCAGGATATCAAAGAAATCAGTTGTTTCAACCGTAATCACTCCAGGTTCAGGATCGGTTACCGGTAACAGGTCTTTAATTGAATGAATCGCCCCGTTTTTTGACGGAGTATTTGAAGCCGGTATATTGAAGCCGGTATATTTCTTTGTTTTAGTGTCCTGATTAATTCTATAGTCTGTGTCAATCTTAAGGGAGATGTTATTGTCGTGCGATAAAATCGGATACAACTGTGTATTTAAATCCGAAAGATAATTGGTTCCCGTGAGGCAATGGTATTCCATATACCTGTAAAATTGATTATTCAGGAAGGTTATACTATCCGGATTGGCGCCGGTCCATTTTATTAAATCATTTACAGAATTAATTCCATAGCGGTGATAGATGGTATCAGCTACGGCCAATACGGTAAACCGTGTACGGGCAACCCTTTTCCCATATGGAAACCGAATCAGCTGAAGTGTGTCTTTCAATCCGGACTTCAGAAGTCCTTCAGCAAATATCTTGTAGGATGGATCTTCAGCAATTACTGTGTAAATATCTTTTGTAATGGGGTCAATAACCCTATTCAGGACATGAACATATCCGTTGGCAACCCGAACATCCCGCTTGATAATTTTTGCATATTTATTAATGATAATATCTGCTCCCTCAAATTCAGAAACAAGGAAATCACCAATTGCATTGGTATCACGAAGAGCACCCAGACCGATATCGCCAGTTGTTATTTCAGCTGCAATGATGTGGTTACGAACTAAATCCACAAGCACATTCATGGGGAAATCCATCAATGAATTCACATTTTTTTGCTTGTAATAGGCCAACATGGCCTCGTTGTTCGGAAGCAAAATGGTGTATGGTCCACGAATTCCAAGTAATGGTCCGTAACCGGTGACTTCTACCAGTTTTGCAAATTCGGAATAATCCGGATTGCTTGAAAGATAATCACCTGCAACCTGATCAGTAGATTTTAATTTCCATATTTGAGGTTCCTGAGTACAAAAACTAAGAAGAAAAATGGCAAATACTCCAAAAAACAGGATCTTTTGATATCTGTAAATAGCTTTAAATATGATTGAAATAGTCATGACTTGAAGGTTTTTTATTAGATATTCTACAAATCTAATCAATAATTAGCAGCAAAAAAGGTAATTGATTAGCCTATTTTTATGAATTAATTACTTTATCGGCTTAAATTGTACATAATCCCAAAACACCATGCCATAGAAATAATTTTCCAATCGTATGGTATGCCTGCTGGTAGTTTTAAAATCAACATCAGCAATCTTCTGTAATCCTCCTGGTCCACCTGTTCTTGGCCCCAGATAATTAGTTCCTGTCAGAACATCATCAAGGTAAACTCTGCAGGATGTAATATCCTGCCAGTTTGGTTGATAGACTGAGACTTCCCATTTCCCTTTCATCACTTTCGGAAAAGTAACAGAAATCGAAAACCAACCAATCATCTGCAAACAATCTTCACTTTTAAGAACACCACCTGTTCCGGCCACTTTATAGTGATACTGCATGTAATCACCTATCCAATGGATATCGGCAAAGCTATTTTCACCATCGGAAAATTTCTGGTAATGCGTCTTAAAATACTCTCCTTGCTTAAAATCAAAAAAATCGGTTGTCTCAAAAATAATCGTGGTAGGGTCAGGATCAATGACCGGCAATAAATCATTGATGGCATGAATTGCACCATTTTTTGCCGGAACATTAGACCCGGGAATGTTGAAAGCCGTATAAATTTGGGTTTTAGGAAAGAGATTGATTTTATAGTCGGTGTTAATGGTCATCGATACATTATTATCAGAAGATAATATTGGATATAATGTTGATTCGAATGTATTCAGATAATATGTACCAATTAAACAATGGTATTCCATGTATCGGTAAAGCGGGTTATTCAGGTAAGTCAAACTGTCAGGATTTGCACCGGTCCACTTAATCAGGTCGTTAACATTTTGAATTCCCTGGCGTTGGTATACCGTATCGGGGACTGCCAGGATCGTGAAGCGGGTGCGTGCAGCTCGTTTGCCGTATTTAAAGGAAATTATCTGCAAAGTGTCTTTTATACCCGAAATTTTCAGCCCTTCAGCAAAGATTTTGTATGAAGGATCATCAGCTATCACGGTGTAAATGTCTTTGACAACGGGATCAATAACCCGATTGATGATGTGAGCATAGCCATTGGCCAAACGAACATCCCGGTCGATAATTTTTGATTTTTTATTCAGAATAATATCAGAGCCCTGAAATTCAGTAACCAGATAATCACCTAATGCATTGGTATCACGCAGTGCACCAAGACCAATGTCTCCGGAAGATATTTCGTTTGTAATCAAATGATTGCGAACGAGCACATTGAGTAAATCCATGCTAAATTCATCCAATGATTTTTTGCCATTTTCTTTATAGAAGGCAAACATGGCATCATTGTTCGGAAGCATGACGGTGTATGGCCCGCGAATCCTTAATAAAGGTCCGTACCCGCTGAGTTCAACCAATTTTGCAAATTCTGAATACTCCGGATTATTCGAAATAAAATCACCGGCAACCTGATCAGAAGATTTTAGCTTCCATATTTGAGGTTCCTGTGTGCAGAAACTTAGAAGGAAAATTGCAAATACACCAAAAATAATTATCGGTCGATATCTGTAAATAGCTTTAAATAAGAGAGAAACATTCGTCATAAAGAGGTCTGCTTGGTTAAGTTCATTAATCTGTTTATGCGTTTTTGTGATGATTAATTCTGTTTAATACGATGTAAAGATAGAGTTTATGTATTATTTCGGAAATATCTGGCTTTGTATTTCTAAATGCCCCTAAATGAACAACTATTTCTGAGAGTTCAGTCAACCGGGGAACTCTATTTCATTTCAAAACAAATGGTTGGATCTATTGGATACCGGCCAAAGTTTTCACCATAAATTGCCAGTCCACCCGGAAAGGCTGAGTCTACCTCAAATCGAATCAGCAAATCTTTCCCCTCGCTTTGTTTGATGAGTGAACTTGGAATACTGGCCTCCACGAGATAACCATAAGAACCTGCTTCTTTCAGCGTTTTATCATGTTTTTGCGAATTCCATGAAAGAATTCCGCGATGATCTGCCGGATCGTCTTCCAGGTTATAGGAACCAAGGCAATTGCCATTCACGAAAATTTTTACGATGGAGGGAAATTTTTTCTCATCGGTCATCGGATACGAATTTGGATTCAGGCTGGGGTCGTTCGTTCCTTTGCCAGTCATGTAATCGCCGTCAATTTTTGTAGAACCCGGCTTATCTTTACCGAACAGTTGCTTGGCCGAAAATTCAGCAATGATACGGGCAGATGAAAGGTCATCGGCTTTCAAACTTGCCGGAAGTGTAACTTTGTATTCAAAGAAACCTGATCCTGCACCGTTCACTTTCAAGCCTTCAAGAACATTCCATTGTTTTAGCGTCCATTTTGAATCCGTGAACGTATTGGGTGCAAAACGAACCAACGCAACTTGTTTGCCGTTTTGCTGAATCGTTTCATTGCGTGGTGATGGTCCTTTTGCAATGTTGAAGGTTGTGAAATTTCGGGTCAAAACCTGTCCTGAAAGAGTTTCCACACTCATCCGAAGAACAGCCACCGATTGTTTGGCCGGCATTTGGATGGATAATTTGCCAATATTTTTTGTCATCCACGGTGTGTAAGGCGTATTCAAGGTATAGTTTGAATAGGTTTCGAATCGTCCAAGATTATCCCAGCCACACAATTCAGCTTTGACAATCAGGTCGGTCGCTGCAAGCTGATCGTTCAGAACCGACAGGTAAACCGGAACTTCAATTTTTGCAGACGGAACGACTGTTTGACAAAGTTCACTTCCGGTACTGATGTAATACGGATTGTGCAGATCATTGAGTGTCATTCCGGGCATCAGGTCTTCTATTCCCGTAAATTTGTGCGAACGGTCGAACCGGTAATAGCCATTCCACTCGTTAATCACATCGTGATGCTCGGTGTAAAGCCATCCGCACATTTTGGGGTGCATCCTGAATTCGTTCATCATGATGTGGTAATCCCAGCTCCAGTCCACATCGCCGGTACTTCCCTCATATCCCCAGACGTTTCCGCATTCGCTGTTCAGCATGGGCTCATTTCCTTGCTTATTTCCGCCAATAAAATTCCACGTCGAACCCGGATAAGTATTGGCATCTGTTTCGTCCAGCATTTTTTTCCAGTCGTAACCGGGCAGATAGGCATGCCATGAGTTTAAATCGGTCACCACATGGTCGTTGTTGCAGGCCGAGTTGTCTTCGATTAACCGGCTTTGATCCAAACTTTTTGCCTTTTTATACATATCTGCCACCCATGCCTGTGTTTCAGGATAGTAGGCTCGCTTGCCGTCTTTCTTCGAAAAAAGGCCCCAGGTTTCATTGTATAAAATCCAGGAGAAAATGGCCGGGTGATTGTAATCCCGTTTAATCATGCCACGCATGGCGAATTCCGATTCTTTCTGCATGTCGGCATCGGGTTCGCCCCACGAATTGGGAACATCAGCCATAATGAGAAGTCCAAGTTTATCGGCCCAGTAGAGTTTTCGCGGAACTTCAACTTTGATGTGAATGCGGTTTCCATTGAGTCCGATTCGTTTGGACAACAGGATTTCATCCCGCATAAATTCGTCGCTCGGAAAGGTGTAGAATCCATCGGGATGATAGGATTGATCGAGTGAAAGTTGCAGATAAATGGGCTTGTTATTCAAAGCTATGTATGGATAATCGCTTCCGGGAAGCTGGGTAACGCTGATTTTTCGCATACCAAAATACGTCGAAACCTGATCCATATCTTTTCCTTCGTCAGCCAGCGTGACTTCAGTTTCATAAAGAAACGGATCGTCCAGATTCCAAAGACGGGCATTCGGGATAGCAATTTCAAACTGAGTTTGTTTCTCGCCCATTTTGACTTTTGCGATGAAGGTCTGAACTTCACCGGTGTTGAATTTCACCTTAATTTCAGTGTTTTTTCCGGCTGGCTGATTGAATGAAACCTCCACTTTCACTTTGTCCTTATCAATATCCGGAGTAAAATGAATCATATCGAAGTAGTTACTTCCACGGGCTTCCAGGTAAACCGTTTGCCAAAAGCCTTTGGCTTCGCCGTAACCTTGTTTTCCGTATAGTTTGAAAGGAAGGTTGGAGTCATCGACCTTGAAAACCAGGTTTTGCTCACTTCCCCAGGTAACGTTTGAAGTGAGTTCAAATTCGAAAGGAGTATATCCGCCACGATTTGAACCTACCGGTTTACCTGCCAGCCAACCTGTTGTAGTCCAGTCGCTGGCCCCTACAACCACAAAGATCCGCTTGTTTTTCCAGCTTTCGGGAATTTTAATTTTACGGGCATACCAGGCTATATCTGCTTCGTTGGCCACTTCCGAAAGTTTGCTTCCCCATGGAAACGGAACAAGAATTTTTTTGGTGAATGACTCTGGTTTTTCGAACCATTTCTGAGTTTCACCCACATTTTCCTTATCGAACATGAAATTCCAATGCCCGTTCAGGTTTAGCCAATCGGGACGCATAAAATCGGGACGAGGATGTTCCGGTAACGGAATGTTTTCAGACACGGGATTCTGACTGATTGCTGAAAAGCAGAATAAAAAAATGATTGTAAATAGGGATAACAGGTTTTTCATTGGTTTGGCGGCTAAATGGTGAGAGGATTTTTTATTGAATTAATCTTTTTCCTAATATTAAATGATTTAGATTGAGGATGATGTTTAGCAATGATGCAAATGTCAATTCAGATCTCGCTCTATATTCGGCTCAATTATTAGTGTGTTCATAGCAAAGTTCATTTTTTCTATACCATAAATCAACCTTACCGGCTTTAATGTACTTCTGTATAGCTTTCTCAATCCTTATCAAATCATCCATCAGGCTAATTCTTGATAAGCTTAATCTCATTGATCCGGTTTCCACTATTGGTTTTAAGAACATAAATCCCATTGGAAAACTGGCTGACATCAATGATTTCATTACCCGACAGATTGTTTTTTGCCAGCATCAGCTTACCTTGAATGTCAAATATTTTCAGACCTGAATTTTCAGGGGAAATTACTGTAAATGTACTTCTGGCTGGATTTGGAAAGACCGAGATACTTGAATCTCCTGATTTAAGTGTTGGATTAATGCCGGTAGCAAACGGTGTTAAGGCAGATTTTATCAGGGAAGGTTCTGATTTTCCAAATTTATTAATGGCCCTAACCCTGTAAGAATATTCGGTATTATTGAGTGTCACGGTTTCTGTAAAAGATAATTTTGAGGCTGCCAGAACAGGTAAACGTTCCTCCCAAATACCATCTTTAACTTTTCGCTCAACCACATAGCCTTCCTCGTTGACACTCTGGTCGGCCCAGCTTAATTTCATTGACATGCCGGTTAATGTCAGTGCAGCTTTAAGCGGACAAAAAGGGACTATATTCCTTGTAAAACTGGCTTCTTCCACAGCAGAATCATAGAGTTTCACTTCGTCGATCATGCCTCCGAATGCAGCTGTGCCATCGCTTTTGGCGCCAATCACAAGCTTTACAAATTTCAGTACAGAACCTTTTCCGGTGGCAACTGCAGTGGATGAATCAAGATACAAGCTGTAATTATCCGCTTCGCGACGAAGCGCCACAAAATGCCATCCACCGTCATTTATTTTGGCCGAACTCATCAAATCGGCAGGCAATCCGGCTTCGGCTGCATTCAAGGAAAGATATCCGTCGGCAGTTATTCCTATTTTCAGTCCGCTGGCGGCTTCCTGAGCGATATCGGCCAGATTTCCGGATTTGGTTGTTGAAGTTTTCACAAAACACGAGAAGGTGAAATTGCCTGAAATACTGTCGGATAAGTTGCCGGATGAAATAAAATCGTCCACTCCGTCAAACTGTATAGCCTTATTCTTGAATCCGCTGACTGGCACTGGAGTACCCATGTTGTTCAGGTTTCCGAAGTTGTTATATTTCATCACATCGGGCATGACGTTGTTTTTTGGAGCGTCCATTTCCCAGAACAAAATGTGGCTCATATCGGTCAGCGCCGCAGTGATGCCGTAATAGGCAGGTTTGGCCTGAACGGCATTGGTATATAGCAACCCATGCTGTCCGGCTCTCCAACTCGCGTTATTGTCGTCCAGAATTCCCCAGGTTTGGAAATCGCTTGCTCCACCTTTGATGGCCGCAGTAATCAGCCGGTAATACATCATTTTTTGCAGTTCAGCTTTATCGTCCGACCAGGTTTTCGCTATATCACCAACATCCACTTCAGGAATCATCACTTCGTATCCTAATGCGATATATCGTTTGATATTGCTGGCATATCCATCCCAGTCATACGTTTGCTCCAGATTGAGATGAGTCTGGAAACCAATGGCATCAACCGGGGCACCCACTTTTTTCAGGTGAGTGGCCAGCTGATAAAATGCCTTGTATTTCGAGTCCGTTGGAAATTCAAAGGAAGCGTCACGCAGTTCAAGTTTTTTATTGGTCAGGGTCCGTGCATATTCAAACGCTTTTCGTATATAAATCGGATGTTTAGCATTGACATACTGAACTCCGGTTAAACCTGAAGCGTCGGCTTCGTATCCCATGTGCTGCATTTCGCAGGCATTATTGAAATCCGCATTGTATTCGGGCCAGTATGCTCCCGATCCATTCCAGCTTATGGCTTCGTTCACCACATTCCAGACATCAACTAAGGTATCGTTTCCTTTATATTGAATAATGCCTTTGAGCCAGCTTTTCATGATGGCATCCAAAGTATCTGCCGGAAAATCATTCTTTTTGTACCAGTCCGGAAAATACTGATCCCAACCCAGCAACATGTGAGCAGTAACTTTCATCTGCTGCTTTTTCATCTCTCTGACTTTCGTGCTGAAATCATCCACACGATAGACATGTCGTT
>CAIPKZ010000373.1 GCA_903865775.1 uncultured Prolixibacteraceae bacterium | reverse complement strand
GCCATCTTCCTGATTGGTGCACCAGTTTCGAACTTCAAACTGAATCATTTTCTTCTCCTTCGGAAAATGGTAGATTGAAGTCTGAACCTCAGGAACTTCCTTGCAATCGTCCCAGAGAAACTTGCCGCCCATGGACGTAATACGTTCAGGTAAATGATCTACACCCAAACCCCACATACAAAGATCGGTTTCGTGGATTCCCTGATTGCCCACATCGCCATTACCATAATTCCAATGCCAATGCCAGTTGTAGTGAACCAGATTTTTGGTAAACGGCCGCATTGGAGCAGGTCCGCACCACAAATCGTAATTTAATCCGGCAGGAGTTTGTGAAATACCCTTATTGCCAATATCCGGACGCCAGCGATAAACCAGCCCGCGTGACATGTAAACCCTTCCGAGCAGTCCGTCATGCAAATGCTGAACTGCTTCGCGGATGGCTACCGAACTGCGCAATTGAACACCATGCTGAACAATGCGGTTGTATTTGTATGCAGCTTCAATCACCTTTTTACCTTCGTAAATGTTGTGGGTGGCCGGTTTTTCGACGTACACATCTTTTCCGGCTTGACATGCCCAAATGGTTTGCAATGCATGCCAGTGATTTGGAGTTGCAATAGTAACGGCATCAATGGTTTTATCTTCGTAGGTTCTTCTGAAATCCTGCTCGATGACTACTTTTTTACCATACTTTTTTTCGAATTCACTGGCACGGGTTTGCAGCACATCCATATCAGGATCGCATAAAACGGCCACTTCCACATTGGCCTTTTCAGACAGACCCATAATTTCTTCGATGTGCGATTTTCCACGGCCATTCACGCCCAAAACAGCCACGCGAATCCGGTCGTTGGCTCCCTTTGCTGTTGCAGGAATAATTATGGGTTTCTTTACGGTTTCACCTGCCAGAACGGAAGGTGTCACAGCTGCTAAAACTGCACCAGTTGCTGCAGTTCTCAAAAAAGATCTTCTTGAATTGGTTTCGTTATTTTCCATGGTTTTAAAATTTAGGTAGGTAATTTCTAAATATCAATTTTTTGTTGTCAAAGTAAAGTCATTAATTGTCATTTGTTTCACGTCATTTGTGGTTTCCTTTACAATTAATGACTATTAGTGACTATAATGACTATTAACGACTACTGAATGACTATTTGACTATTGAATGACTACTAAATGACAATTAAATGACTACTAAATGACAATCAATGACCAATTTTCTCACCGGTTATATTTTTCAGTGATTTTTTTCAGAAACACTTTATGATTGGTCCGGATCTGACTCCAGGTGAAACGCCAATCCCAGTTACCTGCAGCAATTCCGGGAGTATTCATCCGGGCGGAGGCGTCCAAACCCAAAACATCCTGCATCGGAATAATGGCTGTGTATGCAGCCGATTTCCATACTTCCTCTATGAAATTCTCAACAAACTGTTTTCCGCTTCCATCAACATATTTATGGAGGAATCTCCGTTCCTTTTTATCAATTGACTTAAACCATCCCAGCGAAGTATCATTGTCGTGGGTACCGGTATATGCAATAAAATTGGATGTGTAATTATGAGGCAGATTTTCGTTGGTTGTATCATCGCTATATGCGAACTGCAGGATTTTCATACCCGGAAGTCCAAAGTCATCCCTGAGTTTTTCAACTTCAGGAGTAATAACACCCAAATCTTCAGCAATTACATTCAGGGTTCCATGCTGTTCCTTTAATTTCCGAAACAAATCATATCCTCTGGCAGGCAGCCATTCACCCACAATAGCCGTTTCTTCTTCAATACGCACGGCCCAGAACGATTCGAGACCACGGAAATGGTCGACACGCACGGAATCAAACATTTTGAGGTTAAAATTCACACGGGCCAGCCACCAGTCGAAATCCCGCTCGGCAACCCGTTCCCAGTCGAAAACCGGATTCCCCCACAATTGGCCTGTTTCGCTGAAATAATCGGGCGGAACTCCTCCAACATTAACTGGTTTTGAATCTTCGTCGAGATGAAAAATATCCTGATTTGCCCACACATCCACACTATCCATGGAAACGTAAAGCGGAATATCACCGATAATCCGGACACCTTTCGAATTGGCATAGGCTTTCAGTTTGAACCATTGCCTGAAAAATATAAATTGCAGAAAACGATGAAAATCGATTTCTGTGTGTAACTCTTTAAAAGCTTCCTGAATAGTTTTCCTATCGCGTTGGACCAGTTTTTTATCCCAGGTATTCCAGACCGTTTCCCCATTCTTAGTTTTCAGTGAACGAAACAAGGCATAATCGTCGAGCCACCACGAATTATGACTCATGAAGGTGTGATAATCGTCTTTATAACGGTCAAAATTTTTCCTGAAACCTACAAAGGCTTCCCTGAAAATGACCATCTTCCACTCCTCGACCCTTTCAAATTCAACTCTTTTAGCCTTGAATTGCTGAAAAACTAAATCTTGTTTAGAAATCAGTCGACTTGAAACCAATTGCTGAATATCGATAAACATTGGATTTCCGGCAAAAGCTGAATAGCACTGATAAGGAGAATTTCCATAACCAACAGGTCCCAGTGGAAGAATCTGCCAGATTTTCTGTTTCGTTTGAGCCAGAAAATCGATAAACTGAAACGCATCTTTGCCCATACTCCCAATACCGTCATCGCCCGGAAGCGAACTGATATGCAACAAAATTCCGCTACTTCTTTCCATATTTTTGAATTAAACTTCTGTAAATACTTAAATAATCTGCTGTTTCCCTTACTAAACGCTGAACTGCCAGCCCATGTTTCAGATCAGGAATAAAAGATTTGGGATCGTTCCCGGTCAGGAAAATATAATGTGCATGAACCATCGAACGTAACCATCCCGGAGACACATGCCCTGATGGAAAACTATTTAAAGGCAGGTAATTGCTGCCAACCACCTGTTTGGTCCATTGCCCTGTTTCTTCCAGGTAATATTCGTAATAATCAACTGATTTTGAAGAATAACGCAACATCCCTTTTTCAGCATAAATTTCAAGCGAAATCAAATCGCCGGTTCCAGAACTGATGCGGCTG
>CAIPKZ010000372.1 GCA_903865775.1 uncultured Prolixibacteraceae bacterium | reverse complement strand
AGATTCCACTTCAGCTTCCAGTTCAGGCTCCGGAAGTGTTTCTAACACTTCTTCAATAACTTCAGCTTCAACTTCAGGAATAATTACTTCCGTTTCAGTTTCTACAGCCACTTCTTCTTCAGCAACTACTGCAAGCGTTTCTTCAATTTCGGAAGTAATCACTTCTTCAACTACAGCAACTTCCAGTTCAATTTCTTCAGGTACTTCCTGTGCAACAACTTCTTCCTCTTCAAGTTGTGTTTCAGTTTCATTCACTTCAGGAGCTTCAACTTCTTCAGCTTCATGAATTGCTGATTCAACTGTTTCATCAACAGATACTTCTGCAACTTCTTCAACAGCATTCTCAACTTCAGATAATACAATCACTTCAGGCTCGTTAACAGATTCTTCAGTAATACTCTGATCATCAACAGTTTCTGACACGACTAACATGCCACTTAACTCTTCTTGCGAGTTTTTTAGATCTTTGGGTTCCATAACAAAATTTTAAATTACAATGTAATTAACAGAGAGTAAGGTTCAATTTGAGGTTACGAAAATATATATTACTATCTAATACTCAAAGATTTTAATCAATAAAAGTGCAAAACAATCAGATTAACCAGAAAAGCAAGTCATTTTGCCTCTTCTTTTTGTTTTTAGGCTGGAATTGTTGGTCAGAATTAAGGTCAGGTTGTTACTTTTGCAAAAAAAAATCCCATGCGCATCGATATTCTGACCGTTGTTCCTGAATTGCTCGAAAGCTCTTTTAAACATTCTATTCTCAAAAGAGGTCAGGACAAAGGACTTGTTGAAATAGTGGTTCATAATATTCGTGATTTTTCGGAAGACAAGCACCGGAAAACAGATGATTATGCATTCAGTGGAGGTGCAGGCATGGTGATGACGATTCAGCCTATCGAAAGTGCCATCAATTTTCTGAAATCTCAACGGGAATACGATGAAGTAATATACACCAGTCCCGATGGTATCCAGTTAGACCAGAAGTTGGCCAACAATCTTTCACTCCTGAATAATGTCATCCTGCTTTGCGGTCATTACAAGGGAATCGACCAGCGGATCAGGGAACATTTGATAACCATGGAAATTTCGATTGGAGATTATGTTTTGACAGGCGGCGAATTAGCTGCAGCAGTAATTGTTGACAGCGTGGTACGCTTAATTCCAGGTGTATTATCGGACGAAACCTCTGCCCTCACCGATTCATTTCAGGATAACTTGCTGAGCCCACCCGTTTATACCCGTCCAGCCGACTACAAAGGGTGGAAAGTTCCTGAAATTCTGCTTTCAGGAAATGACAGAAAAATTACCGAATATCAAGAGCAGCAAGCTTATGAGCGCACCAAACGACTGAGACCGGATTTGTTGAAATGATTGAAAACCTGCTTCCGGATTGGAAAGTACTTGATGGTCATTTATTGTCATTGGTTTCACGTCATTCAATTGTCATTTACTTCGTGGTTTTCCAAATAATTGAATGACAACTAATGACCACCAATGACCTTTGAACACTTAGATTGACCACTGAGATTGACCACTGATCACTCTTGTTACCTTCTGCAAATCTTGTTATACGGGCAATAGCTGCATTTTTGAACTTCTTTCGTTTGATCGTATACATTTCCAATGCTAAACATTTCGGAAAGCAGTTCTGAAAAGACTGTGGTAAATTCTGATTTCACCTGTTGAAATACAAGTTTTTCTCCCTGAAAGATCACATTTGGGACAAATTCATCTTTAAACAAATCGTCGAGTTTGTAGATAGCCGGCAGAATTGGCAGATCATTTTCAGTTTGACTCAGAATATCGGCATAAATTAAGGTTTGAAAAATCTCCTTCCGGCGATCAGAATAATTCCGGTCAGCTAAATGAAACCATTCTTTAAAGTCAAGTTTCAAATTCCGGCCGGTTTTATAATCGATAATCCTCAATCCACCCGCAGTTCGGTCAATTCGGTCAATAATGCCTCCAATGCGGATGCTGATCTTTTTCTCTCCTGAAACGACTTGATAACCTGCAGAATATTCTTTTTCAAGACTTACCAGATAAAACGGTGCAAATTTCATATCATTATCGAGAAGCTGGTGGATGTAATCGCGAATATGTGACGCAATGAGAATGCTTTGTCCGCTCAACTTAATATTCTTCGCTTCAACAGGATCCATCTGGTAATATTTAACTGCAACAGCCTGGCGAACAACTTCCTGAATTCTCCGCTCATCTCCCCGGAGTATTTTCAAAGCATGGGCTTCTATCGTTGTATTTTCAAACGGACGATATAAAATCTCCATTGCATAATGAAAAAGATTGCCAAACAAAACGGCGTCAATCTCTTCCTTAAGTTCTTCTTTTTCTTTAATTCCGGCAATATATCTGAAGTAAAATTTCAATTTACAGTCGAGGTACAAATTGATTGCACTCGGACTCAGATTCCGGGCTGAATAAACCGAAGCTAATTTCGCGACATGTGATTCGTCCGCTTCAATCGAAATGGGTTCATCGCTAGAACCTTTAAAGTTGAAACTCAGGTTCAGTTCTTCCACTTCAAACTCTGAATCGTACAAAAGCTGGTACAGAAACCGGCTCTTTTCAGATGAAGCAACTCCTTCAGTAATTGAATTGTAAACGATCACGGTTTTTTGTGTGCGCTGAATCAGGCGATAAAAATAGTATGCATACATCGCATCCCGATCCTCATAGGTTGGCATTCCGAATCCTTTTCGCAGATGATACGGTACAAACGAATGACCGGCAGCAATCCGGGGAAGAAATCCTTCATTGGCCGAAAACAAGACCAAATTCTCAAAATCAAGGCATCGTGTTTCGAGTATACCCATAATTTGCAAACCTGTAAGCGGTTCTCCTTCAAACGGTATGGAAATTCGCCGTAAACTTTGATCGAGCAGGCGATACAATATCTTAACCGGAAAATCAGGAACATTTAGTCCGGACAAAGAATCTTTTAACCGTTGAATGGCCAGAAATGCCTGAAAAAGATACTCTGATTCCAGTTTTAATTCATCATTTTCATTGGTATCGAATTTCCCGGAAAGCTCCTTCAGAACATCGAGAAAATAATCCAAAATGGCAAGCCAGGAGTCAGGACATGAAAATATCTTTTTCACAAACGGACTAAAATTCAACTCAAAAGCATCGATGTAAACTTTATTCTTTTTATGGATCGTTGAAACAAACGACTTAATTTCAGGACTAATGACAAACTGGTGATTCAAAAGGGCGACAACCGGTTTATAATAGAACACCTGTGATTTCTGCGATTTGCGTATATTCTTCTGTAAACTAATCAATTGCGATATAAATCCATAAACCGGAGTGTTCACAAACGGATAGCCCATGGTGATATTGATGTCCTGGAAATTTTTCCCAATGGATGAAATTACCGGTACCAGCAGATTTTCGTCGGCCAAAACGAAGGCCGTATTGTCGAACCGTTCATTGATTTTAAAACTTTTTAAAACCTGCGGCAGGTTAATCGCCTGTGCCTGGGTGATATTCCCCGGAACTGAAACCAGTGTAATTTTTCGCTGCTCCGAAGAAAATTGATTTTCAGGTATAAAACTTTTTGGCGCTGGAAACGCAAGCAAATTCGTTCGCAAAAAACGGCTGGCTTCATTTTCAGGATCTTTCAGGTAAAAATCGGCGTAATCCCAGAAGAAAATTGCTTTTTTCTGATTTTCGAGCGTCTTAAAAATAGTTTTTTCACAACTATTCAGTGCATTGAATCCAATGAATACATACTTTTTGGCAGAAAGACCAGTCAAATGATGAGCCTGAATGGCCTCTGCCACTTCGCGATAGATCATTCCTGAATAAGCCATCTCATTTTGCTGCAGCGCCTTCCTGAACCGATGGTAAATTTCTGCCAGTTTTATCCAAATACCGATGAATTTATTCTTATTGAACGAATGAGGAACTTTGTCCAGATTTCCCCAGAATTCATCAATAGCCCGTTTTTGTTCTTCAGTCAGATAATCAAACTGATTTTCAAGTTCTTTCAGGTCCGAAATATTCCGAAACAAATCATCTGCATTCAAAAGGTACTTGTCAATATCATCGAAGTCAGCCAAAAGTATTTCACCCCAAAAGAAAAACTCATCCAATGGCTCCTGATGCCCTGTAACCTGACAATAAACCTCCTGGAGTTTTAAAACCAGTGAAACCTGATCTGCCTGCTGCAAAACGGTCTGCGAAGAAATCAGTTCGCTGATGGTAATTATTTCAGGAGAAAGCATGGATTTTTCAATGCACTCATTGAGGTAGGCGGTAAAAAACACGCCAGCTCTTCGACCCGGAAAAACGAGACAAAATTCGCTTAATTCTGAACGGTGATTGGTATAAAGATAGTTCGCAACTTGTTTCAGGAAAGGATTCATCAGGTGAAAAATCAAAATTAAATCTGTTAGACAAAAAGAATGCAGCGATGATTAATGTGCCTTAAAGGTAAAATTAAATATCTTTACTTCTGAAAGAAAAAATGATTCATCACTTAAATACCAATAAAACGGTATGCATTTTGTCTGTACTCAAAAGTCAAATATTTTTCAACAATCAATACAAAATCAGAAGATGAGAACAAGAATTTTAATGTTGCTTATTTCCGCACTTCCATTACTTTCCATGAGTCAGGAAGTTATTAGCGGAAAGGAAACTCCCTACATTGAAGTAGTTGGAACAGGTGAAATGGAAATTATTCCCGATCAGATTTACATTTCGTTCACCTTGAAAGAGCGGTTTGAAGGAAAAAAGAAAATCGAAATTGAAGATCAGGAGAAGGATATGAAGAAAAGACTGATGAAACTAAACATCGATTTGAAAGACTTGCAATTGGCTGATGCCAATTCTGATTTCATTAAAATCAAACGAAAAAAGACCGATGTCATCTCATCAAAAGATTATCTTTTAAAAGTCTCTACAACAGGAACTCTGGCCCAGGTATTTGAAACCTTGGATGAAACAAATGCCTTCAATGCCGAAATTCAGCGGGTTGATCATTCAGAGATAAAAAAGTTTCGGAAGGATGTAAAAATGTTGGCTGTTCAGGAAGCAAAAGAAAAAGCCGGATACCTTTTATCAGCAATTGGCGAAACGGTCGGCAAACCTTTATTTATTCAGGAACGCGAGAACTATGACGAATTTCAGCCGCTTCGTAAATCAGCCATGATGCCAATGATGGTAATGGATGCAGTTCAGAATGAAGAGGTTTTGCCAGAATTATCATTTCAGAAAATCAAATTGAAATACTCTGTTTTTGCGCGGTTTGCAATTAAATAAATCATGACACCATGAAAATGCGAATCTGTACTTTTTAACACAAACAAGGGGTGTTCCTTCAAAAAAAAACCAACCGGATAGGCTATCCGGTTGGTTTTTTCTTTTAACAAAAGACTATCAGCTATAAAGCTTCGAAATCGATTTTAGTGAAATCCTTATCCACACTAACTTCTTCCAAAACCTTTTCGTCTGTTTT
>CAIPKZ010000371.1 GCA_903865775.1 uncultured Prolixibacteraceae bacterium | reverse complement strand
TGGGAGCAAAAACAGTTCGGATGAATGAGAATTCATTTTACTTGATCCACAAAGCCATGAACTGGGTGGATGAATGGGGAAGTATGAACGAGGACGAAATTGATGCCCTGATCGCCAAATTAGAAACCCAGAAACAGCAATTGGCCAAAGTTACCCTGCAACTGGCAAAGATGTACGTCAAAAAGACTGGTAAAACTCTTGATGAGATAATTAACCTGATGAAACAGCAAACCTGGCTAACGGCAGAGGAAGCAAAGAACTGGGGATTTGTCGATGAAGTGTTCGTTCCCGAGGTATCTGTCAATTACCTCGAAAATCTGCAAATGGTTGCCATGATTAGTTCCAGTGGTTATCCTGATCCTCCACGACAACAATTACAACAATCACAACAACTACAACCAGTTTTACAGGTTGATGAAGAGTCGATTATTGACCGAATCTGGAACCGGATTACCAACAAACAAAAAAATGTTACACCTAAAAATTTTCCCAAAATGAAAACACAATTTCTTAATGTCAATCAGGTGCTTACTGTGGAGAGTCTGGAATCAACCGCCGATGGCGTGTTTCTCAATGAAACCCAGCTCGAATCCATTGAAAACAGATTGGCCCTGGATCAGCAGATTATTGAAGAGCGCGACACGGCCAACTCTGCCCGTGATGCAGCGATTGCCGAACTCGACACTGCAAACACCAATCTTTTGAACGCGATGGATCCGTTCAATGCCATTGACGCAACTATCACCAGTGCAGAAACACCCGAAGCTAAAGTTCTGGCCATCCGTGCGCTTCTCTCTAAAAAACCAGCTACCCAACCTGCCGGAAACATGAGCAAAAGCGATCCTGCTTCTGACGGCGTAGAATGGGATGTGATTAACAATCTCGAACACAACAAACACGTTGACCAAAACTCTTAAATCTTAAATAGCCATGTCAATTACAACTTCAGCAATTATTGCCGAGTATGGAGCTTTTTACCAGGATGCCGGACAAAACAAGAAACGCATCCTTTCCATGCTCTCTCAAGGCCGCCAGATAACTACTCTGGCCACCCCTATTAAAACGGACGATACAATCTTCCGTTTAGCCAATGCAACCTTCCGAACCCTGGTGCAACCTTTTCAAAAAGCTTTCACCCAAAAAGGAGGTGTAAATATCGTTTCGAATGAAATACGGGTATTCCGGTTCAAGATTGACGATGAGTTTATGCCTGATGAGCTTTATGCCATCTGGCTGGGTTTCTTAACCGCCAAACAGGTTGACCGTAAAGAATGGCCGTTCGTGAAATGTCTCATTGAAGTGTATTACAACCGACAGATCGATCAGGACATGGAACTGAACGAATACTACAAAGGTGTTTATGCTGCTCCTGCTGCAGGCGTTGCCGGTGCAGATGGTTCCGGAATGAACGGACTGCATAAATTGATTCAGGATGGAGTGGATGCCGAAACGATCAATACTATCAACATTGGCCCGCTGGATAAGGATACCATTTTTGATCAGGTAGAAGAGTTCACGGACAAAATCGCCGAAGTTTACCAGGGAATTCCGATGGACATCTGCATGAGCCAGTACTGGTGCAAAAAATACCTTCAGGATAATCGTGCACAGGGGTATTACCAAAACAAATCGGATCAGGACATCAATACAGGTATTGATTTTACACCGATGAAGATTAAGGGTCTGGCCTCAATGGTTGAAACGAATGATCTTTTCTGCACACCATCTGAAAATTTCCTTCATATTTCGCCTGCAACTATTACCAAGAACACCTTCAAGCTGGAAGAATCCAAACGCTCCGTAGCTGTTTTGGGTGACTGGGCTGAAGGTCTTGGTTTTGGTATCAATCAGGCTGTGTGGACCAATATTACAAAAACCGTTGTTGGTCCGTAACTTTATTGAGACCGTTGGCATAAAAACACCACGGTTTCATTTCACGATTTTAAAAATTGTAAAAAATGTTAGA
>CAIPKZ010000370.1 GCA_903865775.1 uncultured Prolixibacteraceae bacterium | reverse complement strand
CACATCGAATTCGCCATTGATGAAATCCATCATCAGTTTTTCGAGCTTTTCGCCATCCATTTGTCCGTGACCAACTATCGTGCGGGCTTCAGGCACAATCTTTTTAATCTGCGCCTCCACCTCGTAAATATTCGACACGCGGTTGTGGATAAAAAATACCTGACCGTCGCGGGCCAGCTCGTATTGAATGGCCTCGCGGATAATATCCACATTGAATCCATGCAGTTCGGTAGCTATCGGGTAACGGTTGGGTGGTGGTGTCTGAATGATTGACAAATCGCGGGCACCCATCATCGAAAATTGCAGGGTACGCGGAATTGGCGTGGCAGTCAGCGTGAGCGTATCCACATTCACCTTCATTTGCTTCAATTTTTCTTTCACCGAAACGCCGAATTTCTGCTCCTCGTCCACAATCAACAATCCGAGATCCTTAAATATGACTTGTTTCCCAACCAGTTTATGCGTGCCAATCAGAATATCCACTTTCCCTGCTTTTGTATCGTCCAGAACCTGTTTCACATCAGCAGCTTTGCGCAAGCGACTGATGTATTCGACCCTCGCCGGAAAATCAGCCAGACGATCGGTAAAAGTTTTGAAATGCTGAAGTGCCAAAAGCGTTGTTGGAACAAGCACGGCCACCTGTTTGCTGTCGGCCACTGCTTTAAACGCAGCCCGAATGGCAATTTCGGTTTTCCCGAAACCCACATCGCCGCAAACCAGCCGGTCCATCGGAATTTCCTTTTCCATATCTTCCTTTACGGCGATGGTCGATTTCACCTGATCGGGGGTATCCTCGTAAATAAACGAAGCTTCCAGTTCGGTCTGAAGATACGAATCGGGTGAAAAGGCAAAACCTCTTTCCTGAAGCCGCTGAGCGTACAATTCGATCAGTTCTTTGGCAATGTCTTTTACCTTCAGCTTGGTCCGGTCTTTCATTTTCTGCCAGGCACCGCTACCCAGCTTGCTGATGTTCGGTTCGGTGCCGTCTTTGCCTTTGTATTTCGAAATGCGGTGCAGGTTGTGAATGCTCACCAGCAACACGTCATTGTCTTTATAACTCAACCTAATGGCTTCCTGAAGTTTTCCATCGACCTCGGTTTTTACCAGCCCCATAAACTTTCCGATTCCATGATCGACATGCACCACCCAGTCGCCCTGATGCAATTTATTCAGCTCCTTAAATGTAATGCTGTCGCGTTCGGCCTTGCGCGTCTTGATTTCGAAGCGGTGATATCGTTCGAAAATTTGGTGATCGGTATAGCAGCAAATTTTCCGGTCGTGATCGATAAATCCTTCCTGTAAGGTAAAATTCACAGGCCGAAAAATGACTTTCAGTCCTTTGTCATCGAAAATGGCTTTCAGCCGGTCGGTTTGGGATACGTTGGTGGATAAAATATAATTGGTAAAACCGTCAGTCTGGTGATTGATCAGGTTTTCGGCCAGCAAATCAAAGTTTTTCTTGAAAACTGGTTGGTGGCTGGTATGAAATGCAGCGATTTTACATTTCTTAAAAAACGATTTTTGACCAAATTCAGCACAGGTAAAACGCTCAATTTCTTTGGAAAAGGTTTTTCCTGAAAGCAGTTTGGCAAACCATATTTTCCGTTCCTCTTCATTTTCAGCTTTATCAATAGTCTGACTGAAATTATGCTCCATCTGATCGGTAATCAGCTGGATATCATTTAGAAAAAACAAAGTGTCCTCAGGAACAAAATCCAGAAAACTGATGCGTTCTTCCCCTTTCAGGTCTTGCTGAATGTTTGGAATGATACTGATCTGGGTCAGCGATTCCTTCGAAATCTGATTGTCGAGGTTAAAACTTCGGATCGTATCGACCTCGTCTCCAAAAAAGTCGAGGCGGTATGGATCTTCGCTCGAAAACGAATAGACATCAACGATACTTCCGCGGATGGAATACTGACCGGGTTCGTAAACAAAATCAACCCGTTCGAAACCGTATTCGAACAGCACTTCGTTCACAAATTCGATGGATAATTTATCGCCTTTCGAAACCCGAAAAGTATGCAGCGCCAAGCCTTCACCCGAAATCACCTTTTCGACCAAAGCTTCAGGATAAGTTACAATTAGCAGTTGATTACCGGTTTTCAGCCGGTTGAGGACTTCTGTTCTCAGGATGATATTTTCCTGCTCGATGGCTTCGTAATGCACCGAACGTTTATACGAGGAAGGGAAAAACAGGACCGGAACTTCCGGAGCCAGCGTATTCAGGTCATCGTAAAAATAGGCAGCTTCTTCTTTGTCGTTCAGGCAAATAACAAATGATTTTTGTATATCTTCGGAAAGCAGGCAGGTAAGAATACTTCGCGATGAACCAAACAATCCCTGCAGGTGAACCTTTTCACCCGGGGTATTCAACAACCGGCACAATCCGCTGGTCAGATTATGCTTTCTGAACAAGCCTCTAAAATCCTTCCGCTCCAAAATCAGTTCAATTTAGGATGCAAATGTAACCATTAATGGGGGAAAGTGTTCTGCCATTGTTTAAGGATTCCATCTTTTTATAAGAGATAGAATCCCTAAACACCGTCAAAAAATCTGTTGATTAAATGCCGGATGTTTCGTAATTTTCAAGACATTTTATTCCGGATTCCAAAATACGATTCCATGACTAAAGATTCTGAAAAACACCATTCGAAACATGATGGCAAAAGCCCGAAACATGTTGAACCTGAGAAAAAAGATCACCGGCTTATCAGTAAGAAAAAGTACAACAAAGAACTACGAAATCTGGAAGTTGAACTGATCCATCTTCAGGAATGGGTAAAATACAAACAATTAAAGGTCGTTGTTTTGTTTGAAGGCCGCGATGCTGCCGGAAAAGGCGGCGTAATTAAACGGATCAGCGGTCCGCTCAATCCGCGTACTTGCCGGATTGCTGCGCTCGGAACACCAACCGACAAAGAGAAATCGCAGTGGTTTTTTCAACGGTATGTCGATGTTTTGCCTGCCGGTGGCGAAATCGTTCTGTTCGACCGTAGCTGGTATAACCGGGCCGGAGTTGAACATGTGATGGGATTTTGCACAGCCGAACAGTACGAAGAATTCTTCAGAAGCTGCCCCGAATTTGAGCAGATGTTGATTCGTTCCGGAATCATCCTGATCAAATACTGGTTCTCGGTCTCGGACGAAGAACAGGAAATTCGTTTTCAGGATCGGATAAATGACCCGACAAAAGGATGGAAATTAAGTCCCATGGACATCATCTCGCGCGAAAAATGGGTTGAATACTCCAAAGCCAAAGACGAAATGTTTAAACATACCGACATGAAACTTTCTCCCTGGTATGTGGTTCCGGCCGACAACAAAAAACTGGCCCGACTGAATTGCATCAGTCACCTGCTGAGCATGATAAGTTACAAACCGGTAGAATCGGAGCCAATTGTTTTGCTCCCCCGAAAAGAATTTCCGGCTTACGAAAGGCCACCTATTTCTGATCAGACTTTTGTGCCCGACCGGTATAGCCGAAAAAAAGACAATGCGGAATAAGATCAGAATTGAAAATAAGCCCAAAGCTCTGTTATATTTGTTCTATTAAACTACATAAATGGCACGATTTCTAAACGACCGAAAAAAGGCAAAAGGAGGAATTCCGGGTTCACTCATTCACTTAGGAACAAAAAAAATAGAAACCCCAATTATCCGGTTGATTAATTTTAATAGCGAAAAACTAATTGAAATTAAGCCTGAAAAACTGGAAGACTGTTTGCCTTTCATTCTTGAAAATACGGTAAGCTGGATAAGTGTCTATGGCTTACATGAGGCAGAAATGATTCGAAATTTAGGCGAACTGTTTGAAATCCATGGGATTTTGCTCGAAGACATGCTAAATACTGATCAACGACCCAAGATCGCCGAAACAGACAACCTGTTGATTATTATCCTGAAAATGCTGGATTATAATGAGAAAACCTCTGAGTTGAGTTCGAATCAGATTTCAATGATTTTGGATGAAAATTACCTCATCACCCTTCAGGAAAACGAAGGAGGCTACTTTGATGCAATCAGGGAACGTATCCGTAAAGGAAATGGACGGGTCAGACGGAAAGGTGCAGATTACCTAGCATACCTTTTACTCGATACGATCGTCGATAATTACCTGATGAATATCGAACTACTCGGCAACATCATAGAAAAAACGGAATCAAGGATTTTCCTGCCTAATCAGAAAGGGCTGATTAAGGAAATATATGATCATAAAACTGAGATAAATTTTTTGCGGAAAAACATCAGGCCAGTCAAGGAAATCGTGCACCATCTGATTGAAAATGAATCTGGTTTTATTAAAGACGATAACCTGAAATACTTCCGCGATCTGAACGATCTGGTTGTTCAGGCAACTGAAACTATTGAGATTTACCAGATGATGCTGAATGACCAGATGAATATTTATCATGCCAACCTCGATCTCCGGGCCAATGAAATTATGAAAGTACTGACGGTATTTTCAGCATTTTTTATCCCACTCACCTTTGTCGCCGGAGTTTATGGGACTAACTTCGAATACCTTCCTGAAATAAAGCTCAAATTTGGATACCTGTATTTTTGGATGCTAATAGTATCAGTCACCATGGGATTGATGGTTTATTTCAAAAAGAAGAAATGGTTTTAAGGAGAGGAAGATTTTTCCTGATTAATTCTGGCTGTATAATGAGAAATTCTCCTGCTTTCTGAAGTCAAAGCATGGAATGGTAAAATAAAATACACTTCCTTTTCCTTCTTCACTTTCAGCCCAAATCTTTCCACCGTGTTTTTTAATAAAATCCTTTGACAAAAGCAATCCCAATCCTGTACTTGGTTCGCCATCAGTACCAACACGACTGGAATTCTGATCGATGCAAAAAAGTTTATCAAGAATATCTTTGTTCATTCCGATACCGGTATCACTGACTGCTATTTCAACCGTATTCCGACCTGCCAATTTTCCCGAAATAGTGATTTTACCTCCCTTAGGCGTAAATTTCACAGCATTCAGGGCTACATTGCGAATAATTGATTCAATCATGTTCTGATCGGCAAAAACAATTAAATCGTCCTGAAAGTCAAGTTCAGTTTCAATTCCTTTTCTCTGTGCCATTTCGAGAACCAATTCGATTCCTTCAGAAACTTTCGCCATCAAGACAAAGGATTTCGGATCGAAACTCGTCATACCGCTTTGAAGACGTGACCAGGCCAACAAGTTTTCAAGTAAAGCATAGAGGTTCGTGGCTGACTTACTCATGCTTAATGCAATATTTTGTATTTGAGCCATCGATAAGTTTTGCAGATCTTCTGACATTACTTGCGTCAGTCCCATAAAACTATTAAAGGGACTGCGAAGGTCATGAGCAACAATAGAGAAGAATTTGTCTTTCTCTGCATTAAGATTTAACAGTTCGTCGTTTTTATTCTTCATTAGCTCTTCAGCTTCCTTCTTTTCGGTATTGTCTCGGGCAGTGACAATTAAT
>CAIPKZ010000369.1 GCA_903865775.1 uncultured Prolixibacteraceae bacterium | reverse complement strand
ATTGAAAATTATACCCGGAAACTTTATGCCATCCGATCGAAAGATATGCACCGACTAATACTTGATTTACGATCGTACGAAAAAACCGACTCTGCGTTTGCCTTTGGCCAGTATCTGCACGTAACCGGAAAGGAAGATGAGGTGGAAGCCACTGAATTTGAGAACTATCTGTTGAAGAAAAACCATCTCGAATTGCAGGTTTTCGACATTCCCGCGACCATCGAAGATGTGTTTATGAATCGGATGAATGAACAATAGAAGCCCCTCTAATTCTCCCCGAAGGGGAGACTTTTTGCTATACTGATTTGATAAATTAAAATTCTCTATATATGAACCCGTATCCTGATTTGCATCAAAACTCCCCTCTTTTGGAGGGGTTGGGGGAGGCTAATCAAAAAGTTATTGAAGTCCGCGATCTGGTGAAGAAATTCGGAAATTTTGTGGCGAACGACCACCTGAATTTTGATGTGTACAAGGGCGAAATATTCGGTTTCCTGGGAGCCAATGGTGCAGGAAAAACCACCGCTATGAAAATCCTTTGCGGACTCTCGGCTCCAACTTCAGGAAAAGTAAAAGTTGCTGGCTTCGACATTTACAAGGAAACCGAAAAAGTGAAACGAAACATCGGGTACATGAGCCAGAAATTTTCGCTTTATGAAGACCTGACCATTGCCGAGAACATCCGTTTTTACTCCGGAATATATGGTATCAAGCCAGCCGAGCGAAAGGAGAAGATGGAGAAATTGCTAAAGAACCTCGATATTGAGTCGGCCCGTGATTCGCTGATTGGCTCGCTGCCACTGGGATGGAAACAGAAACTTGCATTTTCGGTGGCTATTTTTCACGACCCCAAAATTGTTTTTCTCGACGAGCCAACGGGTGGTGTCGACCCAATAACCAGGAGAAAATTCTGGGATCTGATTTATGAAGCTTCTGACCGTGGAATTACCGTATTTGTAACCACTCATTATATGGACGAAGCCGAATATTGTAACCGCGTTTCGATTATGAACGAGGGCCGCATTGAAGCGCTCGATACGCCGGAAAACCTGAAGCAAAAATACGGGGCCAAAAATATGGATGAGGTATTTCTGAAGATCGCGAGGAATAAAGAATGAAGCCCCACCCAAACCCTCCCCAAAGGGGAGGGCTTAAAGAATGCAACTATAAAGTTATGCAAAATTGAGTAAACAAATTTTAAATATGCACCAACAAAAACTCCCCCTTCGGGGGATTTAGGGGGCTTCTTTATGAAACAATTTATAGGATTTCTCAGGAAAGAATTTTTGCACATTTTTCGCGATCCGCGCACGATGATGATTATTTTCCTTTTACCAGTTGTCCAATTGCTGCTTTTTGGAAAAGTGATCAATACCGATATTCAGAATTCCCGAATTGCAATTCTCGACTTGTCACACGACAATACCACCCGTGAAATCATTGCAAAACTGGTTTCCTCCGGCTATTTTGTTTTGGGTGAAGAATTGCATCCGGGCGATGATGTGGAAGATGTGTTCCGTCAGGGCAAAGTTAAAATGGTGGTTACTTTCGGGCCTGAATTTGAGCAAAATCTTGAACGCGACGGAAAAGCCAATGTTCAGCTTTTGGCCGATGCTTCAGATCCTAATACTGCACGTATTCTTACCAGTTACGCTTCAGGAATCATTAATGACTATGTAAAAAAAGAAAAACTTCAGAATATTCAGTTGCCAAACCAGATCAATACCGAAGTTCGAATGCTCTATAACGAAGGTTTAAAAAGTGTATACATGTTTGTACCCGGAATCATGGCTATGATCCTGATGTTGATTTCAGCCATGATGACTTCGATATCCATTAGCAAAGAAAAAGAACTGGGAACGATGGAAGTGCTGCTTGCCTCACCGCTGAAGCCAATTCAGATTGTACTCGGGAAAGTCACACCTTATCTGTTGCTTTCGTTTATCAATGCGCTAACCATCATTCTCATCGGCGTTTTCTTTTTTGGAGTTCCGATCAGGGGAAGCTTCGTTTTCCTGATGTCCGAAAGTTTCCTTTTTATCCTGATGGCATTGAGTTTGGGGATACTGATTTCAACCGTAGCACCCAATCAAATGGTTGCCATGTTTATTTCAGTTTTGGCGCTGATGCTGCCCACTATTCTACTTTCAGGATTTATGTTTCCGATCGAAAATATGCCACTTCCGCTTCGGATTCTGAGCCATGCCATGCCGCCGCGATGGTTCATTGTGATCATTAAAAACATCATGTTGAAGGGAACCGGAATCCTGTTTGTCTGGAAAGAAACGCTGATATTAATATTTATGACTGTTGTGTTTATCGGGCTGAGCATCAAAAATTTTAAGATCAGGCTTGAATAATTTACAATTTAGTTATTGATGATTTACTTTTTAAAAAGTGCGATTAACAAGTCAAAATAGTAAATGGTAAATTTAAAAATGGTAAATAATAAAGATGAAAACAATATTTTACGTCATACAGAAAGAGTTTATTCAGGTGAAACGCAACAAAACCATGCTGCGGATGATCATCATGATTCCCATGATGCAGATGCTGATATTGGTGTTTGCAGCCACCTACGATCTGAAAAATGTCGACATCTTTCTGGTCGACAAGGATCTATCATCCACTTCTCGCGAACTGGCATCCAAACTCGAAGCCTCACCGTTTTTTACCATAAACAATTCGTCATTTAATCCTGAAGAAGGAGAAAAAGAACTTTTACGAAACAATGACGACATGGTGTTGGTCATTCCGCAAGGATTTGAACGTAACTTAATACGAGAAGACAAAGCCTGCCTGCAATTGCTCGTAAATGCCATCGACGGACAAGCTGCACAACTGGGATATTCTTATGCTGCTTCAGTGATTCGCGATTTTAACAAGAATATTATTGCCGAATGGAAAGGTTTGCCAGAATTTAATCCACCCTACCAAATCAATGCAGTTTCCCGTTTCTGGTACAACTCCGAACTCGAATACAAATGGTACATGGCTCCCGGAGTTTTAGCTATTTTGGTTACACTCATCGGTCTGTTCCTCTCTGGAATGAGCCTTGTGAAAGAAAAAGAGCAAGGTACCATCGAACAATTAAACGTGACTCCCATCCGGAAAATTCAATTTTTGGTTGGGAAGCTTATTCCTTTTGTGGTCATTGCACTTTTCGATTTATCGTTCGGGCTGGTCATTGCAAAAGTGGTTTTCAGTCTCCCCATTGTTGGCAATTTGGGACTGGTGTTTGGATTCAGCATTCTTTACCTGCTTGGAATTCTGGGTCTTGGATTATTTATTTCGACAGTCGCCGACACTCAGCAGCAGGTCATGTTTGTCACCTATTTCTTCATGATGATATTCATTCTGATGGGTGGAATATTTACGCCCGTTGACAGCATGCCACATTGGGCACAACTGATGAACGAAGCAAATCCTGTTTTCCATTTTATGAAGGTTATGAGGATGGTGGTGCTTAAAGGTTCTAATTTTGGCGATCTGATCCATGAATTTGTTGCTCTTTGCATCCTTGGATTTACCTTTTTATCTCTGGCATTGATTCGATACCGAAAAACGGCATAAGGTCAGAATAATGGAGGAGTCCAAAACAAAAAAAAATCCCGCAGGAGTTAAAATTCTGCGGGACTTTTATTGGAGATTATAAAATTATTTATCGAGTTTATAGATTCGCTCCATCAGTTGCCATTTTTCATCCGCAGTGGCTTCGGCTGAAGTTTGCTGAAACCTTGAAACGTAAGCTTCCCATTCAGATTGGCGAGGTTTCGTCGCTAATTCGGCCATAGCTCTTTCGTGATCAAAATCAGCAACCGTATCCATAATCATAAACAATCGGTTTCCAAGAAGATAGATTTCCATATCAATGATTCCGACATCCTTCATTCCCTGTGTTATTTCAGGCCATGCCGCGTTGGGGGCATGTACTCTTTTGTAATCTTCGATTAATTGAGCATCATCTTTCAACGAAAGGGTTTTGCAGTATCGTTTGAAATCAGGAATATTGGTCGTTTCAGTGTATTTCATAGTAATGCTTTAATAATCAATGTCCTGTTCCAATCTTTACGCCGCTTAATCCTTCCGAACCGCTGAGTTTAGTCCAGAAAAATCCATACAGTGCAATAACCGCAAAGCAAATAGCAGGAACAATATATCCTGCCGACATTCCGTCTGCGTCAGCAATAGCGCCCATCACCTTTGGCAGTACAGCACCTCCCATAATGGCCATCACAATAAATGAAGATGCCAACTTTGATTTTTCACCCAATCCCCAAATACCAAGTGAGAAAATAGTCGGAAACATAATAGACATAAAGAAAAAGCTAAGAAATACAGCAGCTACTGATATCCAGCCTAATTTGGCTACAACTACAAACATCAGGATGACATTAATAAATGAATACAGGCCAAGCATTTTATGCGCCTTCGTAACCCTTAAAATAAAAGAACCGGTAAAGCGACCTATAAGGAATAGCGGGAAAGCCATCCACGACATGAGGGATGTAGCTCCTCTTTCGGTCAGGAAATAGGCTCCGTCCCGGAGAATTGATCCATTTTCGCCACCAATAAAGAAGTTTGATTTCAGGCTTTCGCTAATTGCAGGTACTTCTTCAACCATATAATTGATAAAGAAACTGAATATGCCAGCTTGTGCTGCCACGTATAGGAACTGCGCAATAGTCGCACCGGTAAAATGAGGTGCTGACCACAGACTATTTTTATGAATAAGTTTTTCTCTTTTTAATGCAATAAAAACAATTGAAGCTATGCCAACAATACCTGTGACAGTATAAAATACCCTGGCTAAAATGATGTTTAAAGCAACCATAGCTTCAGGATTTGCAAGCGTCTCCCGGTCCATATAAAACAACTGAACAAAGAAGCGGAAGATCATACCCAATGCAAAACTGAACATAACGGCACAAACGTATAAGAGTATGGTTGACAACCGGCTTTGTTGACCAAAGACATCAACTTTGACTTTATCATCCTCAGTATTGCTTTTATTGTGATCATGTTCAACTACATCAGGCATCTTACTTTTAAGAAAAGCCAGGATAAGAATTCCTATTATTATCGCAATACCGACATATGGCACCCACATTGTTTGGTGGGCTATTTCAGCATTTTGCTGAGCGTTTAGTGCAGCATCAGTATGATAAAAATATAAGCCTCCAATATATGGAGCAATTGGCCAGCCAATGGCATTGAAAGACTGTGCCAGATTTATGCGGGAAGCTGCATATTTTGGATCTCCTAAAACTGTGGTATAAGGATTGGCAACAGTTTCGAGGAACGAAAAGCCCATGGCTATCAGGCAAACGCCCAACAGTACCGCCCAGAACCCATCTATTTTTGTGGCGGGATAGAACCACAAACAGCCCAGTGCAGCTAGGCTCAGTCCTAAAACAATCCCCCATTTATATCCCAATTTATGAATAAACCATCCGGCCGGTAATGCCATGAAAAAATACCCCAGATAATGCGAAAACTGAACATTAGCCGAGTCTGCTTTTGTCAGGTGATAGTAATCCTGAAAATGTTTGTCCATGGTATCTATCAGACTGTTACCAACGGCCCACAAAGTAAAAAGAAGAGCAACAAGAAAGAAAATAAATGTATGATTTCTTCCGTCTTCAGTGGTAAAGAGACCTTTTTTTGTTTTTTCCATTTCTCAAAGAATAAATGTTGAGTTCAATTAGGTTAAATCTATTTATATAATTCTGTTTGTCAAAAGTCAATAAACTAATCCAATTTGCCAAGTCATTTTTCAGACCGAATGAACTGCAAAGCTTTGCAGTTAGTAAAAGATGCTGAGGAACATTTCAAATTTTTCAAAACCAAATGTCGGATTATACTTATTCACACAATGATCGAAATACAGACGAGATAATCCATCCTGTACTGTGCTGATCGGATGTCAAATATAGAAGTAAAATTCAGAAATATTTACAAAGTATTGAAAATTGATAATCCGTCAGATCAATCTAATTTCAGATTGACCAAAATGTTGTATTTTTGCAGCCAATCATTAAAATTTTTAAAATGAGTAAAGCAGAAATTTATACCAGCAAAGGTGTTATGAAATTGAACTTCTTTGACGAGGATGCACCGGGCACAGTCGAGAATTTTACCAAATTATCGAAAAGCGGTTTTTATGATGGATTGACTTTCCATCGTGTAATCCCCGATTTCGTAATTCAGGGCGGGTGCCCCGACGGAACAGGTGCCGGTGGTCCGGGTTATAAAATCAAATGTGAACTGGATGGCGAAAATCAGTTCCACGACCGCGGAGTGCTGTCGATGGCTCATGCCGGACGCAATACTGGCGGCTCACAGTTTTTTGTATGCCATAGCCGACGTAATACGGCCCATCTCGATCGCAATCACACTTGTTTTGGCAAGGTTTACGAAGGGCTTGAAGTCATTGATGCCATCCGTCAGGGCGATGTCATTGAAAAGATCGTTATTATTGAAGAATAGATCATCTGAACCCTCGCCAATCGCGGGGGTTTCTTTTTAGCTTTCCATTGACTCATTTTTTTTTATTTACATAAACTTATATTGAAAATACGATTTTAATTGCAGATATTTGGATGACCTAAAAACCTGAACATGGCTAAATCTCTATTCAAATTCGCATTTATAATTCCACTGTTAGTTTTTGTCTGCAACGCATCTGCCCAGCGAGGTTATTATGATGCACCCTACAAACGTTACGAAGCAGACAAGGGCATATTAACCAATGCCACCGTCACTCCAAAATCTTATAAACAATCTGATTTGCAATGCGAAGCAACTGATCAGATTTGTGTTGACTTCTCGAAAACCGATGCCTCACTTGAATGGACTTTGGATGAAGCTGCTGATGGTTTAGTGGTTCGCTATTCAGTCCCTGATGGAGAAACAGGAGTTATTGGAGTGTACGATGGAAGTACCAAAATTACAAGTTTGACGCTGACATCAAAATGGTCGTGGGAGTATTTGTGGAGCAATGGCGACCCAAACAATACTGGGATTAAAAACAAAAATCCAAGAATGCGATTCGACGAAGTTCGCTTCAAATTACCCAATAAACTTTCGAAGCTAAAAATAGTCAGGGAGAGCGGAAATATCTGGCTCGATTTCGTTGAAATGGAACCTGTACCTGCAGCTATTACTGCACCTGCCGGTGCAGTAATTTATACTGGCAATGGCAGCACATTGCAGGCTTTTATTGATACAAATGGTGCCAAAACGATTTTTATACCTTCCGGAGTTTACAACATTAACAGCCAGATTTACTTTGGAGTTGCCAGAACTAAACTTCAGGGTGCCGGAATGTGGTACACTCAGCTGAATTTTACTGTCACCAATGCCAGCAATGGCGGTTTGCGTGCCGATACTCCCAACGTCAGTTATGCCGATCTTTATTTAACTACGGATATGACCACCCGAACCAAAGGATATGGAGGGATTATTGGTGTTTATACCTCGGGATCAGTCATCCAGAACATTTGGGTGGAACATTGTGCTACCGGTTCATGGATTGCTCAGTTTACCGGTGGATTGGGACCAGTCTTTGCCGATGGCTTTTTGATGAAGAACTGCCGGTTCAGGAATACTTATGCTGACGGTATCAACCTGTGCAAAGGAACAAGCAATGCCATTGTTGAACACTGCAATTTCAGGAATAACGGGGATGATGGCATGGCAATCTGGAGTGCTGAGGGATTGGAATGCATCAATAATACGTTCAGGAATAACACGGTTGAAAATGTTTGGCGTGCTGCTGGCATTGGCTTATATGGCGGTAAGGATAACAAGTTCTACAATATCATCATTAAAGATAATCTGGAGATCGGTATTACCATCAATAACTTTTTTGCCGGGGTTGGATTCAATGATAACGGGATGCACGATTTTCACGATATTTCTGTCATCGGATGCGGAACTTTTAATGACACCGACAATTCAAGGGTAGGAGCAATTAATATTACCTGTGCAGCAATTGCCGGAATAAAAGTTCAGAACCTTCGGTTCAATAGCATCGATATTACTGATTCTAAATGTGATGCCATCCGTATCTCGAAAAATGCAGGCAACGGTATTTTTAATGCAAAATTCGAGAATGTGACGGTCAATGGAACGGGAAAGGAATACCCCAACAACAATGTCAATAATGCAATTTCCCAGACTGGATTTGCTGTTATATTTGATCAGTATCCGGTGGGAAACGCGACCTATTGCAGTTTGAATTATTCAAATTTGGGTGGAAATTCAAATGGTACTGCTTTTAATACGACGCTAAAAGGAAATTTTTCGTGGACTGCCCTCACTGGCTGTGATCTTGCAGCTGTTACCGGCGTAAAACTTATGCCGGCAGACACCAGTATGCTTGGTGGCGCTTCGTTGCAACTTGTTCCGAAATTTTCGCCGACGAATGCTACCAACAAAATCGTAAGCTATACATCAAGCAATCCGGCAGTCGCCACGGTGAATTACGAAGGCGTTGTTACAAGTTTATCAAAAGGACAAACGACCTTGACCGTAACGACTCTGGATGGAAATTTCTCTTCCACCTGTGATTTGAATATAACCAGTACTCCATTAACTGTTTACAAGATTAAAAACCGCTGGCAAAACACCTATCTATATGACAGCGGTGACCTGGTAAAATATTCAGGAACAGCCAGTGACAAAACGTACCAATGGAAATTAGTAGACGTTGACGGAGTAAAAGAAATTCAGAATTTTTCAACCGGCGATTACATGCACATCGAAAATCTTTTGGGTTACGTCCAATGTACTTCCAGAACACCCGGGGCGATGAGTTCAAGATGGTCACTTGAAGATGCCGGAGATGGCTTTGTTCGTCTGAAAAGTGAATGGAATACGCTGAATTACATGCATGTTGAGAAACTGCAAAATCAGGCATGGTACGGAACCATTGAACCTTCGTGGTGGAGCGCCATGTGGTTACTTGAACCGGTAATCATTCCAACTTCAGTTGCAAACTTATCCCTTGAAAAAACGGCCGGCATATATCCTAATCCATCTAATGGGGATTTCAATCTGATGATGACTGATTTTGCTTCGAACGAAAAAGTTTCAATTGCCATTTTCAACCTTGCCGGTCAGGTTCTGTACACCAATTTCTGCAACGTCGATGAAAATGGTTTTAAGAATGTGAAAATCTCTGCCGGAAATATTCTTCCTTCCGGAAATTACCTTGTTGAGGCAAAAGGAAACCTGAATTTCTCAAGAGCTAAACTACTTATAAGCAGGTAGATATTCCGGGTAGTAACTTTTCCGCTGAGAAGAACAAAAATCAGGAATGAATTCATTCAAAATTTCCGGGACAGATCCTTTTCATCAGGTTTCTTTAGGATAATTTCGGTATTTTTGTGTACCTATTTTTAAGTTTTATTTATGTCAGATAATTCGAAAGGTGTCCTTTTAACGTTGGGGTCAGTGGTGTTCTTTGCTTTAATGGCCGTTTTGGTAAAAGCAATTCCTCATGTGTCGAGTTATCAGACCACCTTTTTCCGGTTTGCAATCGGCCTTGGAATCATCGGCATTTTATCCCTTTTTGGAATTATCCGACTTCAGTTTAACGACAAGAAAAACCTTTTTTGGCGCGGCCTGGTTGGCGGAATCGCGGTTTACCTGTTTTATCTGGCAATTCTGAAATTAGGAGTTGGCAAGGGTTCTGTGTACATCTACTCCTACCCCATTTTTGCCACTTTATTCAGTATGATGATCCTGAAAGAAAAGGTAGAACGAATTAAGTTTGTAGTCATTTTTATTTCGTTTGCCGGATTGGTTTTGCTCTCGTTAGGCGGCGGAAAAGATTCGCTGGCCGGAATGGGGATTTACGAACTGATTGCCATTGCCGGATCAGTAATTACCGGGTTGGCCGTTGTTTTTGTAAAAAAACTTCACGACAGCGACAACTCGTATGCCATTTTCTTTTCGCAGTGTATTGTCGGATTCTGGATGTTTTTAATACCTTCGGGGGCGACACAGGCCGAAGGAAACCTGACCGAACTTTTGCTGCTGGTTCTGGTGGGAGTGGTGGCAACAATCGGACAGCTATTTATGACTGAAGGATACCGTTACGTCAATGTAGCTACAGGTTCTTTGCTCCAATCCATGGTACCGGTTTTTAACCTGATTTCCGGATGGCTCATTTTTCATGAACAATTCAGCACCATCGAATTGGCCGGTGCTTTCGTTATCGTAAGTTCCTGTTTTGCGCTGGTAATCATCAACTTCAGGATTGGAAAGAAAACAAGAATTCTGAAAATGGTGGAATAAAACTGAAAATAACTTTCTGAATCAAGTAACTATAAATTCAAACAACTTCGAACCATGACACCAATGAAATTTAAATTTTTCGTGCAGTCTGCATTGGCTTTGAGTGTACTATTTAGCCAACCCGCTTGTACTCCGTCCGATCTTTCCAGAGAAAATATGATTCCACTTCCGGTTTCTGTTGTTTCGGCCGGTGGTTCATTCAATCTGACCGACCAGACCAATATTTTCGTTCAGGGCGAATCGGCAGAAATGAAACAAATCGGTCAGTACCTTGCCGACAAACTGAACCCTTCAACCGGCCTCGCGATTGAGGTTAAAACCACTGCAGATACTCCTGCTCCCGGAAATATCTTTTTGTCACTTTCAGGCAACGATACCGAACTTGGAGACGAAGGCTACCAGTTGACTATTTCAGACAAATCTGTACATCTGGAAGCAAACAAACCTGCCGGTCTGTTTCACGGAATTCAAACTATTCGTCAGATACTTCCTCCAAAAGTTGAAATGAATACGGCACAGAAAGGGCCCTGGAAGCTGGCCAATGGCGTTATCCGGGATTTTCCTGAATATGGCTACCGCGGTTCGATGCTCGATGTGGCCCGGCATTTCTTCGGAATTGACGATGTGAAAAATTTCATCGACCAGCTGGCTTATTATAAAATGAACGTTTTGCACCTTCATCTTTCCGACGATCAGGGTTGGCGGATTGAAATCAAATCGTGGCCAAACCTCACCGCACATGGCGGAAAAACTGAAATCGGCGGTGGTGAAGGTGGGTATTACACTCAGGAACAATACAAGGAAATCGTAAAATATGCACAGGACCGGTACATCACAATCATTCCTGAAATCGATATGCCGGGTCACACCAATGCTGCACTGGCTTCTGTTGCCATGCTCAATTGCGATGGAAAACCGACTGAATTATATACAGGAACCGAAGTCGGATTCAGTACGCTGTGCACCAGTAAAGAAACGACCTACAAGTTCATCGACGATGTAATCCGCGAACTGGCAGCAATAACTCCAGGTGAATACCTGCACATTGGCGGCGACGAATCGCATGTAACTAAAATTGAAGATTACATACCGTTCATGAACCGCGTTCAGGATATGGTGGTTGCTCATGGAAAAAAGGTTTTGGCTTGGGACGAAATTGCTTTGGCAACTGTAAAACCGAATACCGTGGTGCAATACTGGGCCAAAGCCGAAAACGCAATCAAAGGTGTGGCACAGGGTGCAAAAGTTCTGATGTCGCCGGCAAAAAATGCATACCTCGACATGCAATACGATTCGACCAGTACTTACGGATTGCATTGGGCAGCTTACATCGAAGTTGACAAGGGTTACAACTGGGATCCGGCCAATCTGGTTCCTGAAATCAAAAGGGAAAACATCGTAGGAATTGAAGCACCGCTTTGGTCCGAAACTGTTTCGAACCGTCAGGAAGCCGAATACCTGATATTTCCACGCCTTCCGGGATATGCCGAAATTGGCTGGACTCCGGCCAAATTGCGTAGCTGGGCTAAATACAGGGTCCGGTTGTCCAATCATGGTGAACGGATGAAAGCCATGAATATCAACTTCTATCCTTCCAAAATGGTGCGTTGGGAAACAAATGATGTGAAATAACATTCAAGGATATAAAATTTAGAACAAACGCTCCAACACCGGGGCGTTTGCTGTTTACTATTGAATATATTTATACATCATTGCAATGTCCCTGATGAAAAAAATAGCTATCCTTTTCCTTTTTAACCTTTCATTTTTGGTCAGCATTTCTGCCCAGGATATCCAAAGTTGGGCAGATTCCAAAAAACCTCTGCTCTTTGAAAAGTTATATCTCCATGTCGACAGGGAATTTTATGCTCCCGGCGACAATATATGGATCAAAGTCTATCAGGTCAACGGAATTACAAACCAGTTGAATTCAAATTTCAGGAATGTTTTTGTCCAGCTTGTTTCTGAAGAAGGCAAAATCGCAAAAGAGAATATCCTGTTTTCGATAAAAGGTCAGGCGCGCTGTGAGTTCAAAACCGAATCATTAAAAAGCGGATTGTACACCATCAGAGCATTTACCCGATACCTCGAAAACTTCGGGGAAGACGCCTGCTTCCATAAGAAAATCTGGATCACGGGATCGCTGAAAACGGCAGATTTGACGGACAACGATCAGACCGACTATTCAAAAATCGATGTGAAATTTTTACCCGAAGGAGGAAATCTGGTGCTGAATGTTTTAAATACGGTGGCATTTAAAGCAATCGATTCAAAAGGAAGAGGAATTTATGTCAGTGGAAAAATCCTCAGTAATCGTGGAGATACAATTTCTTCTTTCAGCACAAGATATATGGGAATGGGAAAATTTGTCATGATGCCCGAAGATGGTGAAAGTTATTTTGCATCCATCGATCAATCTCCTGAAATCAAGATTCCAATCGTTCAGGCCAGGTCTGATGGTTTCAGTATGAATTTTGCTGAGAATGCTGATTCTCTCACCTTTGAAATTTCAGGGAATAGCAAATTTCAAAGTCATCCTGATTTCTATTTTGTAGCGTCCCACAAAGGCATTGTACTCTTTTATAAAAAAGTAGAAATGCCTGATTTCGCCAAAACACTCCGGGTGGGTAAAAATCAGTTTCCAAAAGGGATTTCAAAAATCTCGCTGCTCGATATGTCCCTGGTTCAGATCGCCGAACGCCTGATTTTCGTTGACGACGGCAAAGATGATCTGATCAGGCTTCAATTAAATCAGAAAGATTTCAAACCACGTGAGGAAGTGAAAATTGACCTCGAAGCTTTTCTTCCAGCGGGAGATTCGGTTAATTCAACGCTTTCGGTCGCTGTGGTAAACAAGAACTATTTCAGCGCATCAGGAAACAGCCAGAACATTAAAAGCTACCTGCTGCTTGATTCCGATCTAAAAGGAGCCATTGAATCGCCAGCTTCGTACTTTATCCACGATGAACTTCGTACCAGTTCCGAAAAAATCGATTTGCTTATGATGGT
>CAIPKZ010000368.1 GCA_903865775.1 uncultured Prolixibacteraceae bacterium | reverse complement strand
TGGATTTACAGCCAGGCAAGGCTCCCAAGTCTCGTGTTCGACGGAGTTGTTGTAGCAGGTATTTAATCTGATCCCAGTCCTGCTCGGCCTTTTCCTAACGCCTTGGCGTTTGCTGTATTCAATAAAAAAGTTGATTTTCTTCGATCATTCAGAATCTGAATTCATGAATCAAAATCTAATTTCGGAAACAATGAAAATATTATTTTTCATTGTTTCCTTTTTATTCGTTTCAACAAGAGTAACTCAGGCTCAGTCGCAATGGACCTTTGAATTCCAAAGCGGTGGAGCTTACAATGCACCTATGCCATTAAAAATCAGCCAGCAAGGTTATCCCAATATTAAACTTACAGCAAATTACCACACTGAAGCGCTGACTCTCCCCGTTTACATGGATGTACGTTTAGGTCGGTGGCAAAACGACCGGTCGTGGGAAATTGAATTTATTCACCACAAACTTTATCTGGACAATATAACTTCAGAAGTTCAAAAATTTAACCTGTCGCATGGATTTAATATGATTTTCCTGAACCGCGGTTTCGACCGGAAATCATTCAGGTATCACGCGGGTGCAGGAATTGTGATCACCCATCCTGAATCGAAAATCCGTGGAAAAGAATTTGGTGATTCAGAAAACACTTGGGATTTGGGTTATTATCTTTCCGGACCAGTAATAAATCTGGCAATCGGCAAACCAATCCGATTGGGAGATCGGTTTTTTATCAATGCCGAAGCCAAAACCACATTTGCCTATGCATCTGTTAAAGTAGCCCAGGGTCGTGCCGATGTTTTCAATCTGGCATTTCACATGATACTTGGCCTTGGAGTCAATCTGAATAAACCCAAAGAAAAATAATATTCATTCCGTTGCAACCCTACACAAAAACCATTGTCATTAATATCGAAACGAGCACCATTTGAACCAGACAGCATACATACATAAGGATTTGATAGCCGATAGCATCAGGGGCAGCAACAAGGCTCGCTATCAACTCTATCAGTTGTATTCGAAGGCTATGTTCAATGTGTGTTACCGAATGATGAATAACCGCGAGGATGCTGAAGATATGTTGCAGGAAACCTTTATTCAGGCCTTTCAGAAACTTGAAACCTTTCGGAATGAATCAAGTTTCGGAACCTGGCTTAAGACCATCACAATCCACACCTGCATCAATTCTCTGAATAAACGAAAAGTGGATTTGAAATATTTCAATGAAATGAACCGATTCGAAACGGCACAGGAAGAACCTGAAGAAGCTTTATATACAAAAGAAAATGTCATTCAGGCGATGAACCAGCTTCCGGAAGGTGGGCGGATCGTTTTCTCGCTTTACCTGCTCGAAGGATACGATCACGGTGAAATAGCTCAGATACTGAACATTACCGAATCAACTTCAAAAACACAATTCATGCGCGCAAAACGCAGAGTTTACGAAATAATGAAACAAACCAAAACAAGAACGATATGAAATCGGACCGATTAGAACAGTTTGTGAATGAAAACCGGCACGAATTTGACCGGATGGAGCCCTCTGATAAAATTTGGGATTCTATCAGCAAACAACTTGACAAAAAGCCAAAACACCAAGTCCGGATAAGGAACTGGATGAAGATAGCCGCCGTAGTTGCCATGATCTCGCTGATTCCAGCTATTGTTTATCAGGTCCGATTCTCAGAACAAAGGCAAACTTCCAAAGCAGTTCAGATCGATCCCGAAGTTCAGGAATTGATGGAAGCTGAAGCGTTTTATGCTCAGGAAGTTTCGGGAAAACTGGCTGAAATACAAAAATGCTACACGGTTTATCCTGAATTGAAAGGTGAGATAGATGGTGATCTGAAAGAACTGGATACCATGTACCGGTCTTTAAAAAGCGACTTGAAGGAAAATATTTCGAATAAGGAAGTGATTGAAGCCATGATAGAAAATAACCGTAACCGGATGAAACTGGTGGATGATGTTCTGGCACAAATAAACTGTTAACCAAATTATTATGAATATTAAATTCAAAAATAAAGGTATTCCAATTCTGATTTCAGCTTTCATTTTTCTGCTGAGTCAGACAGTTCAGGCCCAGTTTACCGAAACACGTGAATTTGTAAAACGTTTTAAGGTTCTTCCTGAGGCACGTATCGACATCACCAATAAATACGGCAAAATTGAATTGAATACCTGGAAAAAAGATTCAGTTGTTATTCAGTTCCGAATGGAAATAAATGAGAAAAAGCCTGATAAGCTGAGCAAAACACTCGATAAACTCGATTTCGATATCAGCAAAAGTCCGAATTACCTGGTTGTAAAAACTCAGGTCGATAAAAACCGCAATCCGATTGAAAGTGAACTTTTGAAATTCAAGGAAACCATGCTGCAAACCAATGGAAGCATTCGCATCGATTTGGTCGTTTGGTTACCCGATGACCATGAGTTGCGACTTGAGAACAAATTTGGCGATATCATTATGGGCGATTACAATGGCGAAACACAAATCAATTTGAGCAACGGAAAGCTGAAAGCCGACGACTTGCCGAAAAACGCCAATCTGAACCTGAGCTTTGCCGATGCAAACATCAATAACCTCACAAATGCACGGATAATATGCAATTACAGCGATATCCTGATTAAAAACTCCATTGTTCTGAGGTTCGAAAGCAAATCATCGAACATTGAAGTTCAGAAATCAGAGGATTTGAGCATCGATTCGCGCCGCGATAAATACCGGATCCTGATCGCTGATAAAATTGATGCTTCCGGCAATTTTAGTCATTTCAGACTATCGGAATTTAAAAATAAAGCCAACCTACGCCTGAGTTACGGAAGCTTAGATATGGAAAAAATCCAGATTTCGTTCACCAGCATCTATGTCGAAACACGATCGGCCGATATAAACCTGTATTTCAATCCGGAAGCCAAATTCAATTTTCTGATTACAGAAACAAAAACTGATTTGAAACTTGGTCGGGAGCTGAAAGTTGAAGACAAAGAAGTTATTGATCCAAAAGAAAATAAAGTCCGCCATTCGGGTTATTTTGGCAAAAAAATGCAGGATGACCAGCTCATCATTAATGCTGTTGGCGGAGAAACCAATGTGCTTTCGAATTGATGAACTGAAGGAAACAATCAATGATTTTTAAAAAATCCAATGATTTTCATTCCGGATTTGCAACTACTGAAATAAAAACCTGTCCATAGAAAAAGAAAACAAAATATCCAGAATACAATATTATCAAAGAAAAACAGTCAAGCAATGAAACAAATTTTCCTTACCAGTTTCCTATTATCATTGGCCCTGTTTGGGTTTTCAGAGCAACCCCGAAAAGCGGTTGGAATTCGTGGTGGCATTTCATCAGGATTTGAATACCGGGTTTTTTCAGGTGAACTGACTTCATATAAAGCCTTGATCTCATTCCGGAACCAAGGGATGCAATTTACCGGGATGAAAGAATTTCATGTAGCCGATGCATTTGATTTCCTTCATGAGTTGTCATTTATTTATGGTTTTGGAGCTCATGTGGGTTTCGAATCATGGTACACCCGCGAATATCATATTGAAAATGGTCTGCAATATTCCATACGTGATCATCGTACCGGACCTGTTCTTGGTCTCGACGGACTGGTAGCCACCGAATATGCCATTCCTGCAATTCCATTGATGGTTGGCATTGAGGTAAAACCATATTTCAACCTATTTGGTGAAAATTTCTTCAAGCTCCAGCCGTTTGATTTTGCCTTCACGGTCAAATACACTTTCTGAAATCAAGTCATTGGAAAAAAGGAAATATTCGAACAATTTACTCATCTTAAATATTAGAAAATGAAAAAGTTAACTCTACTTATCTTTCTCTGTCTTGGATTTCTTATAGTTAGTGCTCAAGATGAAAACAATGATGATCAGATTTCGACTCTCTTTTCAAAAAATCGTTCCAACGGCGGCTATGGAGCATTTTCATTCAGTTATACCCAACTCAATGGCAAGGATGCTTTCCTGATGGGAGCACGAGGTTCATGGGTCATCGGCCATTCGTTTGCGATTGGCCTTGGAGGTTGTGGATTTGTTGATAATGCCGATTACCATGGTTGGGTCAATAGTACACCGTATAATAGCCTTGGTGGTGGTTACGGAGGTCTTTACCTTGAACCGATTATTGCCCCGCGCTTTCCGGTGCATCTTTCATTCCCCGTATTGCTTGGAGTCGGCGGAATTACCAACATGCCAATCAACCAAAACTTAGACAACTGGATACCAGACGAAACGAATAGCGACACCTACCTGATTTTCGAACCTGCAGTTGAACTCGAATTCAACATGACACACCATTTGAGGATGGCGGCAACTTTCAGCTATCGAATTACTTCCGGAATCAGCATGCTAAATACCGATCCGGATGTTTTGGAAGGCATGACTGCTGGTCTCATTTTCAAATTTGGCAGATTCTGAGATATTAAATTACCTGATTAGAAAGGGTTTCATTAAAAATGAAGCCCTTTTTTCTTGCAGATTATTTCTGAATCAGCAAATAGATCTCTTCAGTTCACACGAAATCCGGCTTTTTTATCAAAGTAATTAAACTTACTTTTGTGGCTCATTAAATACTTTCAATGAAGAAGAAAGCCTGGCTTCCAACTGGCGCAGCAATTCTGTCGATGATTTTCTGGAGTTTTTCGTTCGTCTGGATCAAAATTGTGTATGAATCGTATGGTCCGTTGACGACAATCCTTTTCAGGTTGCTGATTTCATCGGGGCTCATGCTGATTTTCACCCTTCTTTCCCGAAAACTTCAAAAGATTGCACCGGGAGACTTGAAAATGTTTCTTTTAATGGCATTATTCGAGCCTTTCCTTTATTTCATGGGCGAAAGCTATGGTTTGAAATACGTTTCATCAACCGTTGCATCAGTTATTGTTGCCACCATTCCACTCTTTTCGCCTATCGCAGCATGGTATTTTTATAAAGAAAAACTTAGTCGCACCAATCTTATCGGACTGGTAATTACTTTTTTTGGCGTAAGCCTGGTCGTGCTCGATACTTCGTTTAATTTTACGGCATCTCCATTGGGTATATCACTCATGTTTCTTGCAGTAATGGGAGCAGTTGGATACTCCAGTGTGATGAAAGGAATGTCGCACAAGTACAATACCTTTACAATCATCACGTATCAGAATCTGATTGGATCATTGTTATTCATTCCTTTCTGGCTTGTATTTGAATATAAAGACTTTACTCAAGTTCCTTTTGATGCGAAAGCGTTTGGCGCAATCATCAAACTGGCCATTTTTGCATCTACTTTTTCCTTCATCCTGTTCACATACAGCGTGCGGAACATGGGAATCAACAAATCCAACATTTTCATCAACATCATACC
>CAIPKZ010000367.1 GCA_903865775.1 uncultured Prolixibacteraceae bacterium | reverse complement strand
CGAAAGGATCGAAGGCAAAGCCTGACATTCTTTATCGACAAAAATTGTAGGATTCAATATGGATTTGACTCGATACAGAGCCAGCCCGGAAGAATTTACAGGAAAGGGGCGACAAAAATTGCAAACAGATTTAGTTACTACGGAAGATCTGTTTAACTCAACTTGGTCCGGATCCTCCAATTAAGACAATACAAGTCGTATTTATCTAATGCAAAACGAATTCACCTGATTTTTTAATCAGGTGAATTAAGGCTGAAATGAATATAGCTTGAGTTTATAAATTAAGGTTGTAACTTAAAATTACCGCCATGCCAAGAGATTGAAGTTTTACTCCGGCAAAGCCAATATTACCGAGTGGAATTTTCATATATGGCTGTATCCCAACACTCAATCTTGAATTTAAACGCTGCTCGATGGTTGCCTGTAAATTGATTACATTCAGCCAATGTTGATTTTCGTTGACCACATGATAGGCCAAAGCAGTATCATCGTCCTGTTCCACATAACTGAAACTATAATCTTCGCGAAGCATGATGTACGACGAAATCCCTGATCCCAAACTAATTGATGTGTTCTTCCGGTTTAGGACAGTATAACTGATATTTAGCGGAATGTCCAAAACCCGGCAATCTGCACTTACAGATTTTGGAAAATATTCGGTCCATATATTTTTATTGGGGTTATAGTTGCTAAATCCTGTTTCATAAAGTTTTTTGCCGTAAACTGCGCCGGTGCTGAACTTCCAGTTTTTTGCAATCTTAATGGATACCATTAGTCCGAAATCATTACCCATTGAAGCATTATTCAGGTTATTTACACCATTGTAATCAGGTGCAGCAAGGAAACTTAAAGCCAATTTTCTGGATTCATGTTCAGGAACTGATGGTACGTTTGGTTTTTCATTCGCCGCAAATAACGAACCTTCTGCCGGGGATTTTTCCCGGTCCTGAGTTTTCACTCTTTCCGGCGGTGACGTATTCGGATTTTCTGCATTAACTATTTGCTTTTTCGTTGCCTTTTGTGCGCTTAAGTCTTCTCCAGATATCTTGTCATCATTTGGCGTTTGCTTCTTAGCGGATTGTGCGGCGATATGTTTTTTTTGCGACTGTTTTTCAAAATGGTTGTTTTGAGCCAGCAAGTTTTTGGAAACCGGGTCAGTTTTACTGACCGTTTTTTTAGCTTCCGGTGAAACTTTTGGCTGGTTTTGCTCTTCTTTTACTTTCAGATCTTTCTGCTGAACTGCAGCCTGTTGGATGATTGGAATTCGTTCTTCAGGCAATAGCATCCGGATCGTAAAAAACAGTAGGATTAGTGCTGCAATGCCGCTCAGCCGCGTTAACCAAAAGACTCCCCTTTTCTTATTTTCATTCTGATCGAGACGTTCCTTAAGTTTTGACCAGTCAGCTTCTGCAGTATTTGATTGATCCTCTATAGGATTCAATCCTTCCCGAAATAATTTGTCGATATCTTCAAAATTCCTGTTAGTCATGATCTTCTTAAATTTTCATGAAATGATTTTCTCTCTCCCGGTTTATCGCTTCCCTTCTTAATCTCATTATCAATAGAATCATTACCGATTTTGGTACTGCTAACATTTGTTGCAATTTCAGTCGCGCCTTGTGAAGGTTTGATCTGGAAGTGCTGGCACTTATTCCTGTTATTTCGGCTATTTCTTCGTGAGAATAGCCATCAACGGCATATAAATTAAATACGATTCGATAGGATGGAGGAAGGCGTTGGACTGTGGCGAGTAAATCCTCATAGTCAAGTTTATGCTCCACGTTAGAATCATGAAATTTTGGTTCCGATTTTTCCAAATCAGCAAATTGACTCCATCTTAAATTTGTCCGATAATAATCAATGGATGTATTATAGATAATTTTACTTAGCCATGTCTTGAATGGCCAGCTTTTATCATATTTTGTGATGTTTGTAAAAGCCTTAAAGAATCCTTCATTCAAGATTTCAGAAGCTTCATATCTATTGTCAGCGTATCGCAGACATATTTTCATGGCAAAACCATAGAGCTTTTTATATAACAATTCCTGACTATGCCGGTCTTGTTCTATACAACCATCGATAATTCGCTCTAATTCTTTTTCAACCATCCAGGTAATAAAATAAAATATTACCGATGATAACGGAATTAACCTGGCTTTGTTCAGAATATTAATGGCTTATAGCAATGATTTCAGTTTAATTTGGTATCACTTTATACTATTAAAGGCCTTTTAACAAATGATTCTACAATAGGTACGGATTGAAAATCGAAAACGCTGCCTGGGCGTAGAAATATTTAATGTTTTTACCTGATATTTTTGTAAAGGGGGATGAGAATAGACAGTCTATTCTTGTGAAAACCAAATGATTCGCAGCTCAAGTATTTGACAGGATGGATTGTATAACCAATTTTCATACTTCGGATCAGCAAATTTCCGGAAGCTTGTATTATGCAATGCTTACAGAAAGGTCGTAATCAAAATTGCAGCAATTCGAGGGAAGTTCTACAGATGATTTATTAAGTCAGAGGCATCTGCACTTCGGTGCAATTAGAAAATTTCCGAAGTTGCTTATTCTCCCTTGGGTGACTCGTTTTGGCTTTAGAGTAGCGCATACTTATTGCTTCCAATTCAACTTTGAAATCAATTTGAAAATCATCAAAATAACAGATGCTGTAAAGATTAGGATTAAAGTCAGTCTAGCACAATTCAACACACAGGGCAATTCCCATGCCGCCTCCGATGCACAAGGTGGCTAATCCTTTTTCGGCGTTTCGGCGTTTCATTTCGTGAACGAGGGTGGTCAGAATCCGGCTTCCGCTGGCTCCGATCGGATGACCTAAAGCAATGGCACCGCCATTTACATTGACCATATCGGTATTGAACTGAAGTTCT
>CAIPKZ010000366.1 GCA_903865775.1 uncultured Prolixibacteraceae bacterium | reverse complement strand
GCAACCGTGATCGATGGGGTGAAAGAAATAAGTTCGGTAAGTCGGTACAACGGTACAAACGGAATAGGCCTTTTGCTGAAAAAACAAGGCGATGCGAACGCGGTAGAGGTTTCAAAATTGGTTCACACGAAACTCAAGCAAATCGAAAGTGCAAACTCCAACTACGGGGTGAAATTTGTTGTTGCCGATGACTCAACCGATATGACGATTGCAGCAGTAAATTCAGTGGTTGATGACCTTATTCTGGCTGTAATCCTGGTTTCATTGGTTATGTTCCTGTTTTTACGAAGCTACCGGAATTCTTTGATTGTATTAATTGCAATCCCGACCTCATTAATTACCGCGTTTGCCATAATGTGGCTGATGGGCTTCACCTTAAACCTGATGACCTTGCTCGCCATGTCGTTAATTATCGGAATCCTGGTGGATGATGCCATTGTAATTCTGGAAAATATCCAGCGACACCTCGATATGGGCAAAGACAAAGAAACAGCGGCATTGGAAGGGCGTATGGAAATTGGGTTTTCAGCCATTTCAATTACGCTGGTCGATGTGGTTGTATTCTTACCGATTCTGTTTTTGCAGGTATTTGTGGCCGATATGCTGAAACAATTTTCAATCGTGGTAATAACCTCTACACTAACCAGCCTATTGGTAGGTTTTACACTGGTTCCCTGGCTGGCTTCGAGAATCGGCAAAAAGGAAGATTTACAACCGACCAACTTCATGAACCGTTTTTTGCTTTGGTTCGAAAAGCAATTAACAACCTTTATCGATTGGTACGGCCATCAATTGGAATGGGTTCTTAGCCATAAGCTCATTTTTACCGGAATTGTTGTCTTCCTTTTGGTAATGACCGGGGTGATGATGAAACAAGGCATTATCGGAAAAGAAATGATGTCGACCGGCGACCAGGGAAAGTTTCGTCTGAATCTGGAATATGATAAAACAACAACCGTTCAGGAGAACAATATCAGAACTCAGCGGGTAGAAAACTTTATTCTTCAGCAACCTGAAGTAGCCACACTTTTCAGCAACATTGCCGGGCCAAGTACTGGTATCGGAAGTTTGGGGGTTGGCTCAGCCAATTTAACCGAATTCACTATTCAGCTAAAGCCGGAAAAAGAAAGGGACATCAAAACTGAGGTGTTTATGAAATCGCTTCGAGAAGAGTTGAAAAAGCAATTTTCCGGAGTTAACTTTTCAATGGCAGTTCTGGGTCTATTACCCAAACAGGCTCCCATCAAAATAACCCTGAGCGGAAGCGATCTGAACTTGGTAATGAAAACCGGGAATGAACTGAAAGCGGCTATTGAAAAAATACCTGGTGCCGATAATGTCCAGTTATCAGTTGAAGAAGGTAGCCCTGAATTCAAGGTGATCCCCGACAAAGATAAGATGCAGCGGTTGGGATTAACAACTGCCTATGTCGGGTTAAATTTAAGGACTGCCTTCACCGGAAACGATGATGCCTCGTTAACCGAAAATGGAACCGAATATCCGGTAAGGATATGGCTGGATGATTTTGACCGGAAAAACTTTGAAGATGTGCAGCGTCTTTCCATCGTCAACCCAATGAACATCCCCATTGAAGTATCTCAATTTGCTGAAGTCAGGCAGGATAATTCGCCTTCGTTGCTCGAAAGATTGGACCGTCAACCTTCTGTAACCATTACTTCCGAATCGTTTGGCAGGCCATCAGGAACACTTGCAGATGAAGCAATTGCCTTTCTGAAAACTCAACCATTGCCTGAAGGGGTAAAATTAACCTGGGGGGCTGATATCAAAACACAGGATGAAAGTTTCGGGGCTTTGGGTTCGGTTCTTATCATCTCATTTATACTGATTTATCTGATCATGGTAGCCCTTTATGATAGTTACATTTATCCTTTCGTAGCTTTATTTGCCATACCGATGGCTGCCATTGGCG
>CAIPKZ010000365.1 GCA_903865775.1 uncultured Prolixibacteraceae bacterium | reverse complement strand
ATCAGGAGAAGAACACCGGCGATCCGGTTGGTTATTTCGATTTTCAGGATACGAATCATCAGAAAAATAAATCCTGAAATCAGAAACCAGTCGGTATAATTTTTTAGCGGAATCTGATCATTCGCCCAGCTCCACATTCCGCTTGCAATGGCAACTGGTTCCATGATCCAGTCGAAAGCAACCATCGTTGCAGCGCCAATAACCGGAAAATACCAGTTAATACGAATATTCTTCGACAGCGAAGCAATGCAATAAATCAAAACCAGCCAGTTGATCCCGATGATTAGCGGAGTATTCCAGAGTTTCAATCCGAGAGTATCTCCATAACTATAGGCTCCGAACAGTTGTTGAGTATTTACACCAATCAGTTCGGCAATAAAGCCGGTCAGGGCAATAGCAGCAAAAAAAATCCAGTTTTTCAGGCTTTTTGGTTCCTGGAAATAGAGCAGCAAAACGGCAGTCATCACCATTCCGAATGGAGTCAGTTGCTGAAATAATGGTCGCAAAGGATGAATCAGGAACCCGGCAATTCCAACCAGATACCAGACCACGATGATAATTTTCACCACCTTTACATCCAGAGTGACCTTCATATTCATTTCATTTTAAGTATTCCTTTACCAATCCGTCAACAATTTTGGCTGACGACAAGCACAGCGGAATTCCACCACCCGGATGCACGCTTCCACCCACAAAATACAATCCGTCAATATCGCTCCGGAAATTGGCATGCCGGTTGAACGAAGCATACCGGCTGTTAGAGCTACTTCCGTAGATAGAACCATTGACCGAACCCGTTTGTTTGAATATTTCAGGAGGGGAAAGGATTTGTTCGGCGGCAATGCAGTTTTTCAGTTGTTTACCCAACATCCGTTCCAGCTTTTGCAGAATATTCAGTCGTGTCCGTTCGATGATTTCGTTCCAGTTCTGGCCCACATTAGCAGGAGCATTAATCATCACAAACCAGTTTTCGCAGCCGTCAGGAGCATCCGCCGGATTGTATTTGCTGCTGATGTAAATGTAAACGGTTGGATCGTTGCTGACTTCATTCAACTGAAATAATTGCCTGAATTCTTCCTTGTAATCGCTGCTGAAAAAGATATTGTGTATATCCAGCTCCGGAAAATTCCCTTTCATTCCCCAATAGAAAATCAGAGCCGATGATGATCGTTCTTCCTTTTTGATTTTTGAAAGTCGTTTTTTATCGGGTAAAAGCGAAGAATAGAAGCTGTGAATATCCACATCGCTTACCACAATATCAGCAGGAACAAAGCCGGAATCGAGCAAAATACCGTTAACTTTTCCATTACTGACATCAACCTTTCGAACAGCCTGTCCGAAATGGAATTTAACACCCAGCCTTAAAGCTTGCTTTAGGAGTGATTCGGTGATTTGAAACATTCCACCTTCAGGAAGATAGGCGCCAAGTTTGTGTTCCAGATGAGAAATCACGCTTAAAGTTGCAGGAGTTTGGTATGGATTGCTGCCGTTGTAGGTGGCGTAGCGATCGAACAACTGAACCAGCCTTTTTTCGCCCAGTTCGCTGGTGTTAAATTCATGCAGACTTTGGAAAGCATGTAGTTTCCGGAATTGAAGTAAAGTTTTCAGGGATTTCAGGTTTAACAGGTTTTTCAAACGGTGAAATGAACCGAAAATAAAGAGATCGGAGGTCAGTTCATAAACTGTGGCCGCCTTCCGAAGATAGGCATTTAGCTTATCAGCAGGCACATTGAGCTTTTCTTCAATTTCTGCTGTAAGTTTTTCAACATCGCTGAATGCTAAAATTTGGGTTCCATCCGGATAGAAATATTTGGTAATGATTTTTGTCTTCTGAACCGGAAAACGCAGGTCGTCATCAAGCAGTTCGAATAGCAATTCAGGTAAAGTGAGCAGCGAAGGACCGGCGTCGAACCTGAACCCGTTGAAATTCCTTTCCGAAATTTTTCCGCCGGCATTTTCTGCTGACTCATAAACATCTACACGAATCCCCCGACGCGCTAACCGTATAGAAGCAGCAAGCCCGCCAATTCCGGAACCGATAATGATTGCCTGTGTCATAATTCATTAAATTTATGCAAAACAACAAGGTTTCCAAAATAAAATCGTAATTTCCTGAAACATTTAACGATTACTTTGTTTAAGTAATAATTTAAATAATTAAACAGATGCCCAGAAAGGTTATCATTATAGGGACAGGTCTTGGGGGATTAACCACTGCATTGCGCCTGGCAAGCAGAGGATACGAGGTGGAGATGGTCGAAAAATACCATCGTGCCGGAGGACGTCTCAACCTGCTCGAAAAGGATGGTTTTAAGTTCGATATGGCTCCTACCTTTTTCAGCATGAGCTATGAATTTCAGGAGTTGGTAAAGGATTGCAACATCCAGATGCCTTTCGAATTTGTTGAACTTGATCCGCTTTATTCGGTTCATTTTGAGGGAGATGACAAGAGCTATTTGATTTATAAGGACTTAAAAAAGCTGGCCCTCGAATTTCAGGAAGTTGAGCCTGATTTTGAAAAAAAGCTGACAAAGTTTCTGAAGGCTGCGGGTCAAATGTTTCACGACACCGAAGGTATTGTAATCCATCGCAATTTCGATTCCCTGGCTCACTACCTGCTTAAACTGACCACTGTTCCCATCAAGCACGCGCCTAAAATGTTCTATTCGATGTGGACCGAAATGGAACGTAATTTTGAATCTTTCGAGGTGAAAGTGATTTTTTCGCTGGTTGGATTTTTCCTTGGTGCCACTCCGTTTGACACACCGGCAGTTTATACGCTGCTGAACTATACCGAGTTGGTTCACGATGGATATTACAACGTCAAAGGCGGAATGTATAAAATTGTGGAAGGAATTCTGGCTGAGTTGGATAAGCTTGGAGTTCAGATTCATTACAATACCGAGATTACCGCATTTACTGCTGAGAAAGATAGAATAACATCGTTTACCGACAGTTCAGGAAAAGAATGGAAGGCTGATCAGTATGTTGTGAATGCAGATGCAGCCTGGTTTCGCGGGGCGATTTTGAACCGGAAAGCTTTTTCAGAAAAGAAACTGGATGCAAAAAAATGGACCTTGGCACCACTGACCATTTATCTGGGACTTGACACCAAAGTTCCGGATATGTATCATCACAATTATTTTTTGAGAAGGAATTTCAGGGAGTATGCCGGAAAGATTTTTAAGAACAAGATCAAATTGGATAAACCCTATTATTACGTCAATATTCAGTCGATGCATAATCCCGATTATGCACCTCCCGGAAAAGAATGTATCTTTATACTTTGTCCGGTACCCGATTTGCGTTACAAACCCGATTGGAGTGATGATGAGGATATTGCAGACAGCATTATTCAGGATTTGAGCGACCGGACAGGATTTGATTTTCACAAGCATACAGAAGTGAAAGTGGTTTTAAATCCTGAACACTGGCAAAATATGTTTGGATTGTACCGTGGAAGCGGTCTTGGTTTGGCACATGATCTGAATCAGGTTGGCGGTTTCAGACCAAAAAACAAGGATGAAAAATTCAGCAATTTATATTACGTTGGTGCATCAACTGTTCCCGGAACAGGACTTCCGATGACCGTAATCAGTTCGCGATTGGTAACCGAAAGAATACAGAAAGACAATGGAATTGTATCGTAAAAACAACCTCGACTGCAGTAAAATAACTACGAAGAATTACAGCACTTCTTTCTCGATGGGCGTGCGTATTCTGAATTCAAAATACCGTGAAGGAATTTACAGTATTTATGGCTTTGTGCGCTATGCCGATGAGATTGTGGATACGTTTACTGATCAGGATCAGCGGGTCATTTTTGAAGAATTCAGACAGGAAACCTACAAGGCCATTGATCGAAAATTTAGTATTAATCCAATCATCGACAGCTTTCAGATGGCTGTCAGGAAATACAGTATCGACCATGAGTTGATTGAAGCATTTCTACTGAGTATGGAAATGGATCTGACCCACGAGATTTATTCACCTGAAACACTGAAAACCTATATCTATGGCTCGGCCGAAGTGGTTGGACTGATGTGCCTGCGGGTATTCTATTACAACGAACCTGAAAAATACAATCAATTAGTTATTCCGGCCCGTAAACTGGGAGAAGCTTTTCAGAAGGTGAATT
>CAIPKZ010000364.1 GCA_903865775.1 uncultured Prolixibacteraceae bacterium | reverse complement strand
ATCTTTTATGGATAAGGCCGAAATTCTTAATATTTACTCAAAAAATTATACTTCAGCGACCAATAATTTTATATCCCGGCTATCCAGATGGGTGAGTTTGGTTTCATACGAGACGAAATGGCCGAGCAAATCGCTGGTAAACCACCATTGCCCGATAGTTGATTTTTTAGGTGCTATGTTTCCAAAATCGATGTTGGTCAAACCTAACTGTCGGGGCTGTCCGTTCAGGTTTGAGCCAATCAATGCAAAATTGATGGCCAAACCTTTTTCGTTTTCCACAATTTTTGGCTGGGCACTTTCGATACGCACATTTTTAGCCGTGCCAAATCCATTGTTTTGAACCATGACGTCAAATTCTGCCGGAACAATAGGTTCAACCTTGTCTGGAGTCAAGGCATCATCACCTAAAATATTACGCGACATAAAGTAGTGCAGGAATAAATCCGGACTTGGGTTGACATCCAATGTTACCGGGAACAATGGTTTGGTTACAGTAACACCAGTAAACGGATCGAGGTAGGAGAAAGAACCTCCGAACGAATAGCTTTTTGGAACTTCCGGAGCGGCTCCTTTCTCAGGAATAAACAAAACCGTGGCACTTCCTTTTTGATCAGGACCAAGCGTTCCGGTACCGTCAATTCCGGTTAATATACTTAACGCCTTGGTGTCGATCTGGAAAAGATCATTGCTCAGAACACCGTTTTCGTCTTTTATTTCCAGATTCAATTTGATCTCCTGCATGGCCGTCGATTTATTGCCATTGTAAATGGTCAAGGTACCTTCAAAAGCTTCGCGGGTCATCACGACCTTTTGGGTAATATTGATTGTAACCGAAGCGCATACTGAATTACGTCCAGCTTCAGCTTGTTCCTTGATCGTTTTTAGTGAAGCATTATACATTTCTCCTACAGAAGCATATCCTTTTGAAACAGCATAATGTTGTGCCGAATCAGATTTTAGAACATATCCTTCAAGCATAGTATTATCTATTATTCCAGGGTGTTCTGTTGTTGGGGAATAGATTCCTAATGCATAAGCTGACATTGAACTGTTCCAGCGGGTAATAAATGCATCAATTTCATCTCCGGTAATATCGGATCCTGCCATTTTTTCCTTAATTAAAATAACATGTTCCGGACTGATCATTTGATTGTTACCATTGATAAATCCTAGTTGAGAGATAAAATCGGAAAAGCTCTGTTTCGATTGCCAATCCAAACTTCCCATCACTTCGCTCATCCAACCTAACTCTGCCTCTTTTTTGTATTCGAAATAGGCCAGATCATCGAGAGCTTGCTGTATAATTGGTGACACGGAATTGCTTGCCTGGAGACTGTTGAGCAGCGAGGCACTTTTTACAAAAATCGGCGGATCTTTAATACACGATTTAAGCGCACCAAAAAGTCCGATAGGGCAACCGGCACCTGTGTATCCTCCAAGACAAATCGCTACATCCGCCACAAATTCCACATTTACTTCACTAAAACCAGCGAGTGTTTTAATACAACCAGCGGTATTAAATGCCCAACCAACAGGTCCGGGAATACAGGCTAAAATAGCAAGTGTCAAATCAATCAGGCAATTGTCGCAACCAATAGTGGGTGTAGAAACTGAAGGAATATAATTGTTAGGGTCGTAATGACTAGGACCACCGCCACCTCTGGATGGGCCGCTACTTCCACTTGGTCCCCAAATGCCCCCCCAACCCGGGCCACCAGTATTCAAACAAATCCTTCCGGAGAATGTAATACTGTGGTTAGTCAGGTGCCATTGTTTGTCTTTTCCACATTCAAAACCGTAAACTGTAATTGCAAAATCAGCACAAGGGCCTGTGGATTCAATGGTGCTGGCTGATTTTAAAGCATCTCTTCTTTTCATCACAACCGGAACCTGAATGGCTTGTTGTGCCAAAAGATTCATTTTAGTAAAATTGGTCACAAACTCATATTCCGGATCGTTCTGAGGCAATTTAAGTTGCACATCCTGAGCTGTTATTAGCCCTTTGTTGGTCAGGGTAACCATAAACGGGAATGTCTGGTCGTTGAAAAGCTGTGGCATTTCAGTTGGCATCTCCATGATCACAACCGGAGCCGGAACATTGGTCTCATATTTCATGACTAACTGAACTTCATATTTATCTTCGATTTCAGTTGGAACCACTTCCCATGTGTAGGTAATGGCCTGGAAACTCAGGAAAACACTTTGTTCGTTAACACGTCCCGGATCAATGATTAATGTGGTTTGGAAGCCTTCGTGTTTTTCGGCTTCCACATTCATTTTGTAAGCGCCTTCAGGAAGATTGTCAACCGAGAAGATGCCGTCATTGCCGGTAAATCCGTCAGCAATAATCTTTCCGGAGAAGGGATGACGAACCACCACATGGGCATTTTTAACATGCGGCTTTGCATCGGTGAAATAGGTGTATTCATCAATGACGTCCACCTTCAGTCCGCCGGTTTCTTCGGATACCGTTTCAAAGTGGTATGGTATCGAAACTCCGTTGCCATTTACACAGTTTACGGCAATATTTCCTGAAATGGGTGTATTGAGCGGAGTGTCGGCGTTTGGCTCAAGGTTCAAAATTACTGTGACAGAATCCTGCGGAGAAATATTTGTAAGTGTTGCGGGACTCACAAGCGTCATCCAACTGACATCAGGCAAACTGATGGTCACGGTGCCAGATTCACCTGCTCCATTGTTGTACACATACATTTCATAAAGCCTCGATTTTCCCTTGGTCATCGTAGTATTGATGCTTACCGGATCGGCTTTTAACTGTGCCTGCAAAGCCTGGCAGTAATAGTAAGCCGGGAAATCGGTGGTGATTCCTTCGCTGGATTTGACCTGAAAATTTATTTTTTCATAATCCTTTCCACTTGTTATTTCAAGTGCTTTCAGAGTAAAAGTGAATTCTTTGGTCTGGTTGCCCGAAAGAACCGGGATGGTGTCAAATTTAAGTTCACAACCCAGCGGTAGTTTATCCGGTGTGATGACGAGTTTATTTAATGGAGCTTCACTGGTATTTTTAATTGCAATTTTCCCAACCAAAGTTTGCCCCTGTTTCATCTCCCAGATGATATTTGAGGTGGATTCCCGCATTAATCCCGGAATGTCGAATTTGTCCTGCTCGGTGCTCAGATTTTGTTTGGGAAAACATGCACCGATCGAATAATGTCCAGATTCATTCGGGATTGGAGCAAAATCTGTTATATAATCGCCACTGCCATCTGTTGTTGCCTTGATTTCGCGCCGTGTGCCGTTATTTATAATATAAACATCCACATTCACATGGGACACTTTTTCGCTTTTGTTATTGACCGCAGACCCATGAAGTGAAATCGTGGTGTTTGGCTGGTACAGATCATTGTCGGCAATCACCGTTGCATTGTATTCCGGAGTAATGGTAAGTGCAACGGCATCCGAAACATTGTTGAAATAAACCAACTCGGTAATTGTTTCAGCCGGATTAATTTTTGCCAGAATGAAGAAGTTCCCGATTTCGTCCGGAACGTCCACGGTCTTCATGAAGTTTGCAGAATTATCCTGTAGTATCAGAGACGGAAATGCAAATTCACCCAGAAGGATGTCATTTGCATCGATGGTTTTGTCCTTCGAACAATAGAAGTTTATTTTCACTCCGGAAGGTGCGGTTGCAAAGCCACTGTTAAATGCTGATCCGGTTATTTCAATGACTTCGTTTGTAGCTGCTGCTGTTGCACTCAGAGCAATATCCGTGATTTCCATATCCGGTTTATTCAGGTCAGTCACAAAAACATACCCGAATCCTGAAGAGAAAGATGTTGCCCCGGCCTGAATGGAAACCATTTGATTTCCATCTTCAATGTTATCATTAATGGTATTAATCGGAACCTGTACCGACTTTTGTCCGGACGGAATCGTTGCTGAAGTTTGTATGCTGACTTCTGTCGGATCGTTGTGCGAAATGGTTACATCCAATGCATCTGTTGTTGGTGTATTGCGCGAAATGGTCAATGTCCCGGCATTCAGTTTCCCTTCAGGCAGCGAAACCGGAAGAACAGAAACTGAAAGTGAGGGACCATCATTGTCGGCAATAACCAGATCGGCAGATACAACTCCTCCGTTTTCAGGGGTTGTTCCGCAATTGCATGCTGAGATGAAAATGGAGCCGGAAAGGATTGTTTTCCGGTAGCCGTCCACATCGCCATTATCGATCACCCCGATATTGAATTGTTGCTCCAATGCTCCTTTGGGCAAGGTAATACTGGCAGGGAAAAAGAGTGCATTGGCCAGATTGGCCGATAAATTTACAGTGATGATGCCATCGCCTTTTATCCGTTTGATTTTCCCCCAGGTGGCATAAACACCGGCTGATTCAGAAACGGTATCCGAAAGGATTTCAAGACTTACTTCCGGAACATCGTTATCCACGATAGTACCAGTTACCTGGCCTGTGGTGACCCCGGCAGAACTGGCATAAATCACTGCATTGCTTTTTAATTCAGGAATGTTATCATCGGTAATAACTACCGAAACCGTATTTGAAGAGGCATTGGCCGGGATAATAACGGATGCCGGAAATGTCCACTGCGATGACTTGTTAGTTGCGAGGCTAACTGTTAATGCTTGTGCAGTAACTAAATCACGCGAAATGGTCAAGGTAATTGTTTCGCCTTCTGTGGCTGTATTCTTGCTCAACAGGGCAGTTAGTGTAGGAATTTCATCATCTAAAACGGTAATTGTTTTTGAGACATTGGCGTATGCCGCTGCACTGGCAGTAATGTCCACATTTCGAGAACCATCGAGTACCGCATTATTAACCGTTATGACGTTAAACGCAAAGGCGGATTGATTGGCAGGAATGGTAACCGCTGCTGGAATGGTAAGCTGACCTGCAATTGAAGCAGACAATGAAACTTCGAGATCTGCAGTGTAATCTCCGCTGCGGGTAACTATGCACCGGACTGGCAGCGGTACATTTTCGATTACTGAACTGCTTTGAAGGGATAAAAACAAACTGTTCGCTACCGTAACCTTATCTGCAGATAAAGCAATGTTATTGGATTTGCTGGCTGCATATTCCTGAAGTTCGGGGAACGGAATTAGCTCTACCTGAATGTTTGCATCACCCGAAAAGCGAAGTAATTCTGGCAGTTTTACTTTTCTGCTCCGGTTAATTGTAGATCCGGCAGGCAGAGGCAACAGGTAATCAGTATTGGGGTTAATCGCAAGTTTTAATCCCGAAACCGGAACGAAAGTTATCCGTTCAGACCAGCCTCCGGTTGCAGTTGTGCCTCCGATATTTTCAACTTTCCAGCTGATCAATACCGAATCGCCCGGATTGATGTTTGCCTTTTCAGCCAGAATGTCTTTTACCCGAATATCAGGAAGCGTTTTTAATGCAACCTGGGTAACATTGTTCGTCTTTGCTTGATTGTTATTTTCCAGCAATTCTACCACCGAATTGTAATAATCGGTTTTGATGAAAAAATAGTAGTCGCCGGAATAATCTATTGGTAACGATACCGTTACGGATCGGGTGTAGCTGCTGTCAGGATCAAGTTGTTTGATGTTGGTGGTGTTCGAAAGCAACAGGTCATCATTACCGAAGCTTGCATCTTTTGAAACAAATAAGGCATCGTTCCACAGTGCCCCGGCAGTTTGGCCACCGCCAATGTTTTTTACCTTGAAACTGACCACAAAGTTATTACCCGATTCGATGCTGGCCGGTGCCAGAATTTCGGCAATTGTCAGATCTGGAAGTTGCCTGATTCGGAACGATTGCGCCGAACTGACCACCGAGGAACAGTCGTTTACCGAACCTATTTTCCAACGATACAACTGACCATATTTTAGGTTGTTTAGCTGTTTTGTTGTGCTGTAAATGTTCGAATAAGTGGGTGTTGCTGGTGTGGCAGCTCCATCTTCCCAAAGATACAGATTGTAGGATGTTGTATTTGGAGACGGTTGCCAAAACAAGTCTAAGGTCGTATTCAGGTTCGTTTTTCCATCCTCTGGAACAAGTCCGGTAACACCCTTTTCAATCGGTTTGCAAAAGGCATTCAGGATAACCGGATTTGCATAGTCAGGAACCATATCGAAAACAAACTCGATTTTCTCCCTGATGTCATAAATCTTCTCGGTAAGAATGTCGTAATACTTGAAGCTGATCGAATCGCCACTTGGTTTGTCGTTGAAAACCAGAATTTTATACACTTTATTCCCGGTAGCCGGAAAAATTACCGAAGCGGTTTGTGCGCCTCTGATTTCGCCATTGAGGTAAGCTATTAAAGCACCATTGGGCAAATAGGTTTCGCCTGATTTCACCCTGAAAATCATTTCTGTGCTCAGCTCAAACCGACTGGCCAGGCTGCTATTGCTCGGAATGGCGGGCAATGTCAGCGCGGCGTTTACAACCATCGGCAACCAAACGAGCAGGGCAAGGACTATGTTTCGAATCACTTTTGGTTGGATTCGATTAAAGCTCCTTCTACTTCTTAAGAATTCACCCGGAATTCCGGAAAAAAGTAGTTGACTATTATTATCTGTAGATTTTTTCATAATCGGTCGGATTTTTCTCATTAGTAAATCACAATTCCAACAGCTAAATGGATTTATATTGATTTTTTCCATGATTTGCGTGTTTGATTATGAGCCCTTATCACTTGGTTGTTTTAATCAGTTTCCTGATTACGATGCCTTTCGATGTTTCAATTTTCAGCATATACATTCCCGAAACCAGGTTTCTGGTGTTGATCAGCAAAGTATATTCAGAAATATTGGAGAGAAGTAGAATGCAATTGCCTGACATTCCGGAAAGTGTGACTGATTGAATTTTAGTTTCCGACATGATTTGAAGTTCGTCGGTCACCGGATTCGGATACACTAAAACTGATTGATCGGTCCCTGTTTCCGAAATTTCGGTTGAACTGCCCAAATGCAGCTGGAATGGATTCATGGCCTTTCCGTACACTTCATCGACATTGAAAATCAGTTCGTCAGAAATTGGTTTTTCAGTATTATTTTCCAGCGATTTTACTTTGAAATTTAGCTTTTCCTGATTCGAATTCGAGAAAATAGTCAAGAGAAATACATATCGGTTTAACTCCGGAATATAACGGGCTTCGGTAACTCCTCTTGGTTCGTTTTGAGAATAGGCCAGAAGAAGATCCCCTTTCAGGATCACATTTTCGTTTTTCGAATTCAACAGTTCTCCAATCATGTTGGCCGAATTTTCAAATGCCGGCGGATTAATCCGATACTCGTCATATAATTCACTCCGGGAGAAAACCGATTGTTGTGCCGATTTTAATTTCGCACTACTCGCCAGATATTTTAAATTGCTGTTCGAAACCGTTTTCATCATGTAACCGTTTAGAACCCGGAGTGAGTCGAGATCGCCAGCCCATCCTGAAATCGGGTAATAAATTGCCGAAGCTTCTTTACTCTTAAGCAACAGATCTCCGGTCGGCAGACTGGTCGTTTCAAATGCATCGCTCAGTTTGGCATTTCCTTTCAGAATATATCCAATCCGGTTCCATCCGGTCGAAACAGGAATGGTTACCATTGTCGGGTTGATTTCTTTTCCTGATAAGGTGAAAAGCTGGGAAGTCGATTTTTTGAACTTGAGCATTTCGTATTGCGGAACATTGCTCAAATCGCCGAACCAGCCTGTTGGAATGTAATACACAGCCGAAGCAGTTGCCGATTTAATATAGTCAAGGTTGGTCAATGTCTGATTTTCGAAAACACTTCCAACTTTCAGATCAGGAGGAATTGCGCTTAACGAAATCCAGTTCCAGCCAGCTTCCAATACTCTTTTCAAGGTAATAGTCGGAACAATTACGCTGACAGAATATACTTTTTTGGTTATCCCATCCTCAGCTGTAACGGTATATGAAACCGGCGATGTGAAATTCCGGATAGATCCGTTTGCCGGAACAATGGATGCCTTGGGCGAAATCTGGAATGTTGGTGCCAGTACTTGAATATTTGCTCCATAGGACATGTATAGATTTACCTGAAGCAAAGACTGATCAACCTTCGTTGAATCGGCATTCAATACCTGAGCACTCAAAATCTGAGCCTGATTACTCAATACATTGACGTTCCTTACAGTAATTGCCACTTCATCAGCAGTTGAGTTTACCAATCCGTCATTAACCACCAACGAGAATGTATAATCAGTGTTGGTAATTACTTCCGGAGCGGTAAAAGTCGGTTTGGCAGCAGTTGGAGAGCTCAGTGTAATTCCATTTGGGGCAGTCCATAGGTAAGTCAGCGCATCGCTGTTTGGATCGGATGAACCAGAACCATCTAAGGTCACCAAAGTGTTTTCGTCAACGGTCTGATTGGCTCCGGCATTGGCATTCGGAGCCTTGTTCGAACTGTCAATATTCCACTGAACTTTGGACGTAGAAATTCCTTCTTTTCCACTGTTGTACTTCTTGAATTTGCTGAGATCGAGAATTAACTGGTATGTTCCGTTTGCACTCCCGTATTGGTTTATGCCTGACAACACGTAGAGTTTATCGGTTGATTTCAGAATGCTCAGATTCTGAGTACCCAAAGATTGTCCGTCGCGTTCAAATTTCAGGTTTTCAAGCAGTTTGGTGTCATCAAGCAGTTTGTCGGAGAACTCAAGGTGAAGTGAAGTCAACTGCGTGGTAAGTGCTGATTGCGGTGCATTTATCCAGGAACAGACCAGTGCATTCTCATCAATAAAAACAGGTATTTCTGTTATGGAGTAGTTGGTGTACTGGTCGATACAATACGCCTGCAAAGTCAGGTTTCCTGAATAAATGAAGTTAACCGGCAATGAGAGCGGGCCGGAATTTACATTTGATGTATCAGCCAAAAGTATAGGATTTACCTGATCAGTTTGATATAGCTGAATCCGGGTATTGGATTCGTTTACAGTCATGTGGGCAACCAATAATTTAGTCGCTGTGATGTTGTCAGTGTTAGAAAATCCCATATCCGGAGTAATTCGTAAATTGGTAACAGGAGTTGGCAGAGCACGGTTTACGACCCAATTATACTTAACCGTATCGGTTCGTGAGTTGCCAGCAAAATCGGTAATATCCTTCATTTTGACCTTCAACTGGTAATTTCCTTCATAGTAGGTCAGCATTCTGAACTGAGTAAACAGGTATTCCGAGTCACTTTTAGTTGTGAAATCCAGTTGTGAAAGTGGTTGCCTCAGACCGTCCTTCCATAATTCCAGAGAGCCAACTCCAAATCCTTTCACTGCTTCGTCAAACAGAACTGTAAATGCGGTGCGATGTTGCCAGTCGTAACCACCATCAGTGGATGGGGTAATTTTGCTTACCAGTGGAGCAGTCTGATCGATTTTCCATTCAACACTCTGAACCATCATTCCACTAATTCCATCCAGGGATTTGATATTCGGCAAATCAACTGTCAGTTTATATTTACCATCAACTGACGTTATTGCCTGCAATCCTGAAAGCTGGAACAATTTGCCTTCGGTGTCCATCTCAGTAACAGTAATCGAATCGGTTACCGGGTTTCCAGATCTTAACCAGAAGAAACGGCGTGGTGCTAAGCTTGTTTTGTCGATCGGAACATTGAACCGGAGCAGTAATACATCGAATGGTGCGCCAACATTATTGTCGGGCAACCCGATGAATTCGCTGACAGCCGGAATACCTATAAACTGGGTCCAGTTTGCCTGTTTTCCTTCCACGCCGCTGGTTCCCACCAGATCTTTAATTCCGGTTGTTTGAACATTCAATGCATAATAACCATCCAGTGATGATTTGGACGTGAGGTCAACTTTAAAGGTTGATTGATCGATTGCTGATACCAAAACGGTGTTATCCATAATGTCAGCGCCACCTTGTACTCTCAGGATCATGTCTTCGTAGCTGAAAGTAGCCGGATCAATTGGTTTGTTGAAAACCACATTTATTGATGTCACCGGGTTAGTCGCAAACGAAGTTGGTACATTTTGGAACTGCACAATTGCCGGAGGATCCTGAGCTGGCGCAGTAAACCGGATGGTATATTTTTGAGGCGTGTTCGCCGCAAATACATCCAGAAAATGCATTATTTTTTCATACACAGGTTCTTTGCCATCGGGCATAGTAACATGGGTTTGCCAAACATTGTCAAGTGGAATTACCTGACCATCTTCGCGTGTTACGCTGGCGATTTTGTATACGCCATTGCCCGGATCGCTGAATTTGATGTAGTTCCAGCCTTCCTGTTTTGGAGTAACTATCAGTTCGATCTCATGATTTCCGGAGGTAATTGAGCCTGAAGTGCTTTGTGAAACTGCCGGATAAACATCGAGAGTCCCACTATTGGAGAGATAGATAATATCCGGGAACTCTTTGGAATCCTGAACTTCATTGACCAGAAAATCGTTGATATTATCTTCTACTCCTGAATAAATCCGAACACTTCTGATCAGTTCATGCAGCGTTGCACCGCTTATGAGGCTTAAATCAGGATTGCCACGGCTATCCAGATGGGTTACTTTTGCTTCGTACGAAATGAAATGACCCATCAGGTCACTGGTAAACCACCATTGCCCGATGGTTGATTTCATTGGAGCAATGTTCCCGAAGTCAATATTTGTTAAGCCCAACTGACGAGGTTGTCCGTTCAGGTTCGAACCGATTAAGGCAAAATTGATTGCCAATCCTTTTTCGTTTTCTATAATTTCAGGCTGGGCGCTTTCGATCCGAACATTCTTGGCTGTTCCATAACCATTGTTTTGAATCATTACTGCAAATTCAGCAGGTACGATCGGTTCGACCACAGTGGTTGTCAATGCATCATCGCCCAGAATATCGCGCTGCATAAAATAGTGCAGGTACAAATCAGGACTTGGATTCACATCGAGCGTTACCGGGAACAATGGTTTGGTAACCGTTACACCGGTAAAAGGATCGAGGTAAGAGAACGAACCACCGAATGAATAACTCTTTGGGACAGTTGGAGCAGCCCCTTTTTCAGGAATAAATAGTACAGTTGCACTTCCTTTTTGTTGGGCATCCAGAGTCCCGGTACCGTCAATTCCAGTAAGAATACTGAGTGCTTTGGTGTCAATTTGGAACAAATCGTTACTCAATACACCATTCTCATCCCTTATTTCAAGGTTCAATTTGATTTCCTTCATGGCCGTTGTGGTATGGCCGTTGAAAATGGTCAGTGTACCTTCAAAGGCTTCGCGGGTCATTACCACTTTTTGCTTGATCTGGATGGTAACCGAAGCACATACCGAACTGCGGCCACCTTCAATCTGATCCTTTACGTCAGAAATTGCCTGGGTGTACATTTCGCCAACTGAAGTATATCCCCTTAAGAGTGTGTAATGTTGCACTGAATCAGCCTTCTGTTTATATTCTTGCAGAAGGAGGTCGTTAATAATATCCGGATGCTCGGTTGTTGGAGAGAAGATATTTAAGTTCCATGCAATCAGTGTGTTGTTCCAACGGTTAGCAAATGCACCGATTTCGAAAGCCGTAATGTCGGTTCCGTCCATGCTTTGCTGAATAAAAAGAAGGTCTGCAGGTTGAATTGGCTTCCTGTCTTTTGTAAAAGGATCGATTAACTTAGTGAAATCCAGGAAGCTATCTTTCGACTGCCAATCGATGGGCTTCATGAATTCGGTCATCCAGTCAATTTCTGCATTGGTTTTATAGACAATATGTTCCAGATCAGTTATCGACTGCCTCAGGATTGGAGGCATTTTACTGAGCTGTGCCTGCTTTAATGCAGCCATTAATTCAGCTCTTGAAAAACTTGGAGGATCCTGGTAACAGGTTATAGCTGTGGTTATAAGGCCCCACACACAGCCGACTACAGGCACAAATCCGACAACACAATTGGCTATGTCCCAGGCACTGACTTCTCCGTCGGCAGCTGACCGGAGACATGCGGCAACCCCTGAAGCAGTTCCGACTGGTCCAGGTACGCAGCCCAGAACGGCCAGTGCCAGTTCCGTCATACAATTATCACAGTCTTCGGTAGGTGAAGAAACTACCGGAGAATAGTTATACGGGTCATAATATGTTGGACCACTATAACCTCTTGAAGGGCCACTGACTATGCCACCCCAACCGCCCCAGCCAGCCCAGCCACCGCCGCCGGTACCGGGACAAATTCTTCCGGAGAAGGTAATGCCATGAGAGGTTTGATGCCATTTTTTGTCAGGTCCACATTCCCAACCGTAAACCGTATAGGCAAAATCGGTACAAGGGCCAGGATATGGAGGTGATTCAATGGTACTTGCTGATTTTAAACTTGATCTTAATTTCATCACCACCGGAATCTGAATGGCCTGCTGAGCCAAAAGATCCAGTTTAGTGAAGTTGGTTACAAACACGTATTCCGGATCGTTTTGAGGTAATGTAACTTCTACATCTTTTGCTGTAATCAAACCTTTGTTGGTCAGGGTGATCATAAACGGAAAAGTCTCGTCGTTGAAAAGCTGAGGCATTTCAGTAGGCATCTCCATAACAACTACCGGAACCGGAACATTAGTTTCGTATTTCAAAACCAAAACGACCTCATAATTGTCTTCGATTTCAGTTGGTACTACCTCCCAGGTATAAGTAATGGCCTGGAAACTCAGGAATACGCTTTGTTCGTTTACCCGTCCGGGATCAATGATAATTGTCGTCTGAAAACCCTCGTGTTTTTCAGCTTCCACATTCATTTTATAGGCGCCTTCGGGCAGGTTGGCGACAGAGAAAGTACCATCATCGCCGGTAAATCCGTCTGCCATAATTTTCCCGGAGAATGGATGACGAACTACAACGTGTGCATTTTTTACGTGAGGTTTATCTACCGTATAATAGGTGTATTCATCAATCACATCCACCTTTAAACCGCCGGTTTCTTCTGATACTGCTTCGATCCGGTATGGGATTGAAACTCCGTTTCCATTCACACAGTTTACTGCAATACTTCCAGATATTGGTGTGTTTAGTGGAGTATCCGCATCAGGTGAAAGATTTAATATTACTGTAGCAGTATCCTGAGGCAGGATGTTGGGAATAGTTGCCGGACTCATCAGTGTCATCCAGGTAACTTGGGGCAAACTGATGGATATTGTACCGGATTCACCTGCACCATTATTGTAGATGTAAAGCTCATATATCCTTGATTTTCCCTTGGTCATGGTGGTATTGATGCTTACCGGATCAGCTTTTAACTGAGCCTGCAGAGCCTGGCAATAATAGTATGCCGGAAAGCTGGTGGATGCTCCATCTATAGAACTAACCTGAAAGTTAATTTTCTCGTAATCTTTTCCGACAGTTAGCGCTGTTGCTTTCAAAGTGAAAGAGAATTCTTTGGTCTGATTTCCTGAAAGAACAGCGATGGTGTCAAATTTAAGCTCGCAACCCAACGGAAGCTTATCGGGCACAATTACGACCTGGTTCAAGGGAGATTCGCTGGTGTTTTTTATCGCTATTTTTCCAGTTAACGTCTGCCCCAGTTTCATGTCCCAAATGATGTTTGCTGTTGATTCCCGCACTATTCCAAGAATATCAAAGTTGTCTTGTTCCACGCTGAGGTTTTGCCCCGGATAACAGGCTCCAATAACATAGTGGCCCGATTCGTTGGTGTTTGGAACAAAATCAATGGTGTACACGCCCAGGTTGTCTGTTTTTGCTTTGAGCACCCGACGTGTTCCACCTGTTAAAATATAAACGTCAACATCAACATTCGGCATTGGTACGTTCAGCGTATTTAAAGCTGAGCCATGAATGGGAATGGTGGTATTGGGCAGGTAAATGTCGTTGTCGGCAATAGCAGTTGCTCTGTATTCAGGAACAATGGTAAAACTTAAGGCTTCAGATACATTGTTGAAATAAATCAACTCAGTAATCGTTTCTGCCGGATTTATCTTTGCCAGAATGAAGAAGTTTCCGGTCTCATCCGGAACATCCACAGTCTTCATGAAATTGGCAGATGTTCCCTGAGGAATTGATCCCGGGAAAACAAATTCGCCCAATAATTTATCATTGGCGTCTATTAACTTGTCCTTCGAGGAATAGAAGTTTATTTTAACTCCTGAAGGTGCTGTGGCAAAACCACTGTTATAGGCAGCACCAGTTATCTCAATCATTTCGTTGGTGGCTGCGGTGTCGTTATTCAGAGTAATATCGGTAATTTCCAGATCAGGCTTGTTCTGATCGGAGACGAAAACATAACCATAGCCTGACGAGAAAGTTGGCGCTTTTGCCTCGATAGAAACCATTTGGTTTCCGTCTTCAATGTTGTCATTTATTGTACTAATAGGTACTATAACCGATTTTGCTCCGGCAAGAATGGTTGCGGATGTTTGGATGCTGACTTCTGTAGGATCATTGTGCGAAATGGTTACTGATAACGCCTCAGTAGTTGGAGTGTTGCGGGAAATAGTTAAGTTCCCGGCATTCAGTTTTCCTTCCGGAAGCGAAATAGGATTGACCGAAACAGAAAGTGACGGCCCGTCATTATCGATAATGGTCAGATCAGCTGTTACAATTCCTCCGTTATCAGGGGTCGTTCCGCAATTACACGATGAGATATAAACTGATCCGGATAGAGTCACTTTCCGGTTTCCGTCCACATCACCATTATCGATCACCCCAATGTTGAATTTTTGCTCCATTGCTCCTTTGGGCAGATAAATGCTGGCAGGGAAAAAGAGCTCATTGGCCGGAACTGATTTTAAGTTAACAGTGATGTTATCCTCGCCCTTCATCCTTTTGATTACTCCCCATGTAGCATAAATACCCGCCGATTCCGAAACGGTATCGGCCAGTAATTCCAGACTGACCTGAGGAATATCATTGTCAATGATACTGGCAGTTATCTGTCCGGTAGTTACCCCTGCCGAACTGACATATATAACAGCATCGCTCTTTAATTCCGGAATATTATCATCAGTAATAGCAACCGAAACTGTATTTGAAACGGTATTTGCAGGTATGATGACAGACGAAGGAAAAGTCCATTGCGAAGTTTTGTTGGTTGAAATATTTACAGTTAAAGCCTGATTTGTAACCAAATCTCTGGAAACTGTCAGGGTAATTGTTTCGCCTTCAGTTGGTGAGGTTTTACTTAAACTTGCAGTGAGTGCCGGAACCTCATCATCAAGAATCGTAATTGTTTTTGCTGCATTGGTATATGTTGCAGCGCTTGCTGTAATGTCAATATTTCGGGGTCCTTCCAGCACAGCGTTGTTGATCGTATTGAGATTGAATACAATTGCCGATTGGTTGGCTGGGATGGTAACTGTTGCCGGAATTGTAACTTGCCCGGTAACTGAAGCCGATAGTGTAACCACCAGATCGGCTGTGTAATCACCACTTCGGGTAACAATACAACGGACTGGTGCTGTAATGCTTTCCAATATGGATGTTGCCTGAATATCTAAATACAGAATGTTGCCAATAGTTACCTTGTCGGCAGATTGTGCTTTATTATTGGCTTTGTTGGCTGTGTATTCAAGCAGTTCAGGGAATGGGATTAATTCTACCTCGATATTTGCATCGCCTGAGAAACGGAGAATATCGGGTATTTTTATTTTTCTGCTCCGGTTAATTGTGGTTCCGGCAGGTAGCGGCAAATTGTATTCGATGTTTGGAGTTATCGAAAGTTTTAGTCCTGAAACAGGGACGAAAGTTATTCGTTCGGCCCATCCTCCGGTTGCGGTAATACCTCCTGAATTTTCAACTTTCCAGCTGATTAAAACCGAATCGCCCGGATTGATGTTTGTCTTTTCCGCCTGAATATCCTTAACCAGGATATCCGGAAGTGATTTTAGTGCCACATGGGTTGCAGCAGCAGTTTTTCCGGTATTATTATCTTCTGCGAGTTCAGTTACCGAATTGTAATAATCCGTTTTTACCAAAAAATAAAAATCTCCGGTGATGTCAATCGGAAATGAAACAGAAACCGATTGACTGTAAGTACTGTCGGCTTCGAGTTGTTTAAGGTTGGTTTTGGTCGTGAGTAATCTGTCGTCGTTGCTGATGGTCTGGTCGGTCGATGCATAAACAGCATCATACCATTGAGCTCCGGCAGTATTGCCACCGCCAATGTTCTTTACCTTAAAATTGATGGTAAAGTTATTCCCCGATTCGATGTTTGTTGGTGCGGTTACTTCCGGTACAGTCAAATCAGGAAGTTGCCTGATTTTGAATGTCTGTACCGAACTTTCAGCCGATGAACAGTCGTTCACCGATTTGATTTTCCAGCGATACAACTGGCCGTACTTCAGGTTGTAAACACGTGTCGTGGTATTGTACAAATTGCCGGAATAGGATGTTGTTGGAACAGTTGCTCCATCTTCCCAAAGAAACAAGTTGTAATAGCTTGTATTTGGCGAAGGTTGCCAAAACAGGTCTAACGTGGAGTTTAGTTTTTCCTGACCATTTTCAGGTACCAGTCCGGTTACATTTGCAATGGGTCTGCAATAAGCAGTAAGGATTGCCGGATTGGCATAGTCGGGAACCAGATTGGGAACAAACTCGACCTTCTGCTTGATGTCGTAGATTTTATCAGTAAATATATCGTAATATTTAAAGCTGATTGAATCGCCACTTGATTTGTCGTTAAAAACCAGAATCTTATAAACATTGATTCCGGTAGCCGGGAAATTTACCGAAGCGGTCTGTGCACCCCTGATCTCATTGTTTAGATAGGCAATGAGAGCTCCGCTGGGTAAATAGGTTTCGCCCACTTTCACCCTGAAAATCAGTTCTGTGCTGAGTTCAAACCGTTTGGCAAGGCTACCGTTGCTTGGGATTGCTGGCAAAGTTAGCGTTGCACTGGCAGCAAGGGGCAGCCAAATCAGCAGAGCCAGAGCTATTTTTCGAAGGATGCTGAACCCTTTAACGTTCCCTCTGCTTTTTCTAAATCCGTCCTGAACTCCGGGGAAAGGTAGTTGACTATTTTTATTGATAGAATTTTTCATAATCGGTCGGTTTTTTCTCATTAGTAAATCACATTTCCAGCAGCTTAATGGATTTTTATTGACTTTTTCCATGTATTTGCATGTTTGATTATGAGACCTTATCAGTTGGTGGATTTAATCAGTTTTCTGATAATGAAGCCTTTTGCTGTTTCAATTTTCAGGATATACATTCCTGAACCAAGATTCACGGTACTGATCTGCAACGTGTATTCATCAATGTTTGAAATGGATTGAATGCAATTGCCTGATAATCCGGATAAGGTAACTGATCGGATTTTATCGTTCGAGATGATCTGCAGTTCGTCAAAAACCGGATTTGGAAAAACCCGGACAACTCCATCGGTTTCAACATCCAATATTCCGGTAGAACTGGCGAGATGAAGCGGATATGGGTTCAGTGCCTGTCCGTAAACCTCATCAGTACCGAAATGCAATTCGTCGGTAATCGGTATCTCCAGATCATTGGTCAGTGATTTTAGCCTGAAACTTAATTTTTCCTGATTCGAATTGGAGAACATGGTCAAAAGGAAGACATACCGGTTCAAATCAGGAACAAAACGTGCTTCGGTAACACCTCTTGGCTCATTTTGTGAATAAGCGATTAGCAGATCTCCCTCCCGGATTAAATTCTCGCCATTCTGATTCACTAGTTCTCCAATCAGGTTAGCCGAATTTTCGAATGCCGGTGGATTAATCTGATAGTTTTTATACAATTCGTTCCGGTTGAAAAGTGATTGCTGAGCTGATTTTAGTTTTGCACTACCGGCTACATATTTCAGATCGGCATTTGAAGTTGTTTTCATCATGTATCCGGTCAGTACTCTCAAAGAATCAAGATCACCAACCCAGCCTGTTCCCGGGTAGTAAATCGCTGAAGCTTCTTTACTCTTTAAAAGTGGCTGTCCTGATGGAAGTGTGGTTTGATCAAAAGCGGCTCCAATTGCAGCATTGCCTTTCAGGATATATCCGATTCGGTTCCAGCCTGTTGAAACAGGTATGGTTGTTAGTGTCGGATTAATTTCTTTTCCTGAAAAGGTAAAAACCTGGAAACTTGCTTTTTTGAACATCAGCATTTCAAATTGCGGCAGATTGCTCAAATCTCCAAACCAACCGGTCGGAGTGTAATAGACAGCAGATGTGATGGCCGATTTGATGTAATCAAGGTTGGCCAGCGAAAGACTTCCCAGTACGGATCCCACTTTGAGATCAGGAGGAACAGAACTCAAAGAAATCCAGTTCCAACCGGCTGCCAGTGTTCTTTTCAGTGTGATCGTCGGAACAAAGACTCTGACAGAATATACTTTTTTGGTTGTTGCATCTTCTGCAGTCACGGTATAGGAAACCGGCGAGGTGAAATTCCGGATCGATCCGCCGGCTGGAACAATGGAAGCCTTGGGAGATATCTGGAAAGTGGGTGCCAATGCCCGGATATCTGATCCATAAGGCATATATAAATTTACCTGAAGCAAAGCCTGATCAACTTTTGTTGAATCGGCACCTGTCAATTCGGCTTTTAAGATTTGAGCCTGAGTACTTAATATATTCAGGTTTTTGATGGTAATTGAAACGTTATCGGGATCCGAATCAACATGTCCGTCATTAACCACCAGAGTAATAACCACGGTTGAGTCGAGATGTACCAGTGGTGCGGTAAATGTTGGTTTACTGGCGGTCGTTGAAGATAAAACTACATTTGTGGGTGCGGTCCATTTGAAAGTTATGGACTCACCATCCCCATCAGCTGATAACGATCCGTCCAGCTGAACCAATGCGCCTTCATTCACAGTTTGGTCACCACCGGCAAAAGCCACCGGTTTTTTATTCAGATTTACAACGGTAATTACAACTGTGTCGGGAAGTGAAGTGAGCACACCGTCAGCAACCTCGAGTTTAAAACGATAACTTTTGTCGTTATTTACCTGTGGCGCATTAAATGAGGGCGATACTCCGAGCGCATCAAAAAGGATGATTCCATCCAATGAGGTCCATTTGTAGGAGATCACATTCAAATCGGGATCGTATGAGAGGCTACCATCAAGTGACACGGAGGTTCCTTCATTATAACTTTTATTCGGTCCAGCATTGGCAACCGGTCGTTTGTTTATTTGCAGAACAGTTATGGTTACAGTTGAACGATCGGAATCATCAGTACCGTCATTTACAACTAAGGTGAAAACATAATTTGTATTGACTTTCACTTCAGGTGCAGTAAATTTAGGGCTGACGAGTGTGCTGTCATCCAGTGTAATTCCTGCAGGCGCAGTCCATAAATAAGTTATCGGACTGCCGTCTTCATCATACGATGCTGACCCATCGAGCTGTACGGTTTGGCCTTCGGGAACAGATTGATTTGGCCCGGCTTTCGCAATTGGCCGGTAGCTAATCTGTTCAACGCGTGTGATATTCCCATTTTGAATGTTTGAATGAAGAGATGATTCGTTCGCTGCCATTGAGTTTAGCGTAATGGTAGTCTGCTGGCCAATTGCCATGGTATTTTTCAGCCTGAATTTTAAATAGCATATTATTCCGGATGGTATCCCGGTTGAAGTGGCTCCAACTATATGTACGGAATTTCCGGTTTGGACATATTCGGTCAACATTTGCTGGTCGACTCCTTCCAATCCTTTAAATTCGACGTCATTTTCCTGAAAGGAAATTGTTCCATCGAAATCAAAAATTGATTTACCTTCCGGAAGTAAAGTGCTGGCAATGGGAACGCGGACATCTCTATCCAATACAGCATCTGAATTTGTTATTGAAAATTCATTGTCGAGAATCAGAAAGTCACCACTGGTTTTAGTTGCTCCATGAAAGTCGATGGCTTTAACCTGCACTATACCGCCTGATAATCCTGTCAGGTAACCCTGTACATCGATGCTCGCATAGGTAGGGTTTGAAACTTCATAACTCAAAGGTTGAGTACCGTTGGTCACTGTAATTTCCTGGGTTGTTCCCCACATCAGAGTGCCGCTATTTGGCGAAATAGTTAAGGTCGGCAAGTAGTAAACTTCTACGAAATCGGTGTAATCGAAAGCCAACAGGTTTTCATTAAACTTCATGTTCTGGAAATACAAATAATGGTTACCACTATTTACAGCCTTAAATCCCAGATAGCAAAGAATTCCGCTGCCGGTAATTCCGGTCGTCGAGGCAAATGAAACCCTGACCAGGTTGGTTACTGCATTATTTTGAAGGGAAATGTTGAAATCGCCGGACTGTACACTGTTTTTCAGACCTTCTATATTCGTGTTAAATGAGAGTTCAAAGTAGCCGGAATAGATTTTTGTTCCGGGTGCGATTTCAATTTTCACGGGCAAATAAAAGGTGTCTTTCGGCCATGCGGTACTGCGCATCACGCTCATTTTTAACGCCCGAACATCTATATTGCCTGTCATGTATGATGTTTCACCATCTTTATCTGTAACAAAAGCTTTGGTGAGTCCCGGACCTTTTGCTTTAATATTTGTCGCATCACTGATCACTGCAACTGCGGTATCTACAGTATTGAAAATGTAAGGTTCAGTTCCTCCTGAAACGTACATTTGGGCTTCATCGCCTACAAACAACTGGTAACTATCGTAGTAAATATCAGGATATGAGCGGTAATTGATATGGATGTAATTTGTTTTCCACGTCATTGCCGGTGAACCTTCGTTCAAATAACTCTGGCCTGATATATTATCCATGGTTAACCAATATCCGCCGCGCAAGGCTTTAAACCGGAGGTAGATCATATTACCGTCACCTTGAAGTGCAGTAGAACCTGCCCCGGCGATGATAATCTGGCCGCGAGTTTTTTTGTTGAAGGTTGGGATTCCCCAGTCAGTAAGAGGCGCTCCGACTGAATCGATTCCTTGAAATTCGAAATAATCGGCGTTGTACGAGATACCGAAGTGGAAGGAATAAATGTTTTTCCCTGTCAGCAGGGAATCGGCTTGCACCGCCAGTGTGAAAGTATCTTTTTCTAACACTGTTGCCCCCTGGATGCTAAAACCTATGGTTGTTTGCGCGACGGTCGTACCTGTCAAAAACACCATGAAGCACCAGGTCCATAAGCAGGAAGCAAGTCTATATCTGATTAATTTGTTCATCTGTATCAGTTTTATTTTAGTGTCTGGTTCTGTTTCCAGTATTGCATTCTTGCCTGAAATAAGAAGAGTTGTTCGGCCAGAAATGCGGTTTCATCTAAAACGATTACAGTCCGTTGAAAAGGACTCTGTCCATTTATTGGCTGAGTCCTTTCACGCGGAATGCTTACTTTATCAGAAGTTTTTTTGAAAAACTGAAGTCATCAGCTTTCAAATTCAGGATATAAATGCCCCTGTTCGGATTGACGAAATCGGAGAAAGGCAGATCAAAATACTGAAGGCCTGAACTCAGGTTTCGGACATCTCTCTTGTAAAGTGTGCGACCTGTTAAATCAACAACCTGAATGGCCATGTTCCGATTGGTTTTCGAGAGTTCGAACCGGGTATGAATGCCATCCTGGTCGACGTAAACATTCGGCTCCGAAATTTGCGATTGATAGTTCAATCCGGTAACGGAAGACATGTTGCTGATGGTTGAATTCACTGGCAGATCATTGAGAAAGCTGTCGTTTGCCATGGCCAGGTTCAGGCTAAACTGAGATTCGGTAATGGCGGAATTGACAAATTCAAATTCCAGATTCATTGTCTGGCTGAGCAGGTTCAAATCGTAAGCTGATGCCATTGAGATGGTAATTTCTCCCTTTTGAGCGTTAAATCCGGTTTCAATGGATAATCCTGCAGGAAGATTTGATTTGTTCAGTTGGATGAATTTTACATGATCCTGATTGATGTTAAACTTCATATCAAGTGCTTTGATTCCCTGAGCAGTTGAAACTGTCAGTGGAATCTCAAACGTCTTTTTAACGGATTCGCTAATCAGATCGGGGAATGAAATGGTTGCAAAGTCGTTTATTATCGCTGCCTTTAGTGGATCAGGATCAAACCGGGTGATTAGGCCAACGCTGTATTGCAAAATCAATGAAGCATCGTAGGCTGAAATTATTTCATTCCCGCTTACATCGGCCACACTCAATTGTTTGGCAGATAATGTGTTGTTGCCAGCTACATGCTGCAAAACCAGTGAGGCATCGAATGGTTTTACTTCTCCATTCATACTCACATCGCCCAGAACTGGTTTTGATAATTGCTGAGCCCAAGGGTTAAAAACCACGTAATTAGATACCCGTTCTCCCAATCCTCCCGGATTCGAAGCATTCCTTGGCCCAGT
>CAIPKZ010000363.1 GCA_903865775.1 uncultured Prolixibacteraceae bacterium | reverse complement strand
GAATTTTAGGTAGAATTTCAATAATTCCTTTCGCAAAAAGAAAAATGGATTGGCCGTCAATCCGAACCCGATCGACCAAAACCAAAATTGAGTCCGCTATTGGAGCCTGGCCCGAAAATGTAATTTCAAGCTTGTCACCTGTGCCAAAATTCCGTTTCAGTTTTTCCGGAGTGTCGGTTACCAGCATTTTACCGTGATCGATAATGGCAATCCTGCTACACAAACGGTCTGCTTCGTCCATGTTGTGCGTGGTGAAAATTATTGTTTTTGATTCGGCCAGCGATTGGATAAATTCGCGCACCAACAGACGGCTTTGCGGATCGAGACCGGCTTCGGGTTCATCAAGTATCAGTATTTCAGGATCGTGCATTAAAGCCATCAGGAAATTCATCCGGCGCTGCATTCCTCCTGAAAGGGTTTTCACCAACTTGTTTCGTTTCTCCTGAAGCCCCATTTTTTGAAGAAGTTCGATTGCACGAACTTTGGCTATTTTTCGGGGCACCTTGTACATCGAAGCCATAAAAACCAATTGTTCCAAACAGGTCAGGTTATTCCAAAGCACCAGCTCCTGTGGACAAATCCCCACATTCTGACGGTTGTTTAAATTGTTTACCATCTCGCCGTTGATAATAACTACTCCCCTATCCGGTTTCAGCAAACCTGCTATCATTTTGATAGAAGTTGTTTTACCTGCCCCATTCGGACCAAGTAAACCAAATATTTCGCCTTTCAGGATTTCGACCGAGAGGTTTTCGACCGCCACCAAATCGCCAAACGACTTGCAAAGGTTTTCGGTTTTTAAAGTGATGATGTCAGTATTCATTAGTGAATTAGTATGTTTTACTTTGATAGGTTTGAATGAGATTTGAACTACCCGCTTACCAAACCATCAGTTTAATTTCTCCCTTTCCAGGATTTTCAAATGGACCAGCCGATGGATTTGTTTCTGAACGCTTTTTGCCCAAATAATCGGCATCAATCTTCAACGGCGTACCATCCGGATTTTCAAAGGCTTCTTTTGGAATTTTAGCTTTGCCCAATAGTTCTGTTGTAACAAATCGTGTATTCGGGTCAACTCCTTTTTCATCGGTACTGTAACTCAAAAACACATTATTTCCCTCTTCAACGATTTTAAATTCAGGTTTAAAACCTGCATTTTGAATAAAATCAGTTTCATTTTTATATGGCAAAGCCCTGTTGGAATAAACGTTTCCACTGATCCACACCGGAAGTTTCGCGTTATTATATCCAACCAGTCCGTAGTTGTTGTGAATGTCGGCTTTATTAATTTCAGCACCCAGGCCAAGAAAAATATTATTATAATACCGGTCGTCACCCCCCATAATAGTAATGAGTCCTGCCACTGCGGTTGAGTGCGGCAAATGGTATGGGGTAAACCGACCCAAATCTGGAAGATTCACGAGCTGACCGGCAATCAGGTTATGCACAAAAGCACCACCTTCGGATTGTGTGCCAATTCCGGTTGGCGACAATAAAATATTGTTATCCACCAGAAACGGTCCATGATTGACTTCAAGGTAAATATCCATCCATGCATTGTTGTAATATAAGTTTTTGGAAATACGGGTTCCCTGGGTCATCCAATCAAACCAGCAGCCAAATGCATTGTTATCATGAATCCGGTTCCCTCTGATTATGGCATCAATGGCAGCATGGAACTTGATTCCTCCAATTTCAGCACCGCCAATTTGATTTTTCTGATGGATATTGTAGATGTTATTTCCCTCAATCAGACTGAATGCCGCGCCCATACTTCCGCAAATGCCGGTCTGTTCGCAGTTAAAAATAGTGTTATTCCGGACAATGTGAGAACCGACATTTTCCTTGTTCCACCCATTTCGGAGAACCCTGAACAAGACTTCGATGTAATGAATATTGCCGTCGTTATTCACATTTCCTATATCATTTGACCATACATTATGGCCCGAACTGCGATCTTTTCCCAAAGTAATTCCGGAACATTTGGAGTCGCTGATCACATTATTTTCAATGATCCAGCCTTTGTTCCAGTTTGTAGAAATCATTCCAACCTGCTCGGCTGTTGGCGCTCCCCATTGTGTAGCTGCCTGACTGAAATGAAAACCCTGAATGGTGAGGTAATTGATTCCCGGCTTATCCGGATGAAAACAGGTACTTCGGGTGCTTATCTCTACCAATTCCTTATTGGGATCGGATTTTTGAAAGTTTGCCCAGATGGTAGTGTTTTTGTCATCGCTTTCGCAATACCAGGTATAGGTAGAACCAACCTGATCCTTGCATTTGGCGTATGGTACAGAATTTCGAACCTTATCGATGTTCTCCATTTCATAAAGTGACTTCCCATTCAGAAAAACATCCGCTGTATGGTTTTTACCGAAATTATCGCACCAATCGCCGGCAACCAAATCTTTGCACGAATTATAATTACCGAAAAAGGAATTCGGAATTGTCACTTTCCAAACACCATTTTTCTCCTTTTCCCATCCTGAAAGGATTTCAGAGCCTTTAATTTCAACCACTTCACCCGATGATGCCCGATATACAATTCGATTTGAATTGCTTTCACCACCCCGAGCCGGATTAATCTTCTCGCGATATGTTCCCGCATGAACGTTTATCATATCGCCGGAAAGAGCCAACTGAGCAGCAAAGTTGATGGTTAAAAATGGTTTTGAAGCAGAACCATCATTTTGATTGTTCCCATTGACTGAAACATGATATTCTTTGGCTGAAACAGCAATGGTTATTAGTGTCAGAAGGATCAGCAGTTTGAAACTTAGGTTTTTCATTGGTTTTATTTAGGTGATCATTTCGAATTTGGCTTACACCTGACAGGTTTTCGAAACCTGTCAGGGTTGAATCAATAGCCAGTTATTTTTCTCCGTTAAATTCCTTAATTGCATCAACCATAGCCACAATATTTTCAACCGGAACGTTTGCCTGTATGTTGTGAACCGTATTAAAAACAAATCCACCGTCTTTGGCAAAAATATCGCATAAACGAAGAACTTCTTCACGCACTTGTTCCGAAGTGGAATAGGGCAAAGTTTTTTGCGTGTCGATGCCACCTCCCCAGAATACAAGGTCTTTACCAAATGTATTCTTCAAATGAGCCGGATCCATTCCTTTGGCACTCACCTGCACCGGATTGATAATATCAAAACCCGCATCGACAAAACGTGACATCAGCGTCTCAACCGCGCCGCACGAGTGTTTGAAGGTTTTCCAGCTGGTATTGGCGTGTACCCAATCGTTGATTCGGCGGTAATACGGCAGCCACAAATCGTCGAATTGTTCCGGAGCGCAAAAGGTTGAATCCTGTGTTCCAAAATCGGTACCGCAAATAAAAACCGCATCCAGATTATCGCCAATCACATCATGCAAACGGCGGAAGTTTTCCAATGCAATCTCTGACTGGCGATCAAAAATAGCGGTCACATATTCGGGGCGCATGACCGTGCTCATATACCATTCGGCAATGTCGCGAATGCCTTTCGGATGTTTCATTTGGATTCCCGGAACCAATGCAATGTCGCCCAAGGCAGTTCCGCCCAATCCGGCAATCACTGCTTTCCCGGTTGCACGGGCATTTCGGGTTGCTTCTTTCCAAAAGTTCAGTTCTTGTTCAGTAACCAAACCAAATTCTTCCAGATTATCTTTCACATCAATTTTTTCCTCATCAATCGGTTCCTGGCGGATGATTGCATCGAAGAAATAGCTTGCTTTGGGCATGCGGGCAGATGCCTGTGCTGACAAATCGCCTTCAGGATAAATCAGTAAATCACCTTTTTCATCAAAGTTGGTATGGAAACCATTAGGAACCAAAACTTTCTGCCCCCAGAATGTTGTCATTTCCTTCAATGGTTCATGGTTGTATATTCCGAACATATTATTGCGTCCCCAGGCACCAATCACATCAATTCCCATCGCTTCAACAAGCTCTGAATCCACTTCGCCAAGCATCTGGTAAGGTTCTATCACACGAACCGGCCTGCTTTCCAAACCATAATGTTTCCGCAAGTTTTCAACGGACAGCACATGAATTCCGGTGACCGCAGTGGAGCCAAAATCAACCACAACCTTATCAGGTTGTTTATGGGTTACAGTCAAGTCAAAACGTTCTTTTGAGGTCATATTTTTTTGTTTAGAAGCCTCCCCCAACCCCTCCAAAAGAGGGGCTTTGGGATAGCCATTATTCAACAATTTCTTTTATTTAAGATATCAGTTATTAGTCATCAGCACCACTGTGCGGTTTACAACCGGGGTGGTAACCGGAAAATTCACCACTTCCTTGCCCGCCAAAACTTCGATATAATATTCAAAATCAGTAGTTATTTCTGAAGATGGAATTGCAACTTCGAATACATTCCGGTCAATCTTTTTTAACTCAATTTCTTTATATTCAACGGTTCCCAAACTTTTCCATTTCAATTTTCCGGAGATTGCGCTTTCAGAAGAAAGTACTCTGACGCGGAGATAAAAATCCTTTCCTTTTGATAGAATCGACTCATCGGTTGGCACAATCACGCGTGTTTTACCGGTGTATTCTTTTGAAGGAAAAGCTTCCGGAGGCAAATCCAAACCAACTTCTTTTAAAAATTTGTCATGACCGTTAAGGTTTTGATTACGGACACCATTGTGCATTTCGAGGTTTGCCAGCATTCCCATTTCGCCGGTAGTTGAAACTTTTGAAAGCAACAATCTGATCGTTTGTTTCCATTTTTCGGCCAGTTCAAGCCGAAGAGGTAAAGCTTTGTCAACGGCCATTTTCAGCTGTTTGGTCTTTACTTTTTCCTTTTTGATTTCATCCACCGCCAACTGCAATTTTTTAACAGCAAGTGCAGTTTCAATAAGCGATTTGTTGTATTTCAGGTTGGTCAGCCAGTATTCGTACCGTTCATGGTTTCCAACTCCGGGAACAGTGGGTAAAATCGCTTCCATTTGAGGTATAAAACTATAACGATCGATACGTTCAGTTAAATCTTCAATCGTTTTATTGGTCATCAATCCGCCAGGCCCGCCAATCCAGTCAGTTGCATTCAGCGGCGAATCCCCTTTGTTGCCTTCTTTTTGCTCCGTTCCTTTACTATCAAGCCAAACCAGCAATTTAACCAACGACTCATTATAAAATCCAAATTCACTTTTCACCCAATCGGTATAAAAATCGGTGGTTGGCAAGTCGCGGTTGGCTGCTTCCGGCAAATTTTCCCATTGATTGGCTGTCCAGGCAGCTTTTGCCAGAGCCGAAACATTGGGCGACAAATCACGGGTACGCCAGTGAATTCCAATCAGGCCGTTGCATCCATATCGATATGAATCGAGAGCATCCTTGCGTAAACGCCCCACCCACAATTGTGTACCAATTAAATCCGGATCGTCTTCCATCCATGGAATGGACCATTTCTGCCGGTCGGTAATTGCCTTGAACCCTTTTTCAACCGGTGTATAGCCAACTCCGCGGTTGATGCAGCTAAATGGAATGTCTTTGGGTAAAACCTTATCAAACTGTGTGCGGTCTTTCGGTGGCCCCAAAACCCAGCCGCAGGTAGCCAGTTGAAACGGTTTTCCCATTTCAGTCAGAACTTCCGAAGCCAGTCGCATATCTTTTCCCGTTTTTGCCACTTCGGCATCTGTCGTTCCTTGCCAGGTCCAACCTTCCGGAGTCCACAACCAATAATAATCAATCGGAAAGGTTTTCTGAATTCGGCTAAACATCCCTCGATAAAGTTCTTTGATCTGTTCATCCGTTTCTGCCTTGATGTTGTGCCTTTGCCGAACTTCTTTTGGAATAATCAGCGGCGTTTCGGTACCAATGCAAATTTTTACGCCCAATGATTTGGCCTGAGAAAAAGCTTCGTTGAACATCTTTCCTGAAGCATTGAATATCTTCAGGTTTTCGGCTTCAGTATGCGGCCATCCCGAAACATTTTTCATGTAATCGGTGCCATACGAATCGGTTTCAAAAATCTGGGAAGCACCTAAACTGAAGGCTGAAGTTTTAACCGGGGAATAGCCCCAGGTGCTGTCGTTCGTTGCAAAATGCATGGCCGGATAGGATGTTTTTACGGTTCCATCAGGATTGAATTCACCTTCCTTTCCAATCCAGACCAGCGGTTCAGCTTTTGGACCTCCGCCGTCGAATTTAGCGCGGTAAGGATAAGTATGTAAACCAAAGAAATTCATTTTCATTTTGGGCAACTGACCGACAATTGCCCTGTAATCATTGGCATTCCACCAGTCCGGCCCTTCCGGAAAATCATGAAAAGGTTGGATTCCGCGAATCGAAAACAGTGGTTTTTGACGAATATTCAAGTCCGGAATGCTGAAAATAACCTTTCCATCAGGAATGACATCGCCATGGAGGTAAAAACGAATACCCAGTTGCTCGGCAAACTCATACGCCGCATACAAAACAGCCTGATCGGAACCTCCGGAAACAACCAGTTTTTCCAGGTCACCTTCCTTTGTTGATTTCAGAAAGTATTCATCCGGCCGCAGGTCATTGGGAACCTCACCATGACCCATCCGATCGAGCAAAATAATCTGACCTGCACTTGGCAATTCTGCCGAGGTATCAAAAGAAATCTCAGGAAGAATACCTGTCCGTAAGTAAATATACTTGCGGATCTCGCTGGCAGCAAGAGATTCTTTCGCTGTAGCATCTTTAGGAACATAAATTTGAGGGACTTTGCTTCTGCACGATATCGTAAGGACCACTATACTAAGAAAAAGAACGATCTGATAAATAATTCGTTTCATGATATTTAGACTTAGTTGAATATTAGAGCTAATATACCGGATTTTTGCAAATCCCTTTTGCGGGTGCATAAAATTCCCGGTAGCAGCTTCCGTGGTCAAATTTAATAAATGATGGTTTTGGTTTCTTCTTTTTCCGGATTTTTAATTTTCATCCCGTTTACTCATTTGTACCCATCCATATTTGTGGAATACTTATCTTTGTTTTTGGCAATGAGGTCTGTCGTTAACCGCCTGTTCACCTTTACAGGCTAATGACATCCTTCAGACGAATAATTAATTAAGTGCAATTCTATGGTAAAATCAATTTTAATAGTCGGATTTGGTGGATTCATCGGTACCGCAGCCCGCTTTCTGATCTCGCGGTACTTTCAGGTCAATCTCACTTCTGTTTTTCCCTGGGGAACATTCATTGTCAATATGGTCGGATGCCTGCTGATCGGTCTGATTTACGGCATTTCCGAAAAAGGAGATTTCATGAGTCCTGAAGTACGGCTGTTTCTGACCGTTGGGATTTGCGGAGGTTTTACCACTTTTTCCACCTTCTCAAACGATGCATTTTTACTTCTGCGGCAGGATGAATGGCTTCGTTTCGCTTTTTATACTTCATTCAGCTTTTTTCTTGGATTACTGGCGGTTTATGCCGGACGTTTAACCACTAAAATCTTCTGATCATGGAAAACAATACTGAAGCTTGGGTCCTGAAGTTTTATATCGGGTCAACCGATCAGGTTAATCAGGAACCTCTGTACGAATACCTTGTATTTCAGGCCAAAAAGAAAGGGATTGCCGGTGCAACAGTGACAAAAGGAATCATGGGATTTGGAGCAAGTTCAGTGATCCATTCCTACAAATTCTGGGAAATCAGTGAGAAAGTTCCCCTGATAGTCGAACTGGTTGATGAAGAATTCAAACTCCGCGAATTTTATGAAGGTGTCCGTGAACTTCTGGAAGCAATGAAATACGGATGCATGGTAAGCCTCAGTAAGACTGATGTTTTGCTCTACAAATCAGGTCAGAAACGGATGTTTGACGTTTAACCATTTCTATCATTTTGGCAAAGAAAACACACATGAAACGAAAAGTTGAAATAAAAACAGTAAAGTAAATCAAAAAAAACACCAAATTTGTATACTCAATGTTTATACAACTATGGAAACTAAAGTAAAAAAATGGGGAAACAGTTTGGGAGTTCGCATTCCCAAATCATTTTCGGTACAAGCCGGAATCACCGAAGGTTCTTCTATTGAGATCAATATTGATGGAGACAAAATTACCATAGAACCGAAACACAAAAATGAATATTCAATTGAGGAACTGGTTTCGATGATTTCGGAAGACAATGTGCATTATGAAATTCAAACAGACGGACCGGTTGGAAACGAAATATGGTAACCACAGAAAAATACACTCCCCAGCGAGGCGACGTCGTTTGGCTTGACTTTCAACCTCAGACAGGACGAGAACAAGGCGGTCGCCGGCCATCCGTCGTTTTATCGAACGGCAATTACAATAAGGTCGTTGGACTTGCGATATTTTGTCCCATCACCTCCAAGGTCAAAGGATATCCTTTTGAAGTTCCACTACCTGCAAATTTTCCCATTTCCGGCGTTGTTTTGGTCGATCAGATAAAAAGTTTGGATTGGAAAAACAGGAAAGCAGAATTTATCGGAAAGCTTGATTTTATGACTATGGAGGTGATATTGAGCTTGCTTGGCAAGGTCTTGGAAATATAAAAATCAATCCATTGAAAACCATCACCCGTAAAGTCTGGATTTTATCGCTCATCAGCCTGTTTACCGACACCGCCAGCGAAATGTTGTATCCGGTCATGCCAATCTTCCTGAAAAGCATTGGTTTTTCTGTGATTTTGATTGGTATTCTGGAAGGAATTACAGAGGCAACT
>CAIPKZ010000362.1 GCA_903865775.1 uncultured Prolixibacteraceae bacterium | reverse complement strand
CCGATGGAACTGCACGAACAGGCCGCTACGATTACGCTCTGGCTGGCCATCATCACAGCCTTGTTCCGGAGTGCTATTTATTATTTAAAATACAACCGCAGCTGGACCAAATGGCTTGGCATTATTCTTTTTGCCGCGCTGGCTGGTGGAGTTGCCCGAACCGGTTACCTGGGCGGTCAACTTGTTTACAGCCATGGTGCCGGTGTTGAACTGATGCTACCTGATTTTAGCAATTCCGGCGACAAAGATTAATTGCTTTCTCTATCTTTGAATTCCTATCATAACGAAATATCAAGAATGCGAATATTAATTGTAGAGGACGAACCTTCTATTTCCAATTTCATCAGGGATGGATTGGAGGAAGAAGGTTTTGCCGTTGATGTGGCCGATAACGGAAAGAAGGGATTGCAACTCGCACTGGATAATCTGGAAGAATACGATGTGATTTTGCTCGACTGGATGTTACCCGGAATGAGCGGAATTGAAATCTGTCGCATCATCAGGTTAGAAAACAAGGTGGTTCCCATCATTTTCCTGACGGCAAAAGATACTGTAGATGATGTCGTTTTCGGACTGGAAACCGGAGCCAACGATTATATCCGGAAACCTTTCTCGTTTGAAGAACTGCTTGCACGGATTCGCGTTCTGATGCGGAAAAATGAAACTCAGTCGATTGTTTTTTGCGCCGGAGAAATTGAAATGAATATTGAAAAACATACGGTTACCAAAAATGGACGACTGGTTGAACTCACTCAAAAGGAGTTTTCGCTGCTCGAATATTTTCTCCGGAATAAAGGAAAAGTATGCCGGCGCACCCGGATCATCGAAAAAGTCTGGGATATCCATTTCGATTACGACAACTCGGTGATTGATGTTTACATCAACGCGCTGCGCAAAAAGCTGGATGAACCCGGCAAACCATCTCTGATCACCACCGTACGTGGAGTCGGATATAAAATTGATACCAACGAATGAACCTAAAATTTAAAAACCGGATCGCACTTTTTAATACGCTTGCAGTTGCCTTTACAACGGCTCTGGTTTTTCTTGTCATCTATTTGGTGGTCTATAAAACAGCCTATCAGCACCTGGATGATGATATTTTAATCGAAAAAGAAGAGGTTTTCAGCAACCTCGACTGGCGCCGCGATTCAATCATCATCAAGAAAATGCCGGAATGGGACGAAGCTGAGCACAATAAAATTGAAGTTAATCCGACCTTTCTCCAAATTTCGGATCTCAAAGGCAATGTTATCTTTCGCTCCAGTAATCTGTTAAATGACCAGATTCTCTTTGGCCCGGATAATAGTCGGGAAGCATTTTACAACAATCACATCAATAATCAGCGAATCAGGCTCGGACAGTTTCCAATTCTTAATGAAAGCGGAGAATACATTGGTAAATTAACCATTGCTATTTCTCAGCAGGAATCGTTCAGTATTCTCAGGAATTTAATTTGGGTTTTGCTTTTATCATTTCCGCTGGTTCTGATTGTGCAATTTGTGGCATCTTCGCTGGCCGCATCGAAAGCCATTCAGCCTGTCAATCGGTTAATTCATACAGCTTCAGGAATAAACGACTCGAACATCAGCACACGCCTGATTTTACCCGAACATCAGGATGAATTGTATGATCTGACCAAAACTATCAACGAACTGCTTTTACGAATTGAAGCCAGCATGTTGCAGCAAAAACAATTTACCAGTGATGCGTCGCACGAAATCCGGACACCACTTTCGGCCATCAGGGGAACCTTGGAAGTATTGATTCGCAAGCAGCGTGAACCCCAAATCTATGAAGAAAAGATTTCCGGAGTGATTACCCAGGTCGATCGCCTGAACGTATTGCTCGAACAATTGCTTCAACTGGCCCGCATTGATTCTTCCAATATCATTGCTAAAAATGAACCCATCCAACTTCAGCAATTCATTTCGAAGGTGAATGAAAAATGGAAGTCAAAAGCTGCGGAAAGGGGAATTTTTCTGGAACTGAATATTCCTGAAGATGCGTTAGTGTCAGGCGATAAAATCTTTCTGGAATTGATGCTCGACAATTTGCTGAGCAATGCTATAAAATATGGCAAAGAAAATGGATGTATTTTGCTGAACTGGGATATCACCTCGAAATCACTTTCAGTAAAAGATGATGGTATTGGAATTTCATCCGAAGTTCTCCCTCATATATTTAGCCGGTTCTTTCGGGCCGATGAATCCCGAAGTTCAGCTGTGAGTGGAAACGGACTTGGACTTTCCATTGCAAAAAGACTGGCCGAGTTGCAACACATTATCTTATTTGCAGAAAGTGAGCCCGGTAAAGGCAGCACTTTTACCCTGCAATTTCCCTGCTAAATTTATTAAGCTGATTTTAAGAATCGCTAAAGGAAGTCTCAATGTACACCCCTGTACATTTGTGTCATAAAATAAATCCAAAAAATAAAAATAACATGAAAAAGACATCAATTAGTATGGTTTTCGTAACAGCTGCATCAGTTGTTCTTTTCCAATCGTTCACCAGCAATACCGTTTCATCAAAAAACACAGTAGCTGCAGTTGAAGTTGCCGATGTAAAAGCAACTAACTTCCAAAATATGCAGGACGCTTTCAAGGGCGAAACCACTGCCAGTGCCAAATACGCTGCATACAGCAAAAAAGCTGAAGAGGAAGGATTTCACGAAATTGCCATGTTGTTTAAAGCTGCATCAGCTTCAGAAAAAATTCATGCGACCAATCACAAGGCAGTTTTAGGCGAAGGTGGT
>CAIPKZ010000361.1 GCA_903865775.1 uncultured Prolixibacteraceae bacterium | reverse complement strand
GCAATCAGTCCGCGTAAAGTTCCGCAATCTTCTTCCTGAATAATCACATCCTGAGAAACGTCAACCAACCTACGGGTCAAATAACCAGCATCAGCTGTTTTCAGCGCGGTATCGGCCAAACCTTTACGGGCACCGTGAGTTGAAATAAAGTATTCCAAAACCGAAAGACCTTCTTTAAAGTTCGCCAAAATCGGGTTTTCAATAATCTGAGAACCGGTAGAACCTGATTTCTGAGGTTTTGCCATCAGTCCACGCATTCCGCAAAGCTGACGAATCTGCTCTTTAGAACCACGGGCTCCTGAATCCAACATCATGTAAACCGAGTTGAATCCCTGACGGTCGGTGCTCAATGTTTTCATTACCGAATTGGTCAGTTTGGCATTGGCATGTGTCCAGATATCAATTACCTGGTTGTAGCGTTCGTTGTTGGTAATGAATCCCATGTTGTAGTTAGCCATTACTTCTTCAACTTCGGCATAACCGGCATCAACTATTTCCTTTTTGTCATGCGGAACAACCACATCACTTAAATTGAAAGACAAACCTCCGCGATAAGCCATGGTATATCCCAAATCCTTAATTGCATCAAGGAACAACACGGTTACAGCGTTACCTGTCTTTTTATAAATATCGGCAATGATTGTACGAAGCGACTTTTTGGTCAGCAACTGGTTGATGTATCCAACTGCTTTAGGTACTGACTGGTTGAAAATTATCCGGCCAACAGTAGTTTCGATGATGTGTTTGAACATTTCACCGTTCTCATCAACATCTTCAACTTTTACCTTAATAATCGCGTGCAAATCAATTACACCTTCATTGTGAGCAATAATAACTTCTTCAGTAGAATAGAAAATCATTCCTTCACCACGAGCTCCCGGACGAGGTTTGGTCATGTAATACAGACCTAAAACCATGTCCTGAGATGGCACTGTAATAGGCGCACCATTCGCAGGATTCAGAAGGTTATGCGATGCAAGCATCAGCATTTGAGCTTCCAAAACAGCAGCATTTCCAAGTGGTACGTGAACAGCCATCTGGTCACCGTCGAAGTCGGCGTTGAAACCGGTACAAACGAGCGGGTGCAACTGAATAGCTTTTCCTTCCACGAGAACAGGCTGGAATGCCTGAATAGATAAACGGTGCAGCGTAGGCGCACGGTTCAGCATGACAGGATGTCCTTTCAACACGTTTTCAAGAATATCCCAAACCACAGGATCTTTGCGGTCAACAATTTTCTTGGCCGATTTTACTGTCTTCACAATACCACGTTCAATCAGTTTCCTGATAATAAATGGTTTGAAAAGCTCAGCAGCCATATCTTTCGGAAGACCACATTCGTGAAGTTTCAGTTTTGGTCCGATAACAATTACCGAACGGGCAGAATAGTCAACACGTTTACCTAACAAGTTCTGACGGAAACGACCTTGTTTCCCTTTCAAACTGTCAGACAAAGATTTTAATGCGCGGTTATTTTCAGTCTTAACTGCATTTGATTTCCGTGAATTATCGAACAATGAATCCACTGCTTCCTGAAGCATACGTTTTTCATTACGCAAGATTACTTCCGGAGCTTTGATTTCAATCAGTCGTTTCAAACGATTGTTGCGGATAATTACCCTGCGATACAAATCGTTCAAATCGGAAGTAGCAAAACGGCCGCCATCGAGAGGAACCAAAGGACGTAAATCAGGTGGAATTACAGGAACAACCTTAACAATCATCCATTCCGGACGATTGATGTTTTTACTGGCACGGAAAGCTTCAACAACCTGCAAACGTTTCAAAGCTTCGTTTTTACGTTGCTGTGAAGTTTCGGTGTTGGCTTTATGACGAAGATCGAACGACATTTCATCCAGTTCGAGACGTTGCAATAAAGAATACAACGCATCGGCACCCATGCGGGCGATGAATTTGTTCGGATCCAGATCATCCAGATATTGGTTTTCTTTTGGTAAAGAATCTAATATATCCAAATATTCTTCTTCAGTAAGGAAGTCAAGATATTTAACTCCATCCTGACCTTTGATCCCTGCATTAATTACTACATATCGTTCGTAGTAAATAATTGCATCCAATTTTTTGGTAGGTAAACCTAACAGATAACCGATCTTGTTAGGCAACGATTTAAAGTACCAAATGTGTGCAACCGGAACAACCAGAGAAATATGTCCCATACGTTCGCGACGTACTTTTTTCTCGGTTACTTCAACACCACAACGGTCGCAAACGATTCCTTTGTAACGAATCCGTTTGTATTTTCCGCAGTGACACTCATAATCCTTAACAGGACCGAAGATTCGTTCGCAGAACAAACCATCGCGTTCAGGTTTATAAGTCCGGTAATTTATCGTTTCAGGTTTCAAAACTTCTCCGTGAGAACGTTCGAGAACTTCTTCAGGTGAAGCCAGACTGATACCAATTTTGGCAAAGCTACTTTTAACTTTATTGTCTTTTCTGAATGCCATATATCGATAGTTATTTTAACAAATTTATATCAGGAAAATCGAACCGATTTGCCTCAAATTAATCCAGGTTAACACTCAAACCAAGACCGCGTAATTCGTGGAGCAATACGTTCAGTGATTCAGGAATACCTGCCGCTGGCATTGGTTCTCCCTTAACAATGGCTTCGTATGCTTTTGCTCTTCCCAAAACGTCGTCTGATTTAACAGTCAGAATTTCCTGAAGGATATTGGATGCACCGAATGCTTCGAGCGCCCAAACTTCCATTTCCCCGAAACGCTGTCCTCCGAACTGAGCTTTACCTCCAAGTGGCTGTTGTGTAATCAAAGAGTATGGTCCGATTGAACGGGCATGCATCTTATCTTCAACCATGTGCCCAAGTTTCAGCATGTAGATAATACCTACAGTTGCCGGCTGGTCAAATGGTTCACCTGTTCCACCGTCACTCAGGTAGGTCTTTCCAAAACGTGGAACACCAGCCTGGTCGGTATATTCACAAACCTGATCGAGGGTCGCACCATCAAAAATCGGAGTTGCAAATTTCAAGCCCAATTCTTTTCCGGCCCAAGCCAACACAGTTTCGTAAATCTGTCCCAGGTTCATACGCGAAGGTACACCCAGCGGGTTCAGAACGATATCAACAGGAGTTCCGTCTTCAAGGAATGGCATATCCTCGTCACGTACAATACGTGAGACAATACCTTTATTTCCGTGACGACCGGCCATTTTATCACCAATCTGGAGTTTACGTTTTTTAGCAACATAAACCTTTGCAAGCTGGATAATTCCTGCTGGAAGTTCATCACCAATAGTCACATTGTAGCGTTTCCTTTTCGAAACGGCTTCAAGTTCCTTATGCTTCATGATGAAATTGTTGATCAGAGCGAAAATCATGTCGTTCTTTTCTTTATCAGTCGTCCATTTGCTTGGATTAATCGACAGATAATCAATATCCTGAAGTTGTTTCAAGGTGAATTTAATTCCTTTACCGATAATATCGCCGCCGTAATAATCTTTTACGCCCTGACTGGTTTTCCCATTCACCAAAGTGAATAATTTATCTTCCAGTTTTGCACGTAAACCGGAAGCATGACGATCGAATTCATCGTCAATAGAATCAAGTAATGGTTTCGTAGCTAATTTGCCTTTTTTATCTTTTACTACCCGCGAGAATAGTTTCTTGTCGATAATTGTTCCGTTGAGCGAAGGAGAAGCTTTTAAAGAAGCATCTTTCACATCACCGGCTTTGTCACCAAAGATTGCACGAAGCAGTTTTTCTTCCGGAGAAGGATCTGACTCGCCTTTTGGAGTAATCTTTCCAATCAGGATATCTCCTGGTTTTACGATAGCTCCAACGCGGATCAATCCGTTTTCATCCAGATTTTTAGTGGCTTCTTCGCTCACGTTTGGAATGTCCGAGGTAAATTCTTCCACACCACGTTTGGTATCGCGAACTTCCAATGAATATTCGTCCACATGAATCGAGGTAAACACATCTTCCCGCACAACACGTTCAGAAATTACGATGGCATCCTCATAGTTATATCCCTGCCAAGGCATGAAGGCAACTTTCAGGTTACGACCCAAAGCGAGTTCTCCGCCCTGTGTAGCATATCCTTCAGTAAGCACCTGACCTTTTTTAACGCGATCGCCTTTAGAGACAATCGGTTTAAGGTCAACCACAGTACCCTGGTTGGTTTTTTGAAATTTTGAAATCTTATAAGTAACTACTTCAGGATCGAAGCTTACAAAACGGGCTTCGTCACTTAAGTCATAACGAATCAGGATTTCATCTGCATCAACATATTCAACAACACCGTCATCTTCAGCAACAATCAAAACACGAGAGTCGATTGCAGAGCGTGCTTCAAGACCGGTTCCAACAATTGGAGCTTCCGGACGAAGCAGCGGAACTG
>CAIPKZ010000360.1 GCA_903865775.1 uncultured Prolixibacteraceae bacterium | reverse complement strand
TATCTCGATATGGTGAAAATCCCCTACTCCACTTGTGGAGTCTATTCTTCAGCACTTACTTTCAATAAATATTTTTGCAGCAATTACCTCCGGAATTTCAATGTTCCGATGGCTAAATCGGTTCGCTTGTTCAAGGGCGATCATGCGGATGCAGATCAGCTCATTGCAGAGCTTGGCTTACCCTTGTTTGTAAAACCAAATGCCGGCGGATCAAGCTTCGGGGTAACCAAAGTAAAGGAGAAAAGCCAACTTTTAGATGCATTGAAACATGCCATGACTGAAAGCGCAGACATCCTGATCGAACAGTTTATCGACGGAAAAGAATTCACTTGTGGTCTGGTCAAACTTTCTGATCAGGAACTGATTTTCCCTGTGACTGAAGTCATTCCGCAAAACGAATTTTTCGATTTCGAAGCCAAATATACCGTCGGAAAAACCGACGAAATTACTCCTGCACGCATTTCTCCGGAACTGACTCTGAAGGTACAGCAACTCTCTTCCCGCATTTACGATCTATGCGATTGCTCCGGAATTGTGCGCATTGACTATATCCTGAAAGACGGTGAATTTTATTTTCTGGAAGTCAATACCACCCCCGGCATGACCTCAACAAGCTTCGTTCCGCAGCAAATTGCTGCCATGGACCGAAAATTAGGTGATGTTTTGGGGATGATCATCGAAGATAAACTGAAATGAGAAAGCCTACCCCAAAATGGGAAGGTTGTTGATTGTTGCAATTATGAACAATGACACTTTTTTAGTTATTGAATTAAAGGATATTTTGTACTTTCGTTCCATTACTTTATAAATGATCAAAATGGAAACTGCTGTATTACAAGCAAATTCAAAAGCAGATTTAAAAATGCTTACCGATCTTGCCAAAAAGATTGGAATCACTGTAAAATATTTATCAGAAGAAGAAAAAGAAGATATCGGTATGCTACAGGCAATTAAGGAAGGCCGTACCGGAAAATATGTAAAAACGGACAGTTATCTTCAAAAACTCAGAAAATGAAAATTCTGATTGATCGGTCATTCGAAAAAGACACCAATAAAATAGCTGATCAAAAACTTCTTCATTCAATTGCTGATTGCATTGAATTAATTCAGAAAGTGGATAAACTTTCTGATATTCCTAATTGCAAAAAGCTGAAAGGAAGTAAAAATGCCTACCGTATCCGAATTGGTGATTATCGTATTGGTTTTATCATTGAGAAACAAGGCATTGAATTAATCAGGTTTCTGCATCGCAGTGTGATTTATGAATTCTTTCCGAAGTAATTTTGTCAATAACTTAATATCGCAGGAGACCAAAAGGTCTCCTTTTTTTTTACCTTTGAATCCCTGCGAAATTTATGTGCGCAGAAAACAAACAAGTCCCTGACAGACTGAATTCCTGAAACATGGCCGGAGAAAAGAAGAATTACCAGCAAACGAATAAAATGACCATTGAGCAGATAAATGCTCAGTACGGAAAAATTCCACCACAGGCAATAGAAGTGGAAGAAGCTGTGCTTGGAGCTTTGATGCTCGAACGTGATGCTTACATTACAGTCGCAGATATTATTGACACCCGGAGTTTCTACAAAGAAGAGCACCAGAAAATATTTGAGGTAATCAAGTACCTGTCGACCCACGAAAAGCCGGTTGATTTGCTGATGGTTACCCAGGAATTGAAGAACAGAACCCTGCTCGACGAAGTGGGCGGACCACTGATGATCACACAGTTAACCTCACGGGTTGCTTCAGCTGCACACATCGAATTTCATTCCCGGATTATTGCCCAGAAATTCATTCAGCGCGAAATGATTCGCGTTTCAACTGAAATTCAGACCAAAGCATACGACGACACGGTTGATGTGGACGATTTGATCGATTATTCGGAAACAGCCCTTTTTCAGGTTGCTGAAGGAAACATCAAGAAGGAAACCATGCCCATTAAGTCGCTTTTGCGCGAAGCTGCAATCCAAATCGAAGAAGCTTCGAGGCGCGAAGATGGATTGAGTGGGGTTCCCAGCGGTTTTACTGCCCTCGACCGGATTACTTCAGGCTGGCAAAAAACCGATTTGGTTATTGTTGCAGCCCGTCCGTCGATGGGGAAAACAGCTTTTGTACTTTCGATGGCCCGAAATATGGCGGTCGAACACAAAGTTCCGGTTGCCGTTTTTTCGCTCGAAATGTCATCGATGCAGTTGGTAAACCGACTCATTTCTGCTGAAACTGAATTGGGTTCAGAAAAAATAAAGAATGGCCGGATGCAAGGCTGGGAATGGGATCACTTTCACCGGAAACTTGCCATTTTGGATGATGCCCCATTGTTCATCGACGACACGCCTGCTTTGTCTATTTTTGAATTCAGGGCCAAATGCCGCCGCCTGAAACTGCAACACAACATTGGTTTGGTGATTGTCGATTACCTCCAGTTGATGACCGCAGGTACCGATAACCGAGGGAGCCGCGAGCAGGAAGTGAGTATGATTTCGCGTTCACTCAAAGCCATCGCCAAAGAGTTAGATATTCCGGTAATCGCACTTTCGCAGTTGAACCGTTCAGTTGAATCGCGTGAGGGAAAACGGCCACAGCTTTCCGACCTTCGTGAATCGGGTGCAATCGAGCAGGATGCCGACATTGTATTGTTTATTCACCGCCCGGAATATTATGGAATTACCGAGGACGAAAATAATAATTCCCTGATCGGCGTGGCCGAAATCATTATTGCCAAACACCGAAACGGTGCAATCGACGACGTGAGACTATCGTTTAAAAAGAACCTGGCCAAATTCTCAGATATGGAAAATATTATTCCTGAAGATATTGGAGGAGGCAACTATGGACAAAAAATGCAATCAAAAATGAACGATGATTCAGGCAAATCTTTAGGCAATAAAACCCATGCAATTCCTGTCAATTCTTCTTTCGATAACGACAAATTCAGCCAATATGAAAATTCAGGAGGCGAGCATATTCCGTTCTGATCGGTGGGTTAAATGGCTTTTCGCCGGATTCTTGTTTTTGCTCTTCGAAACAGCAAACGCAGCTTTCATTTTAATTCCGATGGACGAAAAGCAAACCAACCATTTAAAAGCATACGGAATAACATACTGGACACTTCAACAGGGAATTGAAGTAAAATGGCTGCTCAATTACCAGGGCGGAAGCTTCCTTATTCAGCATCAACAGGCTATTGCCAGCGAATGTCTGGTCCGCGGTGTTAGTTTTGAAACGTTAGCCGATGGGCAGGCGAATAATTTGCTGACCGAAATCTCCCGTGAAGACTTAAATCAGGATGCAGTGAGTTTGCAAAAAGCTCCCCGGGTTGCAGTATATTCTCCACCCAACAAACAACCCTGGGACGATGCTGTAACACTGGTATTAACCTATGCAGAGATTAAATTCGATGTGATTTATGATGAAGAAATCCTGAACGGAAAGCTTAAAGACTACGACTGGCTTCACCTTCACCATGAGGATTTTACCGGTCAGTTCGGAAAGTTTTTCCAGGCATACCAGCATGTTCCATGGTATCAGGAAGAAGTTCGGATAAATAAGGAACTCTCCCAAAAACTGGGATTTATGAAAGTTTCAGAAATGAAGAAAGTGGTTACCCGTGAAATTCATCAGTATATCAGTAACGGAGGGTTTTTGTTTGCCATGTGTGCCGCTACTGACACCTATGATATTACGCAGGCCGCACAGGGAGTTGACATTTGCGAATCGATGTTCGATGGTGACCCTGCTGATCCGGAAATGAATACAAAGCTTGACTTCAACAATACACTGGCATTTCAGAATTTCGCCATCAACCGGAATCCGTACGAGTATAAATTTTCTGATATTGATGTTTCAACCTCCAGAAAAGTCCCCCGGGAACAGGATTATTTCACTTTGTTCCAGTTTTCAGCCAAATGGGATCCGGTACCAACCATGCTTTGTCAAAGCCATGTGAATATGATCAAAGGTTTTATGGGGCAAACCACAGCCTTCGATAAGAAGCTGGTCAAATCAAATGTCTTGATTATGGGCGAAAATAAAGCTGCCGGTGAAGTAAGGTACATTCATAGCGAATTGGGTAAAGGATTCTGGACTTATTTCGGGGGACATGATCCGGAAGATTTCCAGCATTTTGTTGGCGACCCGGCGACCGACCTGAATTTACACCCCAACTCGCCCGGTTATCGACTAATCCTGAATAACGTCCTTTTCCCTGCAGCCAAGAAAAAGAAGCAGAAAACATAGGAAAAGGAAAAAAGCAGAAAACGAATCAACTTACTTCGAATTTCGTTTTATAAATTTCAGGTTTTCATGATAGTTCCCAGCTGACAAATGAATGATATAAATACCATCGCTAAGATTTGCTATAGATAGCTGCAATCCATTTTGGGATATCTCTGGCACTGCGGCGATTTTTACCTCTTTGCCCATTATATCAAAAATACTACAAGTTATTCGTTGATCACTACATATTGTTGGTAAAACAACATTAATCTGATCGTTTGCCGGATTTGGGTACAATCGGGCTGAAGAAATTTCAGGAGAAACACTGCTGCCTGTTGGGATGCATTTTGAATATGCTGAGCCAGGCGAACCACCTATGCAACCTGCAAACCAATTGGCCGCAAAGTTCAGGCCTACATTCTGATCCTTTAATTCGAGTGTCTTTCCTTTATCGTAAGCTTCAGTAGGCCAAGGTGCCAGACTGCTGTATTTGACTCCGGCAATAAGTCTGTTTTTGTTGTCAAAAAGTTGAACGCTATCGGTAGGCGATCCCAGGCCAAATTCGAATGAACCCAAAACATTTCTCACTGTTGGATAAACAAAGCTGAATTTGCTGCTGCTTGATGCCAAAACCAGACGGGCATTGGGAAGGATGGTTGATGAACCCGGAATAGACCAAACATGTTCCGCTCTGATATCCGTAAGATACCAGCCGGTAAGATCTATCGCAGTTTCTCCATAGTTGAACAGTTCGATCCAGTCTCCGGCCGGAAATTCAGTTCCTGAATTGTAGTTAATCTCACTGATTGTGATGGCTTGTTCAGGAGCCTGTTTCCTGAATTTTGCAATAAACTTATAACCACTGATCTTTACATCAGCCTCAATCACCGGGTTATTCACATCTTTAATGAAACCGTTTGGCACCCATCCGTCGAAAACATAATTACCCAATCCTTTGGCTTCCATCCGGATTGGAACACTGGCAAAATAAATACCCGTCCATGGATAAACTTCAGGAGAAATTGTATTAACCTGAATAAGTCCCGCATTTTCGGGCTGCACCTGAAGTTCAACAGTATACTTACCTGTCAGACTAAAATTGCTGACAATATTATCGCGGACAACTGTCGAACGGTTTGTTAATTCACTTTTAAAAATGGCCAGGTTATTCACATATTGGCTCATTTTGGTTGCTGCCTGTGATTCTCCACTCCACCGGGCATACTCTCCGCGCATTTCGGAATAGGAAGCATTGTAAACCGATTGCGCAATAGCAATTGTATTTTGGGGTAAATAAGAGGTATTCATAATATCTGCAAACCGGTTGATAAACCGCTTTTTATACGTTTGATTTTTAATGAGCTCTTTCCAAAACCTCAGATAAGGCACGTTTGGATTGTAATTGAGCATAAAACTGATATGATCAGTATACGAATTTGTCCATCCATTGGGATTTAGCGACCATTCCAAATCCTGCAAAATAAAACGCCACCGGTTTTTGGTAAAGTCGCTTTTCACAATTTTAATGTTATTGTAAGGCCAGTCACTATCTGCAATCCACGATTGGGCAATAATATAGTCGGTGTAATAATCAAGGTCCAGAATTTGATCAGCTTTTTGCAGATAACCAGTCTCTGCCTGATTTAAATTTAAAAAGTTATTATAGTCCGTTGTAAACACTTCGACCGACCCGTTCAAAGCCCTGAGAATAGATTGATAATACCAGCTGAGCGAAAGCAGTTGAAAAGTTGAATCGATTGTGGCTTTGTAATTTTCCTGAAAATATTCGTCATTCAGCTTTTCACGCATTTCGTACACGCCAAAATAAGAACCATTGATGTAAACCACCACCGGGGTACAATTCGAATAGTAATTATTGGTGTTGTAACTCATCATCTTACATTCCATGGCATCTTTAAACTGAAATATCTGCCATTGATTACTTCCATTGCGCAGGTAAATTGACTTATAATTCTTTCGGTCAGGCCGGTCAGGAATTAGCGGATAATGCACATTTCCTTCTCCATAAAGACTGTTATCGAACTCGAGCCTAAAGGAGTGTTGCGCATTCGAGCGGCTTCCTCCAGCACCTCCATCAATCTGAATGCCGGAGAATTGTTCGAATTGCTTTTTTTTATTGGCATCGAAATATTCAACATAGCATGGCCTCTCCCATTCCTGTTGCCAATTATCGAAAATTCCACTTCCTCCATACAGGTTCGTATTGTTGGTAATAACAGAAAGTACAGGAATAGAATGTCCGGTATTATTGACAAAATACGTATTGGCTACCGAACGGCCAGGCAACTTATCGCCCTTGCTGAAACATGTGGCACGGATTATTCCTGTGACCGTAATCGTCAGGGGGACTCCGGTGTACAAGTTTGAAGTAGAAATTGGTTCACTGCCATCAGTGGTGTATCTTATTTCCGCAGTCAATGATGTTGTGGTCAGACTGATGCTTTGTTTACTGGTAAAATAACCTTCAGAAACCGAAAACACCGGGTCCGGTTCCCGTTCCGAAGAAGAAGCTTTCGTAGTATTGGCCGCCGATGGCGTGGGTTGTGCAAATATCCCCCAGGTATTGGCACCATCACTTTTTCGGCCTACCGACCATCCTGCAGACAGATCCTTCACCCAAACTGATTCATGCGCATTTTCCTTTTTATTGAACAGAAATATCTTTTCTCCTTTACTGTCGATTTTGAAATTTGTATGCAGATTTTCCGATCCTGAAGGTATTATTGAGGTTGGCGTCCGTTCGAAAAACAGGTATGAATCGTTGATCTTGAAGGAGAAGAATGGAATAAGAGTCAAATCGGTCGAAGTCGAAATATAGTTATGCACTTCGACGGCAAAAATATTTTTTCCGGTAATCAGCAATGATTTTACAAAGGTGGTATCAATCCAAATAGTTTCAGGTTTTCCGCCAGAATACATGCTTGCTTCATGCGTGGTAGCAGCTGCCGAATTCCAGGTAGGTGTACCAATGATAGATTTACGTGCAATTTCAATTCCATTCAGATAGACAATAAAACCATCATCATAATCAACGTGCAGTGCCATATTTGTGTACCTGAATCCTACAGGTATTAAAAATGATTTCCGGATATAAACAGCCATTGCACTGGTCGATACTATGGTTGCATCGTCGTTGTCGCCAAAACCAAAACCGCCTTTCCCCTGACTCCATCCTGTTGGAGTAAAAGCTGGCTTCATCCAGCTGACCGAAGTCGATGCAGTGGGAACAGTGTAATCGAAGGTATTTCCTGGTAAGACAGGGCTTTCCCAATGAAAATTTTCAGGTGGAACCGTCCGGTCTTTTCCTGATGCAAAAACAATCAAATGATCTTTGGAAGGCATTTGGTAGGATGGAAATGCCCATTTTTCAAGGTTCAGTGAATCATCGCTTAAATAGTAGCCTGCCAGATTTAATGCCGAACCTGAGGGATTGTAGAGTTCAATCCAATCTTCCGGCGAATTGTCTTCATCGGCAATTTGTCCGGAGTTTCTGTTCGACAATTCATTCAATACAATTTGTGCTTCTGAAATGTCGCAGATAAATGCAGACAATAAAAACACAATGAAAAGCTTGGCCAGGGTCATATTTCGTTTCGATAAAACTGCCCAAAAATACATCAACTTTAATACACTTTGAGCTCGAATGCACAAACTATTGAATAAAAGAGGCTGTACTTTTAGGGACAGCCTCTTCCTATAACAAATCCTGGCAATTGTCAGGAATAAAGAATCAGGATATCAGTTCATTATGAAACTCCATGAACAAGTTCGAGGCTTTCAAAGCCTTTCTGAACTGCCTGGAGATTCATAGGAATCAGGTAGTGGTGACGGGTTGGAAGTGATTTTTCAAGACCTTTTTCAACACTTTCCATTTTAACCACGGGTTTTGCTTTCAGATAAGCGCCCAAAACCACCATATTAAATGTTTTCACATTGCCTAATTCTGCTGCAATCAGTGTTCCTTCAATTTTATAGATATTGATATCGGCGCGTTTGGGCGGATGAATAATTCCGTTTGGATCGTAAATTAAAACTCCGCCTGGTTTAACATGCTGCTCAAACTTGTCCATCGACTGCTGATTCAGAATAATGGCTGTATCATATTCATTCAATACGGGCGAACTAATCCGGTTATCACTCAGGATAACAGTAACATTGGCAGTACCACCGCGCATTTCGGGGCCATATGACGGAAACCACGAAACTTCCTGATTGGCCATCACGCCTGAATAAGCCAATATTTTTCCCATCGAAAGGACTCCTTGTCCGCCAAATCCGGCTATAATGATTTCTTCGGTCATCAGTTTTAGTTTTTTAGTGGTGTATAACTTGCAGGATCAGCTTTTGTACTGTCTTTGAGGTCGCCCGGCTGATAGAACGGGAACATGTTGTCAACCATCCACTCGTTTGATTTTACCGGACTCATTTTCCAGTTCATGTTACAGGTTGAAACCACTTCGACAAACGAAGTCCCTTTTTTATCGATTGCTGCCTGAAATGCTTTGGAAATCGCCTTTTTACATTTACGAATTGATGCCGGTGTATGAACCGATTGACGGGTCACATAGGAGGTTCCGGGTAATTGTGCAATCAATTCGGTAATTTTTAATGGATAGCCGTTTCTTCCTGCATCTCGACCGTTCGGAGTGGTAGCAGTAACCTGCCCCAAAAGCGTAGTTGGCGCCATTTGTCCACCGGTCATTCCATAAATTCCGTTGTTTACAAAAATAACCACCATATTTTCGCCACGGTTACAGGCGTGTAAAATTTCAGCAGTGCCGATCGAAGCTAAATCGCCGTCACCCTGATAGGTGAAAACAACTTTATCAGGATTACAACGGGCAATGCCGGTGGCAACAGCAGGTGCTCTTCCGTGAGCGGCTTCCTGCCAGTCGATTTCAATGTAATTGTATGCAAAAACAGCACATCCAACCGGCGAAACGCCAATGGTTTTTTCCTGAATATCCAGATCAAGGATAACCTCGGCAAGCAACTTATGCACCACTCCGTGACTACAACCCGGACAATAATGCATCGTATTTTCGGTCAGTAATTTTGGTTTCTCGTAAACCAGGTTATTTGGATTAATAATATCTGCCAAGTTCATAAATTATCCTCCTATCAGTTTTTGTTCGAGAGCTTCCACCACTTCAGCAGGGCTCGGAATAATACCACCCATTCTTCCGAAGTGTTTTACCGGAATCATGCAACCTGCTGCAAGCTGCACATCTTCCACCATTTGTCCGGCATTCATTTCAACAACCAGCATACCTTTTACTTGTTTTGCCAGCGCTGCAATCGGTTTTTTTGGAAATGGAAACAAGGTTATGGGACGTAAAAGTCCAACTTTTATACCTTTTTCACGACACTGATCGACTGCCTTTTGACAAATACGGGCAGACGAACCAAAAGCAACCAAAAGATATTCGGCGTCTTCGCATTGTACTTCTTCAAAAAGTACATCTTCTTCTTCCATTTTGGCATATTTATCCTGAAGGCGAATATTGTTTTGCTCCATTTTCAGGGAATCCATTTCAAGGGAAGTGATGATATTTCGTTCGCGGTGTGGTTTTCGTCCGTTGGTTACCCACGATCCATGTCTCCGATCAATTTCTTCATCTGTCACCCGGGGAATATAGTCAGCTAAAACAACTTTTTCCATCATTTGGCCAATCACGCCATCAGTAAGAATCATAGCCGGATTACGATATTTGAAAGCCAATTTAAAGCCGGTTTCCACAAAGTCGTTCATTTCCTGAACCGAGGATGGAGCCAGAACAATCAAGCGGTAGTCGCCATGTCCTCCACCCTTGGTCGACTGGAAGTAATCGGCCTGTGAAGGCTGAATCGTCCCCAGACCCGGACCACCACGCTGAACATTCACAATCAGACAAGGCAATTCAGCACCTGCAATATAGGATATCCCTTCTGCCATCAAGCTGATACCAGGACTTGAGGATGAGGTCATCACTTTTTTTCCGGAGCCAGCAGCTCCGTGCACCATGTGTATGGAAGCAATTTCGCTTTCGGCCTGCAGAACAACCATGCCTGTTTCATTCCAGGGTTCGCGATCCATCAGGGTTTCCATTATTTCTGACTGAGGGGTAATGGGGTAGCCGAAATACCCGTCGCAACCACAGCGAATGGCAGCCTCGGCAATGACTTCATTTCCCTTCATTAATCTTAATTCTCCCATTATGCTTTGATTTTAGATTGTTGGTCTGTTTAATAAGTGCCCAAAGTGCTTATGAAACCAATACCGGTTCATTACGAACTTCTTGTATTTTCACACGATAAACGACAATGCAGGAGTCGGGGCAAACGGTTGCGCAGTTTGAACATCCGATGCAGGCCTCCGGATTCTTCATGAATGAATAGTGGTATCCGCGGCCGTTTACCTGTTTGTTTTGACTTAAAACATCCTGAGGACATGCTACTACGCAGAGGCCACAACCTTTACATTCTTCGTTGTCGACTACTACCGCCCCAATAACTTTTGCCATGATTATATTTTTATTGATGTTATTGTATTCACTAAAAATGAGTCAGTTGATGCAAAATTAGCTGAACTTGTTCCCCGGATATGCAACAAAAGTTGCGAAATCAAATTTTATGCAGTATTCTGGTAAATATATTCCGGTGAATACCAAGATATGATGCAATATGTTGCCGCTGCACACGCGATACCAGATCACCGTTTTCTGAAATAAATTTCCGGACCCTTTGAGATGCAGTCAACGACTGGAAATCATAAACCCGTTTGAGCGCATGAACATAACTTTCCTCTGCAATAACCCTTACCATATGCTCCAATTGCGAATTTTGTGTGGTAAGCGCGTCATATTCCGACTTGGAAATGAAAATAATTGTGGAGTTTTCGTAGGCGCGGATGGATTCCGCAGATTTTTTACCCAATAAAAAACTCTCGTGGCTACTGATAATCGCGTGATTGGGCGGATAGAAAAAATTGGATATCCATTCCTGTCCGTTGTCCGATACGTAGGAAGAGTACAGTAATCCATCGAGTACAATTCCAAGCTTTTGTGACTGATCGCCATAATCCAGAAATACCTCTCCCTTCTTCAGTTTTACAGGGGCAATTTCTGTAAAATATTCTTTCAGTTGCATTAACGTCTGATTGTAACCGATGAACAGATCATTGACCCCTGTACTCATTTTTTTATCCGAAGTTTTCGTTAAAAAGTTTCAGTCGTTTTTCCAGGTCATCAAATTGCTCGCGTTTCACATGCGAAACACAAGCCCGTAAACCTTCTTTTTCGCTACCCGTATTTTTCAGGGTAATTGCGCTGATTCCGAAATGAAGAAGGTTTCCTAAAAGTTCACCCCCGGTCATTCCCGGATAGCCAATGGTAAAGTAGAATCCGTCGGCAATTGGCTCATCACCGTCTTTTTCGTAAACGATTATAAACCCATTGTCTACAAATAAATCTTTCATGATTTTCGCTTTCCGGCCATATTCTTTTACGTCTTCAATAAAATTGAATTCGCCGTCGCTTGCTGCTTTGAGCATTGCGGTCAAGGCATGTTGGGTCGAATGTGTTATTCCTGAAGAAAGTGCATACAACACCTGCATTACGATAGTAAATCCGAACGGCTTGCTCCCGAAACGGGCTTGCAGGTTTTCATACTGACGGTTCCACAGTGAATTCGAAATAGCCATGATGGCTCCTCTCTGACCGGCATACGAAAATATTTTAGATGCTGAAATAAAAATAATGTAGTGATCGGTATATTTGGCTACGGTTGGCTGATAAGGCGGGACAC
>CAIPKZ010000359.1 GCA_903865775.1 uncultured Prolixibacteraceae bacterium | reverse complement strand
AGTATTTCTGTAATCATGATATTTCAGTTTAAATTAATAAAGATGTGATTCATTGTTAAGTTCCTTCATGTCAATTTTCTGGTTGTCGATTGAACGCCAGGCAACCCAGATATAGGCAATCACAAAAGGTACCAATAAAGAAACGTAGCTCATCGCCATCAGGGTGTATTGGCTTGATGAACTGTTCTTCAGGGTCAGCGAGCTTTGCAGGTCGTAAGTTGAAGGATAATAGGCGGTATTGTTGAACCCAGCCACCAGCAACAAGGCAAAAACTGTCAGGATGGTTCCAAGACCGGCACCCCAAATGCCTTTGGTACTGCACTTTTCGAAGCAAGTTAATGGTCTGATAATACCCAGCAAAACCAGAGCAACTCCAAGAAGCAGGATTACGGCAACCACCGGCATCTGAATAAGGTTGTGCAGATATTTGTAGGATTCCATGGAGACTATGCCAGTTTCAGGATTTACTGCAAAACCAGAAGATAAAAGTGTCCAGATTAAAAAAATCAGGAAGAATACCAAAAATGGAATTGCGTTGAGCAAAAGTTGTTTTTTGACGCGTTCCATCATTTCGGCATGATTTATCCGATTCATAAAATAGAGCAAGGCCAGTACCCGCGATAAAAAGAGAACTGCGAGACCAAGCATCAGATTTTGAACATTAAGTGCTGCTTCCAAACCGTGAGCCGGGCCCGTCCACTCCGAAATGACAGGCATTTTTGTGCCTGTAAGATTTGTAATGTTCGTGAGGTTAACCGAAAATTGTGATCCGGTGAAGAAGGTTGCTACTGCCGTTCCGATTAAAACCGGAGCTAAAATGCCATTCAGGAGTAAAAAGCTTTCGAAAGTCCGTTTACCTAAAAAGTTACTGGCTTTACTTCGGTATTCGTACGAAACAGCCTGAAGAATGAAGCCCAGCAAAATGAGCATCCAAACCCAATAGGCTCCGCCAAAACTGGTTGAATAAAAGAGCGGGAATGATGCGAAGAAAGCACCACCAAAAGTAACCAGGGTAGTAAATGTGAACTCCCATTTGCGGCCGAGCAAATTGACGAGAATGGTGCGTTCATCATTCGTTTTACCGATGGTGTAAAGCAATGTTTGTCCACCCTGAACAAACATTAAAAACACAAGGATAGCGCCTAACAGCGAAACGATGATCCACCAGTAATGCTGTAATATGTCGTAGCTTAAAGTCATGATTCTTGGATTTTAAAGATTATTGATTGGTTGATTCGTGGTCGTCGCTTTCCGATCCTTTTTTGATACTGCTCGTCATGATTTTTACTTCAGCAATAAGCAAACCTGTAAAAATGATGAAGAACAACCAAAATGTAATTTGAACCGACGATGATTTAAGTTGCGAAACTGCTGCAATGGTTGGCAAAATATCCTGAATAACCCAAGGCTGGCGACCAACTTCGGCAACAACCCATCCAAGCTCGGAAGCGATGTAGGCCAATGGAATCGACCAAAGTGCCGTATACAGAATAAACCGTTTCTTCTCGATTTTATCTTTTAAGGTTAAAATGAGTACAACCAGAAAAAGGACACCAAAATGAACACCTAACCAAACCATGATCCGGAACGAATAAAAGCTTGTAGGCACGCTGGGAACCAATTCGTGCATGTTTCGTCCGGCATAAAATCCATAGCCGAAATTGGAATAGTTTGCTTCGAAATTGGCTAAGGAAATCCTGGCAAGACTATCATTGCCAGCTTTTTTGGCATTTTTATAATCGGCCAGGGAATTGATTGCAATCTTGCCCTTCTCGCTTCTTTCCTGAAACGACGGAATGTTGTGTTCTGCATTTCCGTGAACCAGATCCTGAATTCCCGGAACATATGCATTTGGATCAAGAAATGCCATATACGAAAGCATATTGGGAATTTCAATTTGGAACCTGAAATCCTGCTTATTGTGTTGAGCTTCTTTACTATCTGATTTCAGTATGCCAATGGCAACAAGCGGTGCATTTTGTTGGCCGGTATATAAATTCTCCATGGCAGCAAACTTCATGGGTTGATATTTTGCCATATTCCGTGCCGATCCATCACCGGTTAAAACAACAAATGCGGTGGTCAGTAATCCAAAAACGGAGGCAACCAAAATGCTTTTTTTAGCCAATTGATGTTCTCTGTTTTTCAATAAATACCAGGCACTTACACCTATTACAAATACCGAAGCCAACACATAGCCTGAAGAAATGGTATGAAGAAATTTATTGATCGCAACCGGCGAGAAAAGCACTTCCCAGAAATTTACCATTTCATTCCGGGCGGTATCCGGATTAAATTTCATCCCGGCAGGATATTGCATCCAGCCATTAGCAACCAGAATCCAGAGCGCTGAAAGATTTGAACCAATCGCAACCAACCAGGTTGATAACAGGTGAAATTTCCTGCTTACCTTATTCCAGCCGAAAAACATGACAGCAATAAAAGTACTTTCCAGAAAGAATGCCATAATTCCTTCGATGGCCAATGGTGCGCCAAAAATGTCACCAACAAACCACGAATAGTTTGACCAGTTGGTTCCGAATTCAAATTCAAGGATGATGCCGGTAGCAACGCCAATTGCGAAGTTGATGCCGAAAAGCGTCATCCAAAATTTCGTAATTCGTTTCCATTCAGGGTTTCCGGTACGCACGTACAAAGTCTCCATGAAAGCAATGATAAAAGAAAGTCCCAGCGTTAATGGTACAAACAACCAATGATACATGGCTGTTAGCGCAAACTGTGCGCGGGACCAATCAACAAGCGAAAAATCAACATTTTCCATACGTTTTTATTTAGTGAGTTGTTCAATGACGTGATTGCTGCGTTGCTCGTCGGTTTTAAAATTTGTTTTTAGAAAATTGGGGAAGAAGAAGAATTTTAATACGAAGAATATGACGAATAACTTGATTATTATGATTGTCCACAATCTTTTTCCCACGGTCATACTTTTAAAACCCTGATAGTAGAATTGAAATATATTTTGGAGAACATCTTTCATTTTAACCCAATATCGCCTTTTGGCTATGTAAAAAACATTTTGAAGACCTCTGTAAGTGTTGATTTATGAAGGGGGGTACCAATTACGAAATCGTGTGGAAGATAATTAAATTGATTAGAATAATACTATTATTCTAATCAATTTTCGTAAAGAATTTGCATTTATTTTTTGTAGCCTAATGATGATAACTGGCTTAATACAAATTGAATCATCATAAACACAATCCTAAGGTGTTTTGAATGTTTTAGCAGAGAAATTGGGTTTTGAGAAGAGAAAAACCGAAAGTTTCCAAAAAGTCTGATCTGCTTATCATTTGACCATTTGCTAATTTTTGATGTAAGGCTAATTCTTTCTTAAGATAAGGTTTTAGTAGTAGTTGAATAAATTTTTCTACATTAAATTAATGTAATAAAAAATTGAATATGAGATTATTACTGTTTATTGCTCACTGCATAGTTTGCATTTGCATATAATTAAAAAGGCCGGTAAGAATTTCGTTCTTCCCGGCTTTTTAAAACTTCTAATTGCTGCAAGTTCCGTTGCCTTTCTTTCCCTGACCTTTTCCACCTATGCCTTTCCCATTTCCATGGCCGTTCATGCGGAATTGTTTCCCATTTTCCGTTGAAGAACCTACGATCTTTTCGTAAACAGCCTGATTAATAAAAACAGAGAGTTTCTGATGACATCACGATTAAAAGCCTCTGAAAATTAGAAGGTATACGGAAAATGAGTTACTTTTAGACAATTGCAAAAACAAAATAATGAAAAAACTTCTTGTCATTCTCCTACTCGCATTTTCAGCAACCCAACTTAAAGCTCAGCAAACAATCTCACTTGGTTTAGGAGGTTACGAAAATTACAATTTAGCCTTCACGCAAAAATGGGGATGGAACAGTTACCAAATTGGATTTGGATTAAAGCCGCCCTTCAGACTAGTGACAAGTAACTATACGTTTTCGCTTGCTGTATTTTGGGACAAAACGGGTAAGTTTACCGGCCCAAAATGGCCAATATATCTGGTTAATCGTTTTACTTATTGGGAGAAAGACAATCTGAATTACAACTGGAAGGTTTTAACTTCAGGAATTGGCATTGGCGGAAAAATATTTGTATTTAAAAAAACAGGAATTTACTATGAGGTAGCACCAAGTTTATCCTTTGTTATGAATTATGAACGGAAAACATTTGAAAAAATAGGGTGGCCCAAATTGTTTAACGTGAATTATGGAGTAGGTATCTTTAAACAATTTTAATGCGCTGGACATTTATTTTCATTATCGCATTGGCTCTTAGCGCTTGTAAGAAAGGCGATACATTTCCGGATGTTCAAATAACTATTGAAAACACGCGCGTGCTGGGGCATCGGGGAGGCGGCACTTTTGAAGGCACGCCTAACACCTTTGAAGCTGTAGTTTATGGATTCGAACACTATGATGGCGTTGAGGTCGATATACAAATGAGCTCAAACAATACGATTTGGGTTTCGCATGATGCCTACATCGAGGGTTGTGGTTCATGGGCTGGTGGTTGCTTCAATACGGTTTCGGATGACGAAATTGCACGAATTGATTCATGTTCTGGATTTGTGCATAAATATATCCGGCTTGATGATGTACTGGATTATATGCAAAAGCATTACCCTGAGAAGCGCATTTCGCTGGATGTCAAATTCTTTGATGGATGCAGTCCTTCGTTATTTGATATCAATGCCATGTACCGATATTATCATGCTGAATTTCTCCAGATTACCGCCATGCTTCAAAAGTATAACCTGGTTGATCAAACACTTATTGAATCAGAAATAACGCAATTTCTTGACTTGTTTGTAGAAACCAATCAGGACTATCACGAGTATCTATCCATATTCGATGATTTTGATAAAGGTACGGTTACGGCCCTTCAGAAAAAATACGACGGTATTTCATATAAAAATGATTTCGCCAACTCAATAACAGTCGACCATATCAATTTGGTCCACCAAAAGGGGCTGCGAATTCAGGTTTGGACAACAGCTGACAGCTCTCAACTGGCAGATATTAAAAAGATTAATCCGGATTATATCCAGTCGGAAGTGTTTAAATAGACCCAGTTGAAAGTTATTTTGGCAACCTCTTTTTTACTAACTTTTCATATAGAAATGTTAATCCGACAGTTGCCAGAAAAATTGGCACAAACCAGAAAGCATATTTCGAAAGCTCCTGTGTCTGGTAAATGGCCGTGGCAATGTTACCAATAAACAGCCATTGGATGATGTAAAATGCAGTGATGTTTTTGCCGAGCCACCGCAGAAAAACGATCGCCGGGAATTCACTAAATTTCTGAACCAAAAACCAGAGCAGCAATACCCACAAAACGTCAACACCCAGTGTCCACAGGCAAAACAGGAATGTGTGGTGATAATATTTGGAGAGGTTGATGGTGGTTTCGATGCCAAACTTGGAAAATAAAACTACCAAAATCAATACGAAAGCAAGAAAAGCAATCGAGACGACTTTCTGCTTTTGAATAAATTCCCTGATCCTGGACTCCGTTTTCAGGAATAAAAAACCTATCAAGGGATAAGCTAACCAAGGGAACAGCGGAAAATACGACCAGGAATATTCGCCTCCGATGAAAGGCAAAATGTAATTCCGTTCGGTTACCATTAATATCTCATTGAAATACGATGTTGAGCCGCTGACGAACAGAATCAGGGCGAAAGCGATCCATTGTTGTCCGTACTTAAATGTTTTCAGAAACGAAAGAATAATGATGCTCAAGCCAGCCAGATAGAAAATATCGACTCCAAAAATTGCCTGAATCGGGTCGAACTTCCAGCCTTCGGTCCGGATTTTCAGGAGTAAATGAAAATTCAAACCAATATTCAGGAAAATACCGAGTATAAAAATCAGCACTCCACGGAGAATATTCTGAGCAGCGCTTTTTTTGCTCATCGCCACGAAATAACCCATTATTATCATGAATAAGGGGACAGCAACCGGTCCGCCCAAAACCAACAATATTTTCGCGAACAGGCTTTCCCTTCCGGAATAATCAATAAATTTTTCAAGGATATGAACCGGCACAATCAGGAATACTGCAAATCCTTTCAGCAAATCGGGTAAGGGGAAGCGTTTCATTTTTTTATTTACTATTTGATTATTTACCATTTACTATTTTCACAATTACCTGAATAGTAGGCTACCAACTAAATTTTCATTAATTGATGAGTCTTCTCCGAAAAGTAAAAAACCCCTAAATCCCCTGAAGGAGACTTTAAATATTTCATTGATTTTCAATGAGTTCCCCTTCAGGTGTCAGGGGTGACGAAGTTGAAAATCAATGAACTCAGACGCTTCGCAGCGGACTCACATGATGAATGCAAAAGAGAATAATTATTGCACCACAATCTTCTTCGAGATTGTTCTCTGATTGTCGTATGTGATGTAATAGTGGTAAATTCCGGATGAAAGGTCATTGACATTCAACGCCAAATGATTGGAATGCCCGTCAACCAGGAAGTTTTTAACTGTCTTTCCGCTGGAATCGAGGATATTGAGACGGGCACTTTTGATATCATCCGGAAGTGCATAATCAACCCGAATGATGTCGGTTGCCGGATTTGGATAGGCATTCAGAAAATAATCGGGTTGGCTACCCGAAATGTTCAGCGCCGAGACCAAACTACCAGTCAGGCCATAAATATTAGTCCATACTTTCTCCGGAAAAATAGAATAGTCATAACAATAAGCAAAGAGTTTATATTCGGTTTCGCCTGTTTTATTCACGTTAATATACCGAGCCCCATCAATGCTCAACAGATCACTTCCACTCTCATTAATAACTTTTGCTCCGTAGATGTAATAATAGGAAGAGGAAGTTGGAACATACTTGTAATAGATATAAACGAGTTCGATTTGAGAGTCAGAGTTAAACAGATTTTCAGAAACATATTTAATATCAGCCAGATAATACCCGTTTGGAACACTGCAACTGATTGTCTTAAAAACGGAATGATCCATGTTATAAATCCTGACCTGGCTGGCTGGCACATCCATCAGGTAGTATTTATAGCCCAGCGTTTCGAGTTTTACAACTGCCGTTGAATAGTTGTAAGTTTTCTGAAGGGTAATCTGACCGTAAACTACAGCAATTGAAAACATTAGAATTAAGGTTGACAGAATTTGTTTCATGGCTTGTGAATTTATTTGATTAAACTGAGGCCTTCGTTAGCCGACTTATCGCCTGGATTGTACAGGTTCACTTTATTAAAGAGTACTTTTGCCTGACTGGTGTTCCCCAAAAAGTAGGAAGTCCAGCCCAACATCAGCAAACCATCATAGCCAAAGGGATACAAATCGACCACCTTTTTGAACAGGGTATTGGCCTTGTTGTAATCTTTCCGCCCGTAATAAACCAGTCCAAGCCGGTACAATGCCACCGAGTTGTTAGGACTTGTTTCCAAAATGGCGTCGTATATTTTAATTACATCGTTCCATTTTCCGAGTGCGGCCAGCGGCAGAATTAAACCAAAACGGGCTTCCTCCGAATACGGTTTCAGCTTTTGAGCCCTGCCGTAAAAAATGATGGCTTCGTCAAATAAACCGGCATTGTAGTTTAACCAGCCCAGCCTGAGGTTCAATTCATAAGAAGACTCGTCGTAAACCTTTTTTAATGGGTCCATGGAGGCAGCAAAATCTCCATTTTTTTCTGTCACATAACTTTTCGAAAATGCAGTCTGTAAAACATCCTGGCTAACCTGCGAAGATGCGGCATTCGCCATCAGTAGACAAATAATAATCCAAGTACTTTTTTTTAGAAATTCCATGATATTCCAGCTGTTATTGTGTGTTTCAAATAATTATATTCCAATGAATTGCTTTTGTATCCTTCGGTGTAAACCTGGTATTTTTCAATCACATTTTGATTGATGTACCTGAATACAAACTGATATTTTTTACCCAAAGGGAAATAGACACTACCCATCATTTTGCGGTCTGATCTTCCGGGGAAATTGGCGATTACATAACCTGCCGACTCGACAAAATTTTCCATTTCGCCAAAAAGATACTGACCTGATACATGTATCTTTCCAAGTGTGGCACCACCCGAAATCCCCATGGCATTCCATCCAAACCCATCAGTTCCCGATTTGAAATAAACTTTTGGCGTAATGTAGAGTTTGGTATTCGAAAGCGGGTAGTAAGTGACCCACGACGAAAGCTGTGTGAATTTTGAATCATTTATTTTCCCGGCATTGACTTCGAAACCGGTTGAAAAGTTCCCAAAATTTGACCAGACGGCAGTCGAAAAAACAGCATCGCTGTAACTTGTTTTTGTAATGCGATATGTTTTTGTTGAATCCCGGTTAAGCTGGCCAGCATAAACATCGCCGCTCCCGAAAATTAAATTCAACGAAGGCGAAATGTTCAGCTTTTTACCGATCACCCAAACCGGATTGATAAAATACTGGAACTGATTGATGCTGATGGGTGAAGTGGTTTGTCCGCTCCAATCCACCACAGCTTCGCGGTTTACACCGATATAGGTCAGGTTGTGGTTCAGGGTAAAATTAGGTGCAACCCGATGGCTGAGATCAAACGAATGAAAGGTGTAATTTTTCAGGAAGTAACCTTCGCCATAATCCTCGCCCAGATTGACTTCGGTGCTAAACGCCCGCGTTTTCAGACTTTCAAAATCGGGATTAAAACTGTACCCAGTTTCAAAAGCCAGACGGGTGACCCCAATATCATGAAAGGCAATTTTCTTTTTCAACGCATCCGAAAAATATGGAGCGTATTTGACAGCTTCCAACGATCTGCCGCTAAAAACCAGGCTATAATACACATATTCCTGAAGCCATTCAAACGAATTGTCGCTTTCATAAGCTTTTAAAAACCAGGGCGCTGCATTCCGGTATTTTCCCTGATTGTACCAGGCAATACCGGTTCGTACTTCAAGGTAAAAAAAATCGATTCCCTGTTTCCGGGCTTCCTCGGAATATTCAATCAATTCAGGCCATTTCTTATCCAGAAAAAGCTGGTACGATTGCTTGTCAACTTCAGCATAATTCAACTTTTCCTGTGCCTGAACAGCAGTCAGAAAAACGATCAGAAGGCTCATTAATACTATTCGTTTCGACATGTCATCTGGATTTTTAAGTCGTTTGCGAGGATTTCAATTTCAAAAACTCCGCTTTCTTTTATATTAATCGTGAAATCATATTTCTCAGTTTCCCGTCCGGCAATTCTTTTGGTGATTCCCGAAATCATTTTCAAATCGCCCGACGATAGTATGTCGCCTGATTTTTTGATTTCGAGCGTGTAATCCACTTTCAGGAACAAATAAATGGGGGCAATAAAATCCTGAAGGAATTTCAGTAAACCGCCAAACATCATATTTACCGGAACCTGATCGCGAATACTGCTGTTTGGCAAAAACCCCAGCGGGACTTTGAAAATTGCCAGGAAAAACCAGTACAAAGGTGTTTCTTTCTTTCCGGTGAAATTGGTGAAATAGTGCAGGTTACCATTGTTGTACAAGTAAGCCAGCGAACCGTCTTCGTCACTTTCGAGGTATGTTGAATTGAAAACATCGGTATTCACTTTCCAGTTGAAATTGCTTTGATGGATTTGAGTACCGGTTTTTATTGATTCCACCAAAATCTCGCCTGAAATTCGTTGTCCGGGTATAAAATGCAATACTTTGGCCAACTGTTCATTTTTTACCGGATTGGCAACTACCTGCCCTTTTTGTGGAAACGAAAATGTTTCGAAAGTGTATTTCTCACCTTTTAAAAGATAATGTCCCAGCGGATAATCGAGTGTTGGCGAGGCAATGTATGGTGTGGACTGAAACTGAAAATGCAGGTGTGGATAGGGCGAGCGGCCCGAGTTTCCGCATTTGCCCAGCAATTGACCCTGTTTTACGCGGTCGCCTTCTTTCACTTCAACCGAATGGTATTTTAAATGGCTAAGTTTTGTATAAATGCCGTGACTGTGTTCAATGATCACCGTGTTTCCCCAGTTGTTTTTAGTATCCACATCGCCTATAATGTTATCGGGTATCGAGTTGATTACCTCCATGACTGTTCCGTCGAATGGAGCAGTTATCGCCTTTCCGAAGCAGAAATAATCCTCAGGGAAATCGCCGCTTCCTTTAAATTGTTTGCCGTTTTTGTCGGTGATAATAAAGTCCCAGGCATTTCGCCAGGCGCCTTTGTGCGTTATTTCACCATTGTGTCCCTGACTCACTTCCCATTCGCCAAAAAATGGCAGGGAAGCTGCAACAGGAAATCTAGCCGGAAACCGTTTCAGGTTGCCCGATTGCAAATACAGGTTTTTTTCCGGATTGCCCAACTGAACCGGGGTTTCAAGTAATCCACCAGGTCGTTTTTCCCGAAGTTTCAAGGCGTAAAGAAACATCAGCACAACCATATTAAACGGCAGCGAATAGGGCGAAATGTGAAAAACCTGGAAAAGGTGCTGGGTGCTGATTGTTATTAATACGACGGAAGGTAGCAGAATGATGATCCAGGCATAACTTGTTCGCCCCGGAATCAAATAATAGCCACCAAGCGCCACAGCCGTCAGAATATAATTGAAGCCAATAAATGTATAGCTCAGCGAATTGAATTCGATACCGACCAGAATATAAAACAGGTACGAAATGGAATAACCCAGAATGGAAAGGACAAACGTAATGCGAGAATAAATCAGCAATCCGAATGAAATGATGATTCCGGCAAGCAGACCTTTCTGGAAAAAGATGGCTCCGAGCGAATAAAAGTAGATCCGAATAAAGGAAGAATCCACGAGGGCTTCGAGCCAGTTGTACAATCGAACCATGGTATGTCCGCCCAATCCGAAAAGTTCGTTGTAGGTGTAAATTCCACGTTCGCTAATGTTTAGTGCGGTAAGTTCTCCGCCCGATAAACCAATAATCCAGATGGTGACCAGAAACGGGATACTTAAAAAAGGTAACCCGTATTTTCCGAGAATTCCCTGAAAAACAATGGTCAGGAAGAAGCAGGTAATGGCAGAAATAGCAACCAGTACATATAATTCGACCGAAGGTTGGAAGGCCAACCCAACTCCCAATCCGACTAGCAAGCTGTTAAAACCGTACAATCCTGATTTCAGGAAATAGGTGTTGTAACCCAAATACCAGGCCAGCAAATTTGCAACGGCAACAGCAATCAAACCACCAATTCCGGCACCATAATCAAAAAAACTGATGAGCACCAAAAAAGCAGCCAACACTTTGGAAGTGGAGAAAAATATCTGCGAATAACTGTTTAAAACGGAAAACAGAATATCCTTGCCAATTATTTTGATGTTTTTATCCATGATGGTTATACAAAAGTCATTAGCGAAGGTTTTTCCGGCCTGAAAGGCCAAAATATAATAGCCCAGGGCAACGCCCTGGGTAAAATGAAACAGCGAAAACCGTCCGTGAGAATTCGATGAACAATGCAAATGATTTCCTTCGGACGCCTGCCTGCCGCAGGCAGGGAATCGCAAGACGTCATTTCCGGGAAATACATGGTCCTCATACTCGTCCGAAATAAGAATATCTCTTTTATGAACATTATCGCGCGGACGATTCTTATATCCGCTCTCAAACCCAGGGCGTTGCCCTGGGCTAGAATATGCTGTCCTTTCAGGACGTGTATTTTTCGGTTAATTATCATTTCAATTTCTAAATGAGACTAGAAAACCCTTTTTTGATTGAGTCCTTGCATTCCCTATTTTCTCTTCGGATTCAATTCAGATTGTTTGAATGTTTCCAGGCTTTCCTTTTTCCGGATGATCTGAGTTTTGCCGTCGCTGTCGATCAAAACCACGTTCGGACGATAGGTGATAAATTGCATCGATTGTGTGATGTTGTACGCACCAACCCGTTCAATAACCAACTGTTCGCCGGTTTTAACCTGTGGAAACACAATGGCATCGCGGATTACATCGATATTCATACACAACGGACCGTAAATGGTTGATTCCTCAGCATTTCCCAATTCCCGTGTTGGATAAACTCCCAAATTGTACCAGAACGAGGTGAACAACAGATTGACTCCGGCATCGATAACCATCGACCGTCTTCCGCTGTTCAGTCGTTTATTTGCAATTACGGTGGTGAGCAAATAGCCTGCATCGTCGATTAAAGCGCGTCCGGTTTCGAGAAACAATACCGGTAAGTTTTCGTGAGGAATTTCTGAAGAAATCAGCGCATTTGAAATGGCTTCAGCATAATCATCGAACGATGGACAGGTTTCATTACCTGGCATGTAGGCACCTTTCAAGGTATTTTTTGAAGCAAAACCACCACCCAAATCGATGTATTTCAACCAGTAATCGAATTTCCGGTGAATGGCCATGTACAAATTGGCCAACTTTGTAGCTGCCATGGCATAAGCAGACTGCACCATAATGTAGGTTCCAATGTGCGTATGCAAACCAATCAATTCGAGACTTTCGGCCAGCATGATCCGGTTGATCGCGTTCCAGGCATCGCCGTTTTCGTAATTAAACCCAAAACGGTCCCAAATCGGATAGATTCCGGCATCCAGATTGACGCGGATAGCTACCCGGGCTTTCATCTGCAATTCCCGGCTTGTTTCTATCAACAAATAAAGTTCGTCGAAATGGTCGATGTGGATACATGCATTGTTTTTGATCGCCATGATCAAATCGTCCTTCGATTTATCGGGTCCGTTAAACAAAATCTGAGATCCGTTCACTCCATTCGAAAGAGCTTTTTCAAACTCAAAGCCTGAAACTACTTCTGCCCATGAACCTTCGTCGTGAAAAATACTGCAAACGGCATCGAGGTAATTGGTTTTGTACGACCATGCAAATTGCACCTTTGGATACCGGTTTTCGAAAGCCCGTTTTGCATCAGCATACACTTCGCGGATGGTCTTTTCAGAAATAACAAAAAGCGGTGACCCAAATTCTTCGATTAACGACGAGACTTTAATTCCATCGATTTCGGAAATGACTTTTTGTTTTACAGGCAATCCGAATTTACTTGGCATTCCTGCGTTAATCTTACTTATTGACGGTTTATCGTATTTTATTTTTTCCATGGCTCCCAGGTATTTTAAATTTCTCCATTCATTGCAATTGTTTCAAACTTCTCCAGATCGACAATAATGTCATACGAATAACGCACAAACATTTTTCCGAAAGCATACGATTCCATTGGCGCAACCTCTTGTCCAAGAGCCAGTTTTACCAAAGCTTCAGGAATATTTTGACCGGCACCAACGGCCAGATAGACCCAGGCCGGAATACGCGGATTGATTTCGATAAGGTAGTATTCGCCTTTTACCGTTTTGATCAGTTCAAGCTCCATTCCGCCTTTCCATTTGGTTTGACGAATGAGACTTCGGGTAATTTCCAGCATTTTATCGTCAGAAAGCGTAATACCACCCCAGGCTTTTCCCTTGTCGGTAATGTATTGTTTGCGCATAGGAACCGCGGCAATGGTATTTCCCTGTCCATCGCCCAAAGCGATTACGTTTACCTCGGTGCCTTTCACAAATTCCTGAATAATAACAGGCAAGCCCCATTTCGCCGAAACCTTATTGAAGGACTGTTTTACCTGTTCGGTATTGTAAGCGGTATAGGCATCATAGAATTTCCCTTTGACCATTACCGGGTATTCAAATTTATCTTTGATTTCCGAAATCTGGTTTTGGCTTCCAAGGTTTATACTTGCAGGAACTTTTATTCCGTATTTTTCGCCATACTCCGGAAGTTTGTCTTTATCCCTTTCCTGAAACTGTTTGATCGTTGGCAGAAAAGTATGAATACCACTTTTCAGGAGCCGGTCTTCATTTTTCATAAACGAAAACAGTTCAGCATCGAAATTAGGGATCAATACATCGAATGGTTCGCGCCGGTGAATCTCTTCAATCCGATCGATCAGTTCGTCAGATCCTGCCGATGGATAAGGAATCTGGAATATTCTATCGCATAAACCTTCCATATAAATTCCCGGTTCGAGCGTTTCGTAAACCAGTCCGATAATCCTGACTTCAAATTCGGTTGATTCCTTTAACGACCGGATTACCGGAACCCCCGGTCCCGGATTATCCGTGTTGTTAAGTCCTGTTACTGCTATTGTTATTTTTGTTTTCGACATGGTAGCGTGATTATTTAATATGATTGACCGCTTACATAACTATTTGGCATTTTGCATCAGTCAGTCGTGGTCATTTATTGTCATTCTGTTGTCATTCTCTCGCAACTTAATGACTACCAAATGACAATTGAATGACTTTTATGACATTGGGTAATATTACGGATATCCATATTATTTAAAGTCGAGTGGATCTTCCTGCGAGGTGATCTGGTGATGTTTGATCAGGGCGATAAATTCGTAAAAGTCTTTTTCAAAGGTCAGGTCGTCCAGTTCATATTTTTCGAGAAACAGGCTTTTGATCGTGTCAAAATCATGACCCTGGGCTATCAGTTTTGTTAGTTCCAGTCCGGTCGGGTTTACATTAAACGAATCGCCGGTTCTTGAATTAAAAACAAATCCGTTGTCGCTAATTCTTACTTCTTCTGTTATTTTCATCGGGTTTCTATTTTGTATGAATCAAAAATACAACAAGCAGCAAATAAACGTAGTACAAAATCAGGTAAATGTTTTACAAAATCAGGTATAACAAACTCCTGTTGAATCCTTATTTGTATGAATTCCAGGTTTACCAGGTCCTTCCGGTTTCCTTTGCGCTGGTAACAATTGCTTCCAGCTCCGTCTGCGAAATAAATTGGGCAGAATAGCTGCTTCCCAAACTTACGATTTGACTGTAGAATGTACGCATGTGATTTCTGCTTCCCATCGTCAGCAAATCATACGTATATTTTATGTCCTGATTGTCGGATTTCGACAAAGCCTCCTCCAAATCAAAAATATCCAGATCCTCTATCGTTGCGCCTACTTTGTAGGCATCGAGAACCGATGTGCTACCTAAGGTAACTAACTGCGTGTATAAGCTCTGCAGGTTACTGTCAGTAAATACTCCAACTAAATTAGTTCCAACAGGATCAGCAAGACCATATTTGTTAAGCAATGTCAGAACGGCATCGGTGTGTTTTTGTTCACTTGATAAAATATTGGTAAACACATTAATTTGCCATTTCTCATACAAAGCTGCATACACATCGCGGGCTAATTTTTCTTCTTCTCTCATTTGCTGAAGGCTGGCTAATTCGTCAGCATTTAATGTTTCTGTTGGCAACGCCTCAATTTGTGAAGTAACTGTGAGAGCTGTTGCGACTACTTCATCTTTCTGGCAACTTACAAATACCAGATTCAATGCAATTGCGATTAATAATACTGTTGTTTTCATGTCTCTTGTTTTAAATTGTTATTTATACAACAAAAATACTTCAATCAACAAAGGCAGTTATTACACAATTAAGTAAATGATTTATATAATGCGGTATAAAGTCCTCATTTTAAACTTAGAAGAATACAATCAGTGATTTTAACGGTAAAGCTGAAGCGATTAAATTTGCCGGGGAAAAGCCCTTTTCATCGAATATAACCTGTGTCCTGATTATGGTTTTATTACATTCAGCAAAAGCGTATCGGCATTAATTCCGGTAAATATGCCCAGCCCATTTTCGATGTTGGTAGTCGGATTGGTCAGGTTTTGTGAGCTGTTTCCGGTATCGTTGTACAACGCAGCATAATCGGCATTTAAGTGGTAAAGAATCAAACGATGCCTTCCGTAGTATTGAAACTGCATGGATTGTATTTCGAACTGATTTGTTTGTGTTGGCGCATTGCGAAAAAACCTTCCCGGAGGTTCCCGATCTCCATAATCGTTAATTGCTGTTGGCGCGGTTTCCATGTTTTCGATAACCACCATGTAATAGCTGTTGTCGCCGTTTGTCCAGGTAAGCTTTACCGGATCGGGCATGACTGGCCGGGTTGGCGGCCTGGTGCTAAAGTCGATACCCGACATTTGTATTTGTGTAACCGATTGTTTGAAATTTTCAGGTTTCGAGAGAATTTCGGTTGATGAGGAAATTGTTTGATTGTTGAATTCGAATTCGAGTTTGTATTCGACTCCCTCCTGAGGGATAAAAGCCAAATCTTTATATTCACCATTTCCAACGGAAGGTATTAACCGGATTTGATCGTTGTATAAAACTTTTACCTGAAGCAAATTCAGGTCGTCGGCAGACAAGGCTACATTAGCATCGTACGGTGTTTTACGGTTTATTTGTATTGAAACCGGCCTGGTCGTTATCAAATACGATTCAACAACCGGAATGTCGTTGAAAGCAAGCAGCGTTTCTTCCGTATCGCACGAATTGAAAATAAACATGAAGCCAATACCAAGTACAAAACTAAATATGATCCGCGAAGTAGTTTCCTTTGTCTGTTGGTGAATCATTTTGATTGTCTGGTTGAAATGTATCGTGTGTTTCATCTTATTTAAGTTTTAAGGTAAGGGTAAGGTTCGGGGTAATGCCAAGGAATTGTTTGTCAATTGAAATGATTTCACTGTCAATGATTTGATATTCCTTGTACCAGGTATTTTTTCGGTCGTAAACATTGAACAGCGAGAAGCTGAGGTTGCCTCTTTCTGTTTTCTGGTCAACCGATTTCAAGAGGTAATTGACCGAGAAGTCAAGCCGGTGATAATCGTCCAGTCTCCGGCTATTCTTAGCTCCAGCCGATATAAAAGTCTTTTCGCTGCCATCGAGCAGCGTGATGTTATACCCACCTTCAGGAGCAGTATAAGGCCGGCCGGTAGCATAAATCCATGTCGCAGCCAGACTCCATTTTCTCCATTTGTAGATTCCGATTATTTTGAACTCATTGGTCACATCCTGCGAAGCAGAAAAATAATCAGAACCATAAACATCAAACTGATTCCGTGCCTGAGCCAGCGTGTATGACACCCAACCCGTTAGATTTCCGACTTTTTTCTGAGCCAAAAACTCAATACCACTGGCGAAACCTTTTCCGGTATAAAAATTCTGTTCGTAATTAATCGCCTGCTCTCTTCTTGCAGGTTCGAAGCGGAGTGAATACTCCGAAAGGCCGGTAAGCTGCTTGTAGTAAGCTTCAACACTGAAAAGATAATCAGGTGTTTCGTAGTTGATTCCGGTAATGTAATGAATGGCCTTACTCACCGGCACTTTCTGATCGTCGGACAGAATCCAGAAATCACTGCTTCCAGCCAGGATATCTTCGCGCGTGATGCGGTTGGCAAACTGGTAAAAATGGCCCCAGGCGCCAACAAGCTTAATTTTATCGTTCAGGCTGTAAGAAGCCGAAAGGCGGGGTTCTGCATAGATTTTTTTGGTAACATCATAATAGGTTGTGTGAACTCCCGGGGTGATGGTTAGTTTATTATCCAGAAATTTAAATTTGCTTTGAAGGTATCCACCCATTAAGTTTCCCTTATTTTGGATGTTAAGAATAGTGGAAGTATCGTTCTGGCTGTAGCTATAGTCGATGTTGTAGTTTGTCGCCTTTAATCCAAATCCAATTTGATTTCTTGACGAAACATCCCAGGTATAATCCGACCGAAAACTAAAATCTTTCAGGTCGTTATTTTCCAGCGTTCCTATTTTTACTATTGTAGCAACGCCATCCGCATCGGTGGTCGTCCGGTTACTGCTCCGGTCGCGGTTGCTGTAATAATTTGAATAACTGATCAGAGAATTTCCATAAAGTTTTTCGTTCCACCTTCGCGACCATTTGAGGCTTGTCCCCAGGTTTCCGTATTCTGTCAGGTCACTGTTGTCAGAGCCGAACGATCTGCCCATTCCACCACCAGAACTTTGACCATCAACTTTTACGCTGTTGTCCAGGTTATCGGTTCCGTTAAACAAGCTAAACGAAACTACATCTTTATCCGATGGGCGATAGGTTAATTTTGTATTTAGATCGTAAAAATAGGAAGATACTTTGGCCGCAAAATTATTGTTCATGCCACGACCTCCAAAGCCGGGTTGGGGAACTGCAACTGCAGAATTTGCAGTGTTAAACTGATCGAATATCTTGTTGTAAATAGGTCCTTTGTACGATTTCCGGAAAGCAAATAAAGAAGTGAATTTGTCGCCAATGGGCAATTCGGCATAAACATTGGCACTGAGCAAGCTCAAATCTCCACCGATATTGAACCCTTTTGAATTGCCATCTTTCCCGGTAATATCAGT
>CAIPKZ010000358.1 GCA_903865775.1 uncultured Prolixibacteraceae bacterium | reverse complement strand
TTATACTGTTTGTTACAATACTTGAATACGAAAATTCAATTATTGCTGAACTTTGTATAAGTAAGCTGTGAAAAGAATTCATTTTAAACTAAATTAATATATTCATTTAAACTCCATTTCTATGAAAAAACTACTTTTACTTTTATTGGTGGGTTGTTGCTTTTCTTTTATTTCTAAAGCAGCAGAAACAAAATTATTCACTGGAGACTCTACTCCAAGCTTATTTTCCCGCATGGACATGGTCGCATGGGCTATGGGTGAAATCCAAACCGATTCACGCTATGTGAATTTTGGAAACGATGCAGAAGCTGCATTTGCAAGAACAACTGTCAATCCGGATAAAACAGGATTGAATGCATCTGACAATGCACTGCAATTATCTTCATTAAAAGGGAAAAGCTGGTGGCCAGATTTCGCAAATTTCGACCTGACTGCACCAATTACAATTACAGCTGAAAACAGGTATCTCCATTTCTACCACTATCGTGAAAACCTCAATGCAGGTTTTAGTGTCAATATCAATGCAGAAACACCATGGCAAGATCCTGATAAAAGCACCAAGCGTTTTGATATGAATCTTTCGAAGCCTGGCACCTGGGAAGATGTTGTTGTTGACTTGAAGTGGTTTATGGATAACAGTGAAGCACTCTCCAGAATTTGTGTTTTGATGGATATGAACTGGGGTGGTGGAGCTGAATCACCAACCAATTATTATTTCGACGAAATCGTATTGAACGACAGCAAACTTCCACGAGGAATAAATCTTTATACTGAAAACGAGATGTTGTTCTTCCCTGGAAATGCTGATTCCAACAAGAAATGGGTAAAATCACTGGATCTGCAAAATGGTGAAAACACTTCGGAAATCATAGCTAATCCGTTTACTTCTGAATTGGCAACCTTGAATTCTGAATCAATCCTAAAGTTTAATAAAAGCGCCAGTGCAGCATGGTGGCAGGGACCTCGTTTCGTGTTATCCGGAACGATGCCTGTTGGTGTGGCAGGAGTACCTTCTTACCTGCATGTCATGGTTAACATTCCTGAAATGGAAGCCGGAAAAGACTACTATGTCGTTCAATTGAATGCCAAAGATTTTATGGGCAATCAGATTGACAGTGGTGATGCCATCAAATACTGGGCAGAAGATAAAGGAAAATGGATCGATTGTGTATTGGATGTATCCTCATTAGGCTATTTATCTGAGCTTTCTGTTCGTTACGACCTTCGTCGCGATGGCAGTGATGCGTTGATCAGTTCACCTGCCGGAGCATTCTATTTGGATGCAGTTGCTATCAACGCCAGCGAAGCTCAGCGTACCGAAGTTAAAGCACCTGCAACAATAAAGGAAACAAAACTATTCACTGGCGACGCTTCTCCAAGCCTGTTCTCACGGATGGACATGGTCGCATGGGCTATGGGTGAAATTCAAACCGATGCACGCTATGTGAATTTCGGAACCGATGCCGAAGCTGCATTTGCCCGTACAACTGTCAATCCCGATAAAACAGGATTAAATGCATCTGACAATGCACTGCAATTATCTTCATTAAAAGGTAAAAGCTGGTGGCCCGATTTCTTGAATTTAGATTTGACTGCACCAATTACAATTACAGATGAAAACAGATATCTCCATTTCTATCATTACCGTGAAAACCTGAATTCAGGTTTTAGTGTCAACATCAATGCAGAAACACCTTGGCAAGATCCTGATAAAAGCACCAAGCGTTTTGATATGAATCTTTCAAAAGCCGGTACCTGGGAAGACGTCGTTGTTGACCTGAAATGGTTCATGGACAACAGTGAAGCACTCTCCAGAATTTGTGTATTGATGGATATGAATTGGGGCGGTGGAGCTGAATCGCCTACGAATTATTATTTTGATGAAATTTCGTTGAACAGCAGCAAGCTGCCACGCGGTATTACGCTATACACAGAAACAGAGATGTCAATTTTAACCGGCAATAATGCTTCTTACACCAAATGGGTAAAATCGTTGGATTTGCAAAATGGCGAAAACACTTCGGCCATTGTTACGAATCCTTTCACTTCAGAAATGGCCGTATTAAACTCTCCATCAATCACGAAATTCAACAAAAGTGCCAACGCATCATGGTGGCAGGGAACTCGTTACGTGTTAACCGGAACGATGCCTGTTGGTGTGTCAGGTGCTTCTTCCTACTTACATGTAATGATTAACATTCCTGAAATGGAAGTCGGAAAAGACTACTATGTGGTTCAGTTGAATGCCAAAGATTTTATGGGCAATCAGATTGACAGCGGTGATGCCATTAAATACTGGGCCGAAGATAAAGGCAAATGGATTGATTGTGTATTGGATGTATCTGCTTTGGGCTTTGTTTCTGAACTTACAGTTCGTTTCGATGTTCGTCGCGATGCCAGCGATGCGTTCGTCAATTCTCCTGCAGGTGAATTTTATTTGGATGCAATAGCAATTAACGGCAATGCAGATCCTCGTATCGTTGTAACCCGCGTTGCCACTGTTCCCAATGAAATCACCAAAGTTTATTCATGGAATCACAGTATTTTGGTAGAAGGCAATGTCTCTTCTATTGAAGTGTACAATCTGACAGGTAGTTTAGTAGAAAAAGTGGTCGCAAAAGGATTGAGAACTGAAATACCGGTTTCTAAAAACGGAGTATATCTGGTAAGAACAATATCTTCAAAAAGAAATGTTTTCACCTCAAAGGTTATAATTAATTAGAGAAATTGTGTTGATAATAAAAGGGAGAGTTTTTTGCTCTCCCTTTTATCTTATTTCGTTTCAGCTATTCACAATCCGTCTTAAGAATGATGAAATCTATGAATTGCAGATTTCCGGCAAAACTTGAACAGTTGTCAAAATGGACTTAATATTAGATAAGTTGCCGACATAAAACCGTCGGTTTCTGAACCAAGAATTATATTGCAATCCGGATATTTATCAGTTATTGGTGTTTCAAAGCACCGTGTTTTGATAATTATTAATTAAAGCTCACTTCCTAAGAAAACTATTACCTATGAAAAACACTACCGAAAGAACTTCCTTTCACAGGTTTCTTTTTGGCTTTATTCCAATACTCTTCTTGTTATTGGGAACAGCATGCGAAAAAGATGCCACAGTAGATGAAACCACAACCCAGATTATTGGCACCTGGCATCAAACTTCCAAAACTATAGACGAGAACACTTCTCCCAAAGACAGTTCCCGTCTGATCATGCAAATTAACAAAGACAACATCTGTGTACTTTGCGACTCTTCGAAAATTGCAGTGAAAGCTAAAACTATCCTGAAAAGATCCGGATGGAGCTACACGGGTGGATTATTCAATTTAGCCATCGAGCTGCCAGCATCCTGGAAGCCTGTAGCTGATGCAGCTACCCTTACCCTGGAACGGGTCGATTTTAAACCGGATGGGGCCCTAAGCAAAACCAGGCTAACGTTTAAACGTGTTGCAGATATGGAAATCAAATAATAAAAAAAATGAAGACAGGATACAGATTTTTCATACTAATATTTTTACTGGTTGTCATATTCTCGTGCAAGAAAGACACTTATGTAGAAAGCTCAGTTAGTGGATTGTGGCAGCAAGTTTCGGTTACTGAAGATGGTACACCAATGACGCTAAGTCCGGAGCAGGAAAGTTGTCGAATACTCATCGAAGCAAATGGAGCATGCCGTTATTACAATCAGTCATTCAAAAAGTACAACAGCGGTGCAGGTCCAACTGTATTTTACGGCACATGGAGTATGCTGGATGGTAAATGGATCAATTTCACAACCGACAAATGGCAGTTCATTCCAACCTTGACCAGCGATAGCAACAAAGTAGTGCTGACCTATAAAAAAGATGCCAGTAATAAGATTATTGGAATTGACACTTTAACCAGTGTGCAACGACAATGGTCGCAATATCACATTCAGTCGAGATTCACCATTCTGCAATTGACTGCCGATGAAATGGAAATAAGACTAAAAACATTTGAAGGCGAGAAAAAATACGCACTAATCTTTGCTCCTGTTCCATCCGATTTTATCGAATTAAAATCAGCTGCTGCCGGAAAAGCAAATTACATTCCCAAGTTAGTGACTAATCAGAACTATTGGACCATCCGGAAAGAATTTCAGACTTTGAAAACCTACGTTTTTAAATTCCGAAAAGAAACCTATTGATAACCGCTAAAGAAAATTTTTATGAAGAAAACAATATTTCTTACACTGATGACTTTACTTGTGTTTATGTTGTCGCTGCAGGCTCAACAGACTCGTAAAGTAAGTGGCAAGGTCGTAGATTTGAAAACCGGAGAGACATTGATTGGTGTGTCAATTATCATTAAAGGGAGCACAAAAACAACCATAACTGATTATGATGGAAATTACTCTATTGAGGTTCCTGACATTGCAAATGATACATTAGTTTTCAGTTACATTGGCTACCAGGCAATGCAGGAGCCAGTCAACAACCGCAAATACATTACCGTTCAACTGAATTCGGCCGACCAGCAGTTGAGTGAAGTTATTATTATTGGTTATGGTACCCAAAAGAAGCAATCCGTCATCGGATCTATTTCGTCCATCAGCAACAAAACACTGGTTACTGCTCCGGTTTCAAACATATCACAATCACTGGCAGGGAAACTTTCAGGTATTCAGGTCGTTCAAAGCTCAGGTGAAATTGGCGGTGATATAGCCGATATATACGTTCGTGGACGAGCCACCTGGAATAATGCCACTCCGCTTTATGTGGTCGACGGAATTGTCCGTGCCGAATTTGCTAAAATCGATCCCAATGAAATTGAGTCGATCAACATCCTGAAAGATGCATCGGCAACTGCCGTTTATGGTGTTAAAGGTGCCAATGGCGTTATTATTATAACCACCAAGCGTGGTGTTACCGGGAAGCCAAAAATTTCGGTGACGGCACAAACTGCAATTACAGAACCTATCAATATTCCGCAACCATTGGGAGCTTATGATGCTACCAGTCTGCAGTACCTGGCAGATTGGGGTCAATACCGGAATCGTACGCCGCAAACCAAAGGCGGTACCAATGCTTATGATCTACTTTTATGGCGCACAGGAGCCTCACCATGGACGCACCCTGATGTAAGATGGGTTGACAATGTGATGAAAAACCAATCCACTCAGCAACAATACAATGTCAATATTTCTGGAGGTACGAAAACGGTCAGATATTTTGTTTCAGGTGGATATCTGAATCAAAATGGTTTCTACCAAAATGATGACCTTACCAAATATTCACGATTCAATTTCCGTAGTAACCTCGATGTTGATGTTACCAAAAATCTGACTGCTTCGCTAAGTATTGGTGCCCGGGTCGAAAACCTCAATTCACCGAACAGCACAATCTGGGGGAGCTGGGATATTTATCGTGCCGCCTTTGCAGTTACAGGGCGTACTTACCCGATTTATAATCCGAATGGATCGTATGCCGGTACAGGAAACAATGTTGTCAAGTATTTGAATGAAGCTGCGGTCTACAAGAATGTAATGAGTACACTCGAATCGAGTTTCAGTTTAAATTACAAGTTGGATAATATTACCAAAGGGCTTGCCGCCCGGGGGCAAATGTCGTTCGATACGCAAGGAGAAACAGGACGGTCCTGGTCGAAATCAACCGCTGAATATGTCTATGATCAGGCTACTAATACCTATCAGAAATTTGGGGAAGACCGTCCATTATCCTATGCCGGTGTAGCAAAGAATAACAACTGGTACAAGTTTTATATGGAAGGTGGTTTGAGTTACAACCGGACCTTTGGTAAGAATACCGTAAGCGCTTTATTGCTTGCCAACCGAAATGAGGTGATTCGTAACGCAGAAGTAGCTTTTGCCGATCAGGGGTTGGTTGGACGCACAACTTACGATTTCGACCAACGGTATTTTGGTGAATTTAATGTCGGGTACAATGGTTCTGAAAACTTCCCGAAAGGTTCACAATACGGAGTTTTTCCAGCCTTTGCTGCAGGATGGATGGCAAGTAATGAAGCGTTTTTTGCCAATTCAAAACTGGGTAATATCATCACCACCCTGAAACTTAGAGCTTCACTGGGTTGGGTTGGAAATGACAAAAGTGATAGCAGGTTTATTTTCTTACAGGAATTCTCAAATGCCGGAGGATATACTTTTGGCGCGGGAGACAATTATTTTGGAGGAATACAGCAAGGTGCCATTGCCAACGAAAATGCCACCTGGGAAGTTGCCCGTAAGCTGAATCTGGGATTCGAAGCCAGCTTTTACAAAGGACTGCTGGGGGTAAATTTTGATTATTTCAACGAATTCAGAAATAGAATCCTGACCAATATCGATGCGGTAAAACCGGAATATGTTGGCGCTGAATTTAAAGTCGCAAATATCGGTGAAACCGAGAACAAAGGATTTGAAGTTGAATTGAATCATAATCTGAGGATAAATAAAGACTTCAGCTATTTTGTAAAAGGAAACTTTACCTACAACCGGAACAAAATCCTGAAAAAAGCTGATCCGCTTGGATTACTGCCTTATCAAAAGGAAGAAGGTTACCCAATCGGAACTCCTCTGATGTGGAAAAATATCGGATACTTTACCAGTTATGAAGATATTCAAAGCAGCCCAACCCAAATCGGAAATAACAATGGTATTCCCGGCAACCTCGAAGTCATTCCCGGAGATTTGAAGTTTGAGGATTATAATAAAGATGGAGTGATTAATCAAGCTGATGCATATCGTCAGGGATATGGAACAGTTCCAGAGATGCAATACGGAGTTACCCTTGGTGGAAACTGGAGATCGTTTGATTTTTCGGTCTTGTTCCAGGGATCGACGCACGCACTTTTCATGAAGAACTGGGAAATTATGTGGGCATTCTCCAATAACGACAATGTTTTTGAAAAGCACAATAATTACTGGGCGCCCGAAATTGCCGATCAGGCTCAGTTTACCCGCTTTTATGGAAAATCATGGGTCAACAACGAACGGTACTATTCAACTTATGAAGCCGGTTCCGGAACCTATTTACGCATAAAAAACATCGAATTCGGATACACCTTACCAACGGTTTGGACACAAAAAGCGAATATGTCAGGCGTACGACTTTACTTTTCGGCGATTAACACGTATATGTGGGCCGTTGAAAAATACCTCGATCCGGATAACCGAAATTCCCGTGGAGGACAAATGCCTGCTACCCGTGCCTGGAACATCGGTTTGAATGTTAACTTTTAATTTGATACGACTATGAAAAAAATAAAATATATTATTCTATTCCTGGTTTTGGGACTAACTTCATGTGGCGATTTTTTGGATCGTGCTCCCGACGTTAACCTCGATGAACAGAAAGTCTTTACCGACTTTTTAAATGCACAGCGCTTTCATGCAGATATATACAGCGGATTAACCAGCCGTTTTAATGCAGTTGGAAATTTCCAGCCGGTTCCTTTATCCTCTGCTGCAGATGAGTCAGAATCACCTGCCGGTTATCATGGCACCAAGGGATTTAACATGGGAAACTACGATGGTTTGGATGCCAATATGAGTTTCTACTACACTGCTATTCGAAAAGCCAATCTTTTTCTCAAAAATGCAGCGGTAGTGCCTTTCCCTGACAACAAGACCAAGGATCAAATGTTGGGTGAAGTTTATTTCCTGAGGGCATTCTATTTTAATGAAATTTTGAAACGATTTGGCGGTATGCCCATCCTAACCGAAAAGGATTTGTTGATACCAGGTGATGATCTGATGAGGCCACGTGACACTTACCGCGATTGTTTTGCATTTATTATGGCTGATTTGAGTAAAGCAATCAGTTTTCTTCCTGTATCACTCAATACCAATGAATACGGTCGTGCCACAAAAGGCGCTGCCATGGCATTGAAAGCCAGAATGTTGCTTTATGCTGCAAGTCCGCTTTTCAGTCTGAAAACAGGGATTTGGGGAATGGGTGGAACTGTCGATGATTGGATGGATAAAGATGGAAAATCATGGTGGCTGAAAGCCGCTGATGCCGCAAAAGCAGTAATTGAACTGAAAGATGCAGATGGAAATCTGGCTTATGCTTTATACCGTACCACCGCTGCCAACAAAGCCGATGATTACGAAAAACAATTTTTTAAACGGCGCGAAACCGGCAATAAGGAAGTCATTTTCTATAAACATGAAGGTCCTGTAGGTTTTAACAGTGCAGAAATCAATGTTTGGATGCCAAGTGGTGATTTTGGTGGTGCCGGAGCTGTTGAACCAACTCAGAATTTCGTTAATCTTTATGAAATGGCGAACGGAAAATACATTGACGAACAGGGTTCAGGTTATGATCCTGCAAAACCATATTTAAACCGGGATCCCCGTTTTTACAAAACCATTATCTATCACGGTAGTACCTGGCAAGGTGCAACAATGGACCTTTCAACCACTACTGCTCAATTTCCTGCAGGTACTTTTCTAACCGGTTATTTTGTCCGGAAATATATTCCGGAAGAAATCAAAAAAGCTTCATCTACAACTGCATATCACAACTGGATATTTTTTCGCTTAGCCGAAATGTATCTGAATTATGCCGAAGCAATGAACGAAGCCGA
>CAIPKZ010000357.1 GCA_903865775.1 uncultured Prolixibacteraceae bacterium | reverse complement strand
GTCGAGGCGCGCATCAGCTTCGTCGAGGCTGACTTGCTGCCAGACTACCTGCCATTTTACAACTACGACATTCTCAGCGCCAACCTGCCCTACATTCCCACCGAAACGCTCCAGGCACTGGATGTGTTCGGCAAGGAGCCAAGGCCATTCCGTATTTTATTAAAGCTTTAAAAATTAGAGAAAAAGACAAGGAGTACACGGCAGAAATACTTGCAAATATCGCCTTGGTTCATGCCCGAATGCACAACTACAACTATGCAATTGAGTATTACCGGAAGGCAATTCTCCTGAATAAATTGATCAGAGATTCAGTTAGCCTGGCCGTAGATTACAACGGTGTTGGAGATGCATTTCTGAATTTAAATCAACCTGATTCTTCACTTCAGTATTATTTAAAAGCTCATTCTCTTTTCAGGAAGTTACGAAAAGCCGGATATGAAGCTATCGCACTGGCCAATCTGGGTAGTGCATATACAAATTATCCTGACAGTTTATACAAAGCACTAAATGCATATAAAAAAGCATTGATCAAATTTCAGGAGTTGGATTTAAACCAATATGAAGCTGATATAAAAGAAGGAATTGGTGACATTTTAAGCAAGCAAGGCAAATACAACGCGGCAATTATGGCCTATAACGAAAGTTTGAAATTGACAGAAAAATTCAATCGTGGGTTACCACTCAAAACATCAAATTACAGGAAATTATCAGAAACATATGAAAAATCCGGCGATTATAAATCGGCTTTAGAATACCATATTTTGTTTGCACAATTTAACGACAGTCTTGTCCAAAAAGAAAAATATGCCCAGATTATTAATCTCGAAAAACAATATGAAACTGAGAAGAAAGCCAACGAAATCAACAGATTACAGGCAAAGCAGGAAATAACAGACGTCCAGCTAAAGAAAGACAAACAATTTAAAGTCCTTGGAATTTCATCAACCATACTGCTGCTTGGCTTTCTATTCTTCGTATTGTATAAATACTTCGAAAAGATCAAATCAAATAAGCTTCTGGAAGAAAAAAACGAACTGATCAAGAAAAGCGAAAATGAGCTTTGGGTTTTAAACGCGGCCAAGAATAAATTTTTCTCCATAATTGCACACGATTTGAAAAACCCGCTTCACAACGTACTCGGATATTCCTATTTACTCAGTAATGATTATGAGCGGTTTACCGAAGCGGAACGTCACAAATTTGCAAAAGACATCTATCACTCGACCGACAATATCTTTCGATTGCTACAAAACCTGCTGGAATGGTCACGCTCGCAAACCGGAAGCTTAACATTCAAACCTCTCGAAATTGAATTTAAAAGAATACTTAGAAATTCATTAAAGGTTTTGTATTCGATTGCCGAACAAAAACATATCGATATCAATTTTGATTATAACGAAGACCTAAAAATGTTTGCCGATCCGATGATGATCGAAACTATATTGCGAAACCTTATTAACAACGCAATCAAATTTACCCCTGAGAATGGATTAATCCAGATTTCAGCAACACAAACCGGCGATATCGTTGAAATATGTATCCGTGACAATGGAATCGGAATCTCGGAATCAGAGTGTAACAATCTTTTTCGGATCGACTCCAAAGTAAAACGAAAAGGAACCAGTAATGAAGATGGATCTGGATTAGGATTAATTCTTTGCAAGGAATTTGTGGATCGAAATAACGGGGCCATTCGGGTCGAAAGTGAAACGGGCAAAGGAAGTTCGTTCTTTTTTACCATTCCGGCTATAGCCATTGCCTAAGAGAATTCAGACCATAAAAATGAAAATCCAGTAAGGTCAGGTACATGATTTTGGCCGTATCACAAGCTATTCCACCAGCATTTGACGTGCAACCAATTCGGCCTTTTCAAGCGAGACTGCTTTTTCAACAATTTTTAAAGCAAATTGAATTG
>CAIPKZ010000356.1 GCA_903865775.1 uncultured Prolixibacteraceae bacterium | reverse complement strand
TTCTGGAAAGTTTTCGTCTGTCAGTGAGGTTATTAGAACAGCTCTCCGTCTTTTGGAGAATGAGGAGAATAGGTATAAAGCTTTAATTAAGGAGCTTGAAATTGGAGAGAAGAGTGAATTTATAAAAGACTTTGACCGAACCGAGAATCTTAAAAATCTTCATGCCAAACACTTGAAGAAATGAGATACTCCATTAGCGAGAAAGCAAATCAAGATATCGAAAAGATATGGTTGTACACATTTGAAAACTGGTCGCTTGAGCAAGCTGATAGATACTACAATCTAATTTTAGACGAAATCGAATTTATATCTGAGAACTTTGAAAGTGGAAAATCCGTTGACTATATTAAAAAAGGATATAGAGCATCAATTGTGAAGTCGCACATTATTTTCTATAAGAAATCCATAAGTAATACTGTTGAAATAATACGAGTTTTACACCAGAAAATGGACATTGAAAACCGAATAGACGAATAAAAAACTACACACAACTTCAGCGATTCGTCATGTTCGGGCCCGAGTACACGGGGTGTTTTTAGGTGTGCATCTTTCCGCCCGGGTAGCTTTTAGGCTTGATCCAGAGTACCCTGGGCCCGGAATCCGCCCTGCGTTTAAATTCCTAAGTTTTGGTCATTGTAATATGACAATGCAGTCAGCAACTACAAGATAAAGATTAGCTTAATCCAACTTGCAGTTAATCCGAATGGAATTCTTGCTGTTCAATGAATTGGCATTTTTCGAGTTCGGATTTGTGTACTACGGATTTTCGTTTAACCCTGCTCTTTAGGATATATACCTACAGTTCCAAAAGCTGGTGAAGATTCGCAACTTCACCTTTTGATTTTGGATTTGTTGTCCAGTTACAAAAAGGTTGTAATGGCTTTGTTGACATGAATTTAAATTCAGATATTCTTCGGAAGATGTGAATAGAACTTAGAAGTAATCGACCTATTATATTCCACTCATCTCCCCATTCATCCAAGCCTTGAATGCCGAGGTTTTGGCGCGGCTCACAACGATTTCGATTTTGGGGTCGGGTACTATTTCCACTTTCAGTTTAAAGTTGAAATAGTTATGTACTTTGCGAATGGCATCGGCAGAAAGAATGAATTGCCGGTTTACCCTGAAGAACAGTTTCGGGTCGAGTTTGGTCGACAGTTCCTCGATGGAGTGGGGGATGATGTACCGTTTATTGTCGTGTGTGAGCAAAAATACCTCTTTGTCTTCGGCATAAAAGCAGGCAATTTCGGCAACTTTAACCGGTACCATCGCATCGCCTTTGCTAATCAGGAAACGATCTTTGTATCCCGTCGAATTCGGCATTTTAAGGTTTCTGATCATTTCATACAGCTGATCGTTCGGGTTTTCTGCTCCGAAATACTCTTTCAGTTTCCTGAACTTTTCGATCGATGATTTGAGTTTTTCACGGTTTACCGGTTTTAAAAGGTAGTCTATGCTATTGAGTTCGAAAGCCTGTAAAGCATACTCATCATAGGCCGTGGTGAAAATAACCGGGGTGACTACCTGGCATTCATCAAAAATGGAAAAGCTCTTCCCGTCAGCGAGCTGAATGTCGAGGAAAATCAGGTCGTACACCGGCTTGGTATTCAGGTGATCAACCGCTGTGGTGACAGTGTCCAGTGGGCCGAAAATTTCCACATCCGGTTCAATTTCACGGATTAATTGTGCCAGTCTTTCGGCGGCAAGTTCCTCATCTTCAATAATCAATATTTTCATCACATCTGATATTTGAGTTGAACTCCGTTTTTTTAATCTTTGGCAAATAAGGTAAAAATGTAATTTTCTTGGGTATTATATCGCTACTAAGGTTAAAAGGGAAGGATAAGGTTTTAAAACCTTTTTTTTTAACCAAACCTCAGTAGGAATCTGATGCACAAGTCTATAAAACCTTATTAGTTTTTGTATATCAATTTTTGACAACCTGACAATATTTTTGACTTTCGCATGAATAACGAAGCAATCCACTTTAGGTAAATGCTATCAACTTAAATCGATTTCTCAAATAGCGGCAGCATGACCATGAATTTCCCGTTTTCCTGTTTCACCTGAATGGTTTTCCCAGTGAGATGCAGGTAGCGGTTTCGGATATTTTCCAGTCCGACTCCGGTTGATGGCTCCCTGTCGAGCTTCGCTTTTACGGTGTTTTCGATCACAACAAACTGGTTGTCATGCACAAATACTCTGACAGTGAGTGGATCTTCTTTTGAAACCACATTGTGTTTGATGGCATTTTCAAGCAGCATCTGAAGTGCCAGCGGCGGAATGGCAAAATGGAAGCAACTTTCCGGAATATCGAAATCAACCTTCAGCTTGTCGCCAAAGCGGCTTTGCTGGATGAACACATAGTCGCGGGCAATTTTCAGTTCGTCGCGCAAAAGCACGGCATCTTTTTCGCGCGATTGCACCATGTAGCGCATAATTTCTGAAATGCTTTCTACATAACGCGAGGCAACCGGATTGTCGTTGACCAGCATCAGCAAGGTATTCAGACTATTGAACAGAAAATGCGGATTGACCTGATTTCGCAACGTGTCGTACCGGGCTTCCAGATTGGCTTTTTCGAGTGCCTGGGTGCGAAGCAGATTTTCTTTCCACTGAATAAAGAACGAGGTTGAAGCATAAATTGCGCTGATCATGAAGGTAATCAGTAATGATCCGATATACAGCGTGGATTTTTCTGATCCGCGAAGTGTTATTTTCAGAAAATTTTCGACAATGTAGATTTCACAATACTCAACAATTAATACAAAAACGATGAGGGCAATCACCTGAAAAGCAATCAGTTTAAAGGTTTCTTTAAACATGGAGTAGCGGCCAATCGCATATTGAATAATGAGCATGCTTCCGTTCCAGATCAGGGCGGTACGAATAAACGAAACGATGAAAGCTTTCAGTAAACCTGCCTCCGCGTGAGCATAGGCGCTATCCACAAAGATTGAGATTACTGAAATGACAATTATGCTGACAAAACGTATGATGATTTCCCGTAAATTGGTTCTTGGCGGTTCAAATCCGGGATCACAATAAGTCAAATCTTCTTTATTATGCTTCATTTCGTATGCTTGGTTGTTAGGGTGACTAAATTATCAAATTATTTCAACTCCTGTCCTAATTTTCGTACCGAACTGATCCAGACTTTCCGTTTTGCTTCCTTCGACATTTTTACTCCACCAAAAGAAGTGACTTTTACAGGTTTTATCCCGCAAAATTCGAGTATCCCTTTTTTCATGGAACGGTGTCCGGCATTTTTCATGAACAGGGAATAGTACCAGTTGGGTGAATCCATGGTTACGATCATACGGGCTGTTTTTCCTGCCAGTAATTTATCCCAGAACGGAGAGTTTTCGCGGTATTTGAATGAAAATCCGGGGAGAAATACCCGGTCGATAAAACCTTTCAGCAAAGCTGGGTAGGTGGCCCACCAGGTTGGATAAACCATTACCAGATGATCGGCCCGGGTAATTTCCTGCTGCATCATAATCAAATCGGGTTCGAGTTCGGTACGTTTTCGATAACCTCCACTCAGAATCGGGTTAAATTCCAGATCTGCCAGGTTCACCAGTTTGCATTCTGCACCGGCTGAATCTGCTCCTTTTTTGTACGCGTTGGCCAATTCAAAACAAAGACTTTCTTTGTCGGGGTGTCCGTTGATAATTAAAATTCGTTTCATGTTTTTATAATTTTATAGCCCCCTCCAAACCCCGAGTACTCGGGGCTTAAAAAAAGCAGGTTCTTCATATTGGGTTTTATAATCAACTTTCTCCCGACAAATATTCAGGACAAGTTGTGTGAAAAAGATTTTCTTATGGACGTTTCATTAGTATGCATGCATTGCACCAAGTCCCCCGTTTGGGGGATTTAGGGAGCCTTTTTATCATTTTTTAAAAATGTAATCGGTATTGCATCATCGGGAAGAAACCCAGTTGGTAAACATTGGTAACTTCGTTTTTCGATGGGCTGTATGTTTGCATCAGCACGTTTTGGTGATTGGTAAAATTTTCGACATAGAACATCCATTCCTGCGATACTTTTCGCCCGTTTAGCCGGTACCCAATTTTGAAATCGGCTTTTAAAAACGGATCAAACTGCAGACTGTATGCTTTGGATTCATCGTATTTGGTTGTTTTGTAGGATTGTGATTCAGTCCTGTCGATTGGTGTATAGCGTTTTCCACCGGCAACAGTTATTTTGAAATCGATGTTCAGTGCCGATTTCGCGCTGAGCGGAAATTCTTTTCCCAACAATACATTGGCCACATAATTCCCATTGAAAGCGGTGTTTCGTTCAAGGCCATCGCTGCCCTTGTATTTCGATTCGAAAAGTGAAAGCGTAGCTAAATAATATAAGTTACGGCTAAAGAATCGTTCCAGTGTAAATTCAAGTCCATAGTTGGAGCCTGTTCCCATGTTCACTAAACTGTCCTGCGCACTCACACCCCATCCGGCGCCGGTATTCAGCATACTGAACGATGAGGAATTAGTTTCAACCGGAACATTGAATAGGCTTTGGTAATAGGCTTCAGCTTTAAACCGGGTATTTTGAGTAACCGAATTTTCGTAACCCAGCACAAACTGATGCGATTTGGTCAGGCCCAGATCTTTATTGGTTTCAATCAATGAACCATTATCCAATTCGGTTCCCAGATAATAGGTAGATAAAGTTTGAGTTCGTGAATGCAGTCCATAACCCAGATTCAGCTTTTGGTTGCCGCTTAGTTGCCAGTTAAAAGCAAGGCGTGGCTCCACACTAATCTCATTGTTAAGATCGAAATAGCTGAAATGAATACCCGGTGCCATGCTGAGTTTTTCGGTAAAACGATAGGTTGCCTGCACATAGGGCTGAATCGTGGTAACTCCTTCGCCTAAGCCGCGGCTATAGTCGATAACCGGACGCATTTCACTGTATTTGTTGTCGTAGACTTTGGTTAACAAATTAAAACCCATCCGGTCGACCAAAAAACCGGCTCTGGCTGACAGTTGGCTGCTGTATTTTTTGTGCACAAAACCACTGAAAGAGGTACGGAATTCAGCATAATTGTGGTCAATGTTGGGGCTGGTTTGGCCGTTAACATCCATGGTGTCAATGGTTGTTCCGCCATTTTGATATACTCCTGAAAGGATGAGCTTGTACCAGGTATGTTCGTTGAGGTATCGGGTATACGAAATTCCGGTAGTTGCCATTTTGGAGCGGTTCACCAAATCCTGACCTTCACCCGAGTACATGTCCTGTACATTGCCGTCTTTGCTGTCGAGCATGGCAATTTCACTGCTTCCGCCTAAACCAAAGACCGAAATTCGACCGTTTTTTAAGGGGAAACTGAGTTTGAACGAAAGGTCCTTGTATTTCGGAATTCCGGTCGTTCCCAAATCGATTATTCCATCCATCAATTCCAAGGTTGAGTAGCGGAAATTGGCAAGATAGGAAGCCTGATGTTTTTTACTGAATGGTCCTTCAGCGCCGGCTTCGAAGCCATTAAAACCGACCTGGAAAAGTTGTTCGTGTTTCTGATTGTTTCCGTTGCGCATATTCAGGTCGAATACTCCACTCAGGGCATTGCCATATTCAGCAGGAAATGCACCGGTGAAAAAGTCGCTGTTGGCCAGTAAATTGTTGTTCAACATTCCTACAGGGCCACCTGTAGTTCCGCTTTCAGCAAAATGGTTCGGGTTCGGAATATCCACATCTTCGAGCCGCCAAAGTAATCCGCTGGGCGAATTTCCCCGGATAATAATATCATTCCGCTGATCATTGGCTGCAGCCACTCCGGCAAAATTCATCGCCATTCGGGCCACGTCACCCCGGCTGCCGGCATATTTTTCGGTTTCCTCAACAGTAAACGACCGGGCACTTACCAAAGCCATCTGGTTGCGGGGTTCATTTTTGTGCGGGAATGCTTTAATTGTAATCTCGGATCCGACAATTACATTTTCTTCTAATTCAACTTCAAGAACCACTTCCTTTACCGAGTTTACTATGATTGACTGAAAGGATGCTGGTTTGTAGCCCATAAAACTAATTTGTACGCTCTGTCTGCCAATGGCCACTTTTTCGAGTCGGAAATTACCTTCGGAATCAGTTTTTGTTCCAATTAGAGGTTGAGAATTCAGGATGATCACATTTGCCCCGGGAAGAGGTGTTTTTGATTCCTTATCGGTCACACGGCCGCGAATGGTTTGCACCTGTTGTGCCCAGACACTAATTGTTATCAGGAGAATGGATGAAATAATGAAGATTCGTTTCATAGCTTTGATTTTAATTGTTGATGCAAATATGAAGCGACATTAATCACACTGAACTGAAATTCCGACGAACTGAACAAAAATGAAGATGAAGTTTAGAAAACCGGAAACGAATTGAAACAAATCGATTGATGGATTTTGGTCCAATCAATTATTTTATGAAACGAACATGTTCGCTAAACACAAACACGGATGAATATTTCACATGCGAGTTCCATCCGGCCTTAAAAAAACAAATTATATTCGGATGAAAGATACATGATTAATCTAACCAGACGAAGATACCTGTAAGTTTAAAATAGATATATTTGGTTGGCATAGAATATTAACTTAAAATAATCTTCTGGTGAAACTAGTCTTCTTTATGTTGTTGTTACAATCAATGGCAATTTGTCTTTTCCCAGAATTTGTTAGTGGCAAAGAACCCGATAATCTGACCAGGAAAGCGCAATTCATTGTCCAACGAAATGCTGTTTTATTAGATAGTGTCAATCAGTTGATCATCGTTTTTAACGAAAATCCGGAGCAAAATACAGCATTTTTGGTCGCGATGGAAAAGAAAAATAAGGGTTGGAAGAGCTTTTTAACACCAATCCAGGTGGGGATCGGCCGAAAAGGATTTGCCACTCCCGGAAAGAAAAGGGAAGGCGATCAAATGTCTCCATCCGGATTTTTTCAGCTGGGACAATTGTTTTGCTACGATAAGGAGGTTGATACCCGGATGCCGCATATTCAAACCACTCCTGAAGATAAATGGATTGACGATCCGGATTCACCCGACTACAATCGCCACATCAGAGGTGCAACCAGTGCCAGGTCGTTCGAAAAACTTTTGCTGAACGGAAACGATTACCGCTATTGCATGGTCATTGAATACAATATGCATCCTGTTGTTAAAGGCAATGGCAGTGCTATTTTCATGCATTTGAGTGAAGGAGAACTGCTCAATTCCTCGGCAGGATGTGTCGTGCTGCTTCAATCAGATATGGAAAAGCTTTTGCGCTGGATGAAGCCTGATTTAAAACCTTCGATACTCATGGGAACTGAAAATGTTTTACTGCAGAAATTGAAGTGAATTTTACCGGAACCAATCCTGGAACAGCTATGTATTTAATCTTACCATGGCAATGAATAAATTGGTTTTACGACGTGTTCGTTTCAGAGAAATAATTATTTTTGACAGGTACTACGGCAAAACGTAATCCAACCATCAACTAAATGATCATTTTATTTCTACATGCGGCAAACGACTGACATCATTACTGTAGAGCATTTATCACATGCTTTTGGCAACAAAACTGTTCTTCAGGATATTAATCTATCCATCGGAAAGGGTGAATTCGTTACCATACTCGGGCCATCGGGTTGCGGGAAAACAACATTAATGCGGTTGATCGCAGGATTCCTTAAGGCTTCTGAAGGAAAAATATCCATTGCCGGGCACGACATGACCACAACACCTCCGCACCTTCGGCCTGTTAATACAGTATTTCAGAAATATGCGCTATTTCCGCATCTCAATGTTTTTCAGAACATTGCATTTGGGCTAAATCTAAAAAAGCTTCCAAAAGAAGAAATCCAAAAAAAGGTAAAGCAAGTACTTAAAATCGTGATCATGACCGACTATGAGGAACGTGATGTCGATTCCTTGTCAGGTGGTCAGCAGCAACGGGTAGCTATCGCCCGGGCCATTGTGAATAAGCCTGAGGTTTTATTGCTCGACGAACCATTGGCTGCACTTGATCATAAAATGAGAAAGGATATGCAGATGGAAATAAAGGCCATGCACAAAAAACTGAATATCACTTTTGTATATATTACACACGATCAGGAGGAGGCACTTACCTTAAGTGACCGGATTGTGGTCATGAGCGAAGGAGTTATTCAACAAATTGGCACACCTACCGAAATCTACAACGAACCCAAAAACTCCTTTGTAGCCGACTTTATTGGCGAAAGCAACATTCTGAATGGAGTGATGATTCACGATGAGCTGGTTGAATTCGCAGGGCATCGGTTTGATTGCGTAGACAAAGGCTTTGCTGAAAACGAGCTGGTAGATGTGGTCGTCCGCCCTGAAGACATCTACATTTTTGAAATGTCGGAAGCGGCTCAATTATCGGGGCAGGTTACCTCAAGTATTTTCAAAGGCGTACATTACGAAATGACGGTTATCACACCAGAGGGATTCGAGTTTTTAATTCAGGACTACCATTGCTTTGAACCTGGTCATACGGTTGGTCTTCGTGTAAAACCGTTTGATATTCAGGTGATGAAAAAAGAAAGACTTTGCAACTCGTTCGTTGGAACAATTGTTGACAAGTCGCATGTTCGTTTTCTCAAAACTAATTTCAAATGCAATTCAGCCCATAAATTTCCAATTGGATCGAAGGTTCGGGTGGCAGTTGAATTTCAGAATGTAATCCTTCACGATAGCGAGGAGGAAGGTGTTCTGACTGGAGTGGTCAGTTTCATTCTATACAAGGGCGATCATTTTCACCTGACTGTCAGAACCAAAGACAAAAGAAATCTGTATGTCCAAACCAATGATATCTGGGATGACGGAGACACCATAGGGATCAGTATTTCTCCGGAATCTATTCATCTTGAACCCGTATAAATAAAATAGCGTGCAACAAAAAGTTTTGACATTTTTGGGTAGAAGAAGGAACTGGACTATTCCATATGTACTATTTCTTGCCTTTTTCGTTCTGGTACCGATGGTGCTTATCGTTTTTTATGCCTTTACCAATGCCGAAGGTGCTTTTACTTTCGCCAACATACAAAAGTTCTGGATTCATCCGGAAGCCATGAATACCTTCCTGTATTCGGTAGTCGTGGCCTTGATCACCACTTTCCTGTGCATTTTGATTGGCTATCCTGCCGCATATATCCTGAGCAAAATGGAAGCACGGAAGGCCAAATTACTGGTCATTCTCTTTATTCTTCCCATGTGGATTAATTTTCTGATCCGAACGCTGGCAACAGTAGCTCTGTTCGATTTCTTTAAGATTCCGCTCGGCAAAGGCGCACTTATTTTCGGGATGGTCTACAATTTTCTGCCGTTTATGATTTACCCGATATACAATATTCTGCAAAAAACCGATCAGAATCTGATCGAGGCAGCTCAGGATCTGGGAGCCAATCCACGTCAGGTATTTCTAAAAACCGTTTTCCCCTTATCGATACCCGGAATTACCAGCGGAGTGATCATGGTTTTTATGCCGGTTATTTCCACTTTTGCCATCGCCGAACTCCTCACAATAAACAACATCAAGCTATTCGGAACTACCCTTCAGGAAAACATCTACAACGGAACCTGGAATTACGGAGCTGCATTGTCGTTGGTGATGCTTTTGCTGATCGGCATTACTGCATTGCTGAACGGTGAAGGAAGTTCGAGAGCTGCTGAGGAGGGCAACCTGATATGATCAAACGAATTCTATCCACATCGTATTTAGGTATTTTGCTCGTCATGCTGTATGCCCCCATTCTCATCATTATCATCTTTTCGTTTACCGAAGCCAAAGTACTGGGCAACTGGACCGGTTTTTCACTGAAACTGTACACTTCGATCTTTCAAGGAGGAATACACCACTCGCTCACCAGTGCGCTGTATAACACGCTTATCATCGGGTTGATTGCCGCAGCAGCATCAACAGTACTCGGAACCATTGCTGCCATTGGTATTTACAATCTGACGCCCAAGTCCCAAAAGGTGATGCAAATGGTAAATACCATACCAATTCTTAATCCTGACATCATTACCGCCATTTCGTTGTTCCTGCTTTTTGTCAGTCTGAGTATTTCGCAGGGTTATACCACGGTTATTTTGGCGCACATCACATTCTGCACACCTTATGTGGTGCTCAGTGTTTTACCCCGGTTACGCCGGATGAACCCAAATTTATACGAAGCCGCACTCGATCTGGGAGCAACTCCTTTTCTGGCAGTTCGCCGGATTCTTCTTCCGGAATTAAAACCCGGAATGATCAGTGGTTTTATTCTGGCATTTACCCTTTCGATCGATGATTTTGTTGTTACTTTGTTCACTATTGGAAACGAGGGACTTGAAACGCTTTCGACCTATATTTACGCCGATGCCCGAAGAGGTGGACTGACGCCGGAACTTCGGCCACTTTCGGCCATTATTTTTATTTCAGTACTGGTGCTTCTGCTGGTTATAAACCAACGGGCCGCGAAAAAGAAATTGTAAATCAACTTATTTATACAACTTCAATGAGAACAACTGCAAAAACAAATTTCAGGAACAGCCTTTTTGCTCTTTTACTTCTGGTTATTGGCTTTTCCATCTTCAATTCGTGTAAACCAAGTGACGATTCACGTAAAAAAGTCCTGAAAATATACAACTGGGCCGATTATATCGATGAAGGTTTATTGACTGAATTTCCGAAGTGGTACAAGGAACAGACCGGTGAAGATGTAAAGATTGTGTACCAGGTTTTTGATATGCCTGAAATCATGTACACCAAAGTGGCTATGGGAAAGGAAGATTTCGATCTGGCCTGTCCAACCCAGTACCTCATTGAAAAAATGCTGAAAAATGATTTGTTGTTGCCGATTGATCGCAGCTTTGGCAAGACCGAAAATTACCTTGGAAACATCTCACCTTTTCTGCGCGAACGTATGGATGCTTTCAGTGTTACGGGCAAGAAGGCAGGCGATTACATGGTTCCATACATGTGGGGAACTTCAGGAATTTTATACAATACAAAAAACATAACGAAAGAAGAAGTTCAGTCGTGGACTTGTTTGTGGAACCCGAAAAACAAGGGAAAAATCCTCATGAAAGATCATTATTGGGATGTATATAACATGGCTGCCACTGTTGGTTTTTATCCGGATATTGTTTCGGGTAAACGCACCCGCTACGATGTTTCGAACGACCATACCGATGCTGACATTGCCATGGTTGAGACCCAGTTGAAAGCGCTGCGACCAAATCTGGCTGGCTGGGAAGCCGATTTTGGCAAGGAAATGATGACCAAAGGTGAAGTCTGGATGAATTATGCCTGGAGTGGTGATGCCGTTTGGGCGATCGACGAAGCTTCGAAAGTTGGTGTTTCGCTGGCATACGAGGTGCCGAAAGAAGGCAGTAACATCTGGTTCGATGGATGGATTATTCCCAAATATGCACGCAACGTAAAAGCTGCCAGCTATTTCCTGAATTACCTTTGTCAGGCGAAAATGGCACTGCGCAACATGAATGTTAGCGGCTTTTGCAGTGCGGTTGCAACGCCTGAAATTATTGAAGCGCAATCAGACTCCAAAATCGCCGAAACTGTTAACCTGAATTATTTCTTCGGCCCGGGCAATGGTAAATTGCATATTGATCCGGTTCAATATCCCGACAGCAGCGTGGTAAGCCGATGTGTACTTCTGCACGACTTTTTGGATAAAAACGACCAGGTACTTGAAATGTGGAGCCGCGTAAAAGGGAATAATGTAAATTAGGCCGACCACATTTGCTAATAAGAAAGGCCGGATTTCATGGATGGTGAATCCGGTTTTGGTAATTTTAATGCTGGTTATTGAGTTTTCCTGAAGTTTTGAAATTCCAAACTTTTTATATCTTTGAAAATGGCTGTTGACTGAAATTAAAAATATTCACAACTATCCATATTTTGGGATTGAAAGTTTTCAAGAATCCTTTCTACTAACCACAACTTATAAAAAATCAAATGAAAAATCTACTGTTTTTAACCGTATTTGTTCTGATCTCCGGCACGTCTGTTTTTGCTCAGAATTCACCTGCAAAACCCGAAAAGAAATGGGATTTTGGTGCCGATCTGAATTTGTACTTTTATAAGGATGACTTTGTGGTCTTGCCCGTTTTCAAGGCAGATCGGAATAAACTTCATCTGGAGGCCCGCTACAATTACGAAGATTTGAAAACTTTTTCAGGCTGGATCGGATATAATCTGAGCGGCGGAAATGAATTTGAATACCTAATTACACCCATGGTTGGTGGGGTTGCCGGGCAAACGAATGGTGTCGCCCCGGGACTGGAATTTACCTTCGGCTACAAGGGCTTTGAGCTCTATAATGAAGCAGAATATCTGTTTGATGTCAATAGCAATGAGAATAATTTCTTCTACTCATGGACCGATTTTACCTATTCACCCAAAGATTGGCTTTGGGTTGGCCTCAGTTCACAGTGTACACAGTTGGTTCATGATAAACTGAGTTTTGAAGGTGGTTTATTGGTGGGTGGTGCGTATAAAAACATGGAATTGACCGGATATGTATATAATCCTGGCTCCGATAATACTTTTGTGCTTTTAACACTTTCAGCAAGTTTTTAACCACACGAACTCAATCCAACTAAAGCGGTCGTTTTAGCCGAAAATTCAATCGGTAAATTTTGGGCGTCCAGCTTGGATGTAAGTTTTAAAACCTGAATTAAAATTTACGAAAAAATGAAAGCTGTTGTTTACACCAACTACGGAACACCTGAAGTTCTTCAGCTCAAAGAGCTGCCGATACCAGTGCCAAACGAAAACGAGGTTCTGATAAAAATTCATGCAACGACCGTAAATCGGACCGACTGCGGATTTCGAAAACCGGAATATCCGATTATCATCCGATTAATCAATGGGCTTTTTAAACCTAAGCGAACCATATTGGGAAGCGAGCTGGCTGGTGTGATTCAATCCGTTGGGAAGGATGTCAAAACATTTAAACCGGGCGATGCGGTTTTTGGTCTGTCAACTGCCAAATTTGGAACCCATGCTGAATATATTTGTTTGCCCGAAACGGTTTCAATTGCCATAAAGCCCGCCAATATTTCATTCGAAGAGGCTGCTTCCATCTGCGATGGGGCTTATCTGGCATTGAATAATATCCGGAAAATAGATTATACAAAGGCCCCCAAAGTCCTGATTAATGGGGCTTCCGGTTCGATTGGCACTGCGGCTGTTCAACTGGCGAAATATTTCGGTGCAGAAGTAACAGCTGTTTGCGATACCAGGAATTTTGAACTGGTGAAATCACTCGGTGCAACATTTGTGATCGACTATACTAAAGAAGATTTCACGAAAAACGGGAAAATCTATGATGCAGTTTTCGATGCGGTGGGAAAAAGTTCATACTTTCGATGTATGAAATTACTTAAACCAGGAGGTATTTATTTCTCGACTGAACTTGGCTTTTTAGCTCAGAATATCTTTTTGGCACTTTTGGCTCCTGTCATCAAGGGCAAAAAAGTGATGTTTCCTATTCCCAAAGACAGCAAGGAAGATGTAATTTTCTTTAAAGAGCTGATTGAGGCAGGAGAGTACAAGGCGGTTATTGACCGGATTTACCCATTGGAACAAATAGCAGAGGCACACCGGTATGTTGAGAAAGGGCAAAAAACAGGGAATGTTGTCATTACGCTGTGATACAATTATAAATATTAATAAATTGTTTTAAGATCCGGTTTGTCAACAAATTGTTAGTTAATATGCCTTCAGTTTTGAATCTTTGGATCGTCGATGCACTGAATAAAAAAACATGAAACAATTCATTCGGAAATGGTCAATAGCAGGCAGGATATTGCCATTAGTACTTCTTGTAGCCTTGCTAAAGTTCCTTTCTCATAAGCTTGGATATGAGCTTTTGGAATTGAATGCATTGTTTTCAAGTCTGGTCGCCGGCACGATATTTTTGATCGGATTTTTGATCAGCGGAGTACTTTCCGATTACAAGGAAAGTGAAAAGCTGCCGGGTGAGCTGGCAGCATCGATGAGAACTCTTTTTGATGATACTTATACCATCGGTCAGGTTAAAAATACCGAAACGGCTAAAAAATTCATTGAATTTCAAAAGTCATTTATTAAATCATTGACGGATTGGTTTTATAAAAAGGAACGGACAAAATCACTGTTGGATAAAATCAGCGGGATGAATGACTTCTTTATCGAATTTGAAAAAGAAGGTGTCCAGGCGAATTACATCATTAAGATGAAAAATGAACAAAACAGTATACGAAAGATAGTTTTAAGAATCGATACGATACGGGATACGGATTTTGTTATTTCTGCCTATGCTATTGTGGAAGCCATGGGATTCCTGACAGCTTTTGGTTTGATCATTATAAAAATTGAACCTTTTTATGCGTCACTTTTTCTTACCCTGCTCATTACCTTCCTGATTTTTTATATGTTTTTACTGATTAAAGACCTTGATAATCCGTTCGATTACGCTTCGAAAGGTGAAACCGGTACCGAAGTTTCGTTGAAACCAATTCATGATCTTGAATCGGTATTTGAAGAAAATTCATTAAAGCTATAAATCCACGAATTCTCTGCAAAGGCATTCAAACAGGCTTCTTGGTGAATTCGCTTTGTTTGTGAATTCCGGCAGCTTTTGATACATGAATAGTCAGCTAGCAGATTTTGAATTATCCGGAATTCCTACCCGGAAAGCAATTCGGAGGATGAAATGCAAATCCACTATATTTGCCACCGTGAAAACACAAATCGAATTACTTGCGCCGGGTGGCGATGTGGATTGCATAAAAGCTGCCATTGCTGCTGGTGCTGACGCGGTATATTGTGGTCTCGATAAATTTAATGCACGAAACCGTGCGGCCAATATCAGTTTCGAAAATTTACAGGGAATTTTAAGATTGGCACATCAGTACAATTGCCGGGTTTTTCTCACCTTGAATATTATCGTTATTGAAAGCGAAATCCCTGCCTTGATCAGTCTGCTCAATAAGTTAATCAATACCAGTATTGATGGGGTAATTGTTCAGGACCTCGGGATGTTTTACCTGTTGACAAGCTATTTTGAAAGTCTGCAGATTCACGCTTCAACCCAGTTGACGACCCACAACGAAGGTCAGATCCGGTTTTTAAGCAAACTCGGTGCTTCGCGGGTCAATCTTTCCCGCGAATTAAACCTTGCGGAAATAAAAGCTTTAACCACAGTAGCCCATCAGAATAAGGTTTTAACCGAAGTCTTTGTTCATGGTTCCAACTGCCTCTCATTTTCGGGTATTTGTTACATGAGTTCGGTGCATGGTTCAAACTCCGGAAACCGAGGACGGTGCAGTCAGCCTTGCCGCGATCCGTACCTGACGACTCCTGCCGGAAAGGAATTTCCCCTTAATCTGAAGGATAATTCGGCATGGTTTGATCTCGCTGAACTGGTTGATGCGGGTGTTGACTCGTTAAAAATCGAAGGTCGGATTAAGAAGTTTCAATACGTATATACAGTGGTTACAGCCTGGAGAAAACACATCAGGGATTTTTATCAGTATGGCCAGAATTCGAACGACCATCGCGAACTTTTTCAGGTTTTTAACCGCGACTTCTCCAATGCTTACCTGAGTGGCAAGCTTGATAAAAATATGTTTATCGATGATCCCCGTGATCATACGGCCATCCATCGTGCTGAAAGTCTGGGTGGGTTAACCGATGAAAACCTCGAACAGGCAAAACAGGAACTGTTTGACGAAAAAGCGGAAAGCATTGGTCGTATCGGGAATGAAATCAAACAATTAAATAGTGATAAAATTCCCTTAAAAATCCATGTATCAGGAGAATCCGGAGAACCTCTGCGTGTTGAGGTGATTACTCCGGACGGTTCATTTGTTGTTTGTTCTGAAATTAATCTGGTGGATACCGGCACCGAGGCCATCGATCGCGCGATGCTGATGAAACGGCTGAAAGCGATCAACGATACCGAATATTTCATCGATCAGTTGGAACTGGAGAATCTCCCGGGTAATCTTTTTATTCCTTTTAAAGAGCTCACTTCCATCAAAAAGCGACTGCTGTTTATCCTGAACGATTCAAAGGAAACGGTTGATCCCATTGACGTTCCGCTTATTAAAAAGCCTTCCGAAGTAAAAATTAAACCCACGCTTTCGGTATTAATTTCCTCACCGGAGGAATTGCAGCTTTGCCATGAAACAGATGCTGAGATATGTTTCCAACTGCCAAATAACTTGAAGAATGCAGATTCGAAACTGATCGATTTTTTCAACCAAAACAAGAATTTAATTCCGTGGTTCCCTTCGGTTTTAATCGGTGAGGACTTTACCGCAGCGGTAGAATTTTTAGAACAGGTGCAGCCAAAATACATTGTGACAAACAATACCGGAGTAGCTTACGAAGCCTGGCAAAAAGGAATTCCATGGATTGCCGGACCACAGTTGAACCTGGTTAATTCCTTCAGTCTGATTAGTCTGAAAGAAAATTTCAATTGTTCCGGGGCATATCTTTCCAATGAAATCAGCAAAATTCAGTTGCAGCAAATTAAAAAACCGGATGATTTCAAACTTTACTTCAGCATTTATCATCCCATTGTGTTGATGACCAGCCGGGCCTGTTTGTTTCACCAGGTAACCGGATGTGAAAAGGACCAAATGGAAGAAACCTGTATTCGGGATTGTGCAAAATCAGCTTCAATTACCAACCTGAAAGGGGTGAACTTCAAGATTGAAAAAACAAAGGGAAATTTCAATTGCATTTACAATGCAACGAATTTGCTGAATACAGATGTAATTGCCGATTTGCCGGACTTCTTTTCCGGTTTTCTCATTGATTTGACTGAGGTTAAAACCGATACCCGAATTGAATCGGATAAAACCGAAATAATCCGTATTTTTGAAAATTTGGTTAACGGAATATCAGGTTCAGCAAAGGAGTTACATCAGCGAATTTATCCTACTACCAACACACAATATAAACTGGGAATCTAATTTCAGGATAAGCTGGAGCCAGAACTGATCATCAAAACATTTCGGGTTCTCATGCCGACGTAAAAAAGAGTCAACTTGCAGATAGATTCTGCTGGTTGACTCTTTTTTATGTAACTGCTTTTTTGAAGGTCTATGTTGTTCCGTCCGAAGAAAGGTCGATGTTTTGAAAAAGGCTTTCACGCGGACGGTCTTCTATCATTCTTTTTTACCCGGGGCGTCACTCCTACGTCGTTTTGCCCCGGGCTATTGATATTCTGCCCCTTCAGGGCAAAGAAAAAATATGTGGCAACCATCATCTGTCTTCACCCAGTCATTCTTTTCTGAGCTTTATGTTTTTCTCCTATTGAGGTACTCCTGAGTTAAAATTGAAAAACGATTATTTCATCCCGAATTCAATCAGTTCACCTAATTTCAGGTATTTGGCATACAGAGCCTGGTATTTGGCTGCATTTTCAGGAATTGGTGAATAGGTCGTTTCGAAACCACCACCCATTTTTTTCTGTGCTTCCGCCATATTTGCGTAAACACCGGCAACTACGGCAGAAGCCATCGCCGAATCCAATGCGCAGGCTTGTTCTGAAAGGGTTACCCTGAAATTTCATATCTTAGCCTGAGATTTCTGAGACAAGTTTTGTACTTTTATAGGGTGAATAGATTGCCAGATATAGAAACTGATTTCGAGATTGATAAGTTGACGAATTCTATTGAGAATACGATAACGGGTGAGGTTTTTGACACAGAAGTGACAAGACTTTATTCTATTGAAACAAAACAAATTAGAAAATCGGACTGGGTATTTAATTGGCGCAGAGAATTTAATGATCCTGCAAATGAAATTTACAAACTGACGACAATAAACAACCCAACAATTATTCATGGTTTAATCTGTATTATTGTCAAAAGTGACCATGTTTTTATGTCGCTTATTGAAAATGCAAAATTTAATAAGGGCAAACTCAAGCTTTACAAGGGAGTTGCAGGGAACTTAGTTGCTTATGCATGTAAAGTCGCCTTTGAGCATGGTTATGGTGGGGTAGTTTCTTTTATAGCTAAATCAAAACTAATTGAGCATTATCAATCTACCATAGGGGCAAAATATTTTGGCGGAAATAATAGAATGTTTATTGATACCAAAGAGTCACTTGCATTAGTGAAACTATATTTTAAAAATTTCGATGATGGCAAATTATAAAAAAATGGATGATCAGGATTTCATTTTTGTGAATGAATCTCCATCAGCAAAGGAAGATAAAGAATTCAGCGAATATCTTAAAAATCGAAAGCCAAAAACAAAGGCGAAGCGAAAAATGCAAGGTTCTGCAAATCCAAAATCAAGTTGATTCAACTCATGTGTATATTGAAGGTATATTTTTCTTGCCAAACCAATAAAAAGAGCCAATCCGCAGAATTTATCCTGCCGGTTGGCTCTTTTGAATTTTCAAAATGCGTTTTTTACTTCATCCCGAATTCAATCAGTTCACCTAATTTCAGGTATTTGGCATACAGAGCCTGGTATTTGACTGCATTTTCAGGAATCGGTGAATAGGTCGTTTCGAAACCGCCACCCATTTTTTTCTGTGCTTCAGCTGTATTTGCGTAAACACCGGCAACTACTGCGGCAGCCATGGCCGAACCCAATGCGCAAGCCTGTTCCGAACGGGCCACTTTAATCGGCATATTCAGCACGTCGCAAACAATCTGCATGACAAATGGTGATTTCTTGGCCACTCCACCCAGCGCAATGACTCCGTCGATGCGAACTCCTTCGCTGATAAAACGATCGATGATCGCTTTTGACCCGAAAGCTGTGGCTTCAACCAAAGCGCGG
>CAIPKZ010000355.1 GCA_903865775.1 uncultured Prolixibacteraceae bacterium | reverse complement strand
ATGGTGCATCTGGCTAAGGATATGGTATGGCAGTTTGACCTGTCGGTAGCCGATTTTGAAAAGATGGAGAACAAACAGCTGGTAACACACCACATGCGTCAGGGCGACCTGATCCGAGTGCGTTTCATCTCAAAGAAGAAACCTACCGAAGACGCCATATTGGCCAATCCGGTTTTGGAAGATGCCTATTTGTGCCTGATAAAAGATTTAAAGTAGAATTAATTAACGATTAAAGATTGTTGATTAACCATTAACGATGGAAGAGCTTCAGTGCTAATTCGTTAATCTTTAATCGTTGATCGTTAATCTAAAATCAATAAAGCAATGGAATCATCAATATCAATTGCCAATATCTGGATTTTGTTCCGAAAAATGGTGAAATACAACATGAAGGTTATTTTTGGCAACCGGTTTATCTGGTTCGTACTGGCAGCTCTGGCCTTCTATTTTTTTATTGCCATTACGAGCATATACGAAAACAATGCAATGGATGATGGATTTATTTATGGACTTCAGATCATGCCCGGGATATTGCTGATTTTTTACCCGATGACATTCGGAATTCAAAACGATCTGGATGCCGGAATACTTGAGATACTGTTTGGAATACCCGACTACCGTTACAAAGTTTGGCTGGTCAGGCTGGTTCTGATTTTTGTACTGGTTTTTCTGATGATGATCGGTCTGACCGTGATGAGTTATTTTTTACTGGCACCGGTGAATATTTTCGAACTGAGTTTTCATGTGATGTTCCCGATCTATTTTCTCGGATCAATGGCTTTCCTGTTTTCGACTGTTATTAAGAATGGCAACGGAACTGCTGTAGTCATGGTGATTATCGGTGTTTTGCTGCTCATCATTTCCGGAGCACTCGAACGTACCATGTGGAATATTTTCCTGAACCCGTTTAACATTCCGAACCGCCTCAACGAGATGGTCTGGCAGGAAATCACCATGAAAAACCGCATTTTCCTCTCTGTTGGTTCGCTGCTTTTTGTTCTTTACGGATTGTTTAATTTGCAGAAACGAGAGAAGTTCATCTAAAGACCAGTAATATGAAAATGGGGCTACTAATTTTTTGTTCTTTTCTTTTTTGCTTGGAGTGCTTTGCCCAAACAAGAAATAGATTATCAATATCTTTTGCTTCTGCGAATAACGGATTAGAAATTCCAAAAGGATGGTATGGTGATATGGGACATTCCGGAAAGGGTGCAGATTTGTACGAATTAAGGTATTCAAGAGAAATTAATACGTTCATTTCTCTTGAAACAGGTTTGCAATATTCAGTTAATAAGATTGAAACGAACTATTTCCCTGATGGAATAATGCACTATTTAGATACGAATATAAAGATGTTGTCTATTCCATTATATGGAGATTTAACCTTTTGGAAGTATTTCTTTATTTATGCGGGTCCAATGATCGACTTTGAAGTGCATCATAAGAGTTCCACAACTTTCAACCAATCAGGACTTGGATTTGGTTTCGGGGTTGGTGGAAGATATCGCTTGAAAAACTTTACGATTAGTTTAAATCCATTCTATCAAAGGCATTTGATCGTTCCATATAAAAAAGAAGTGTATCATGAAAATTTGTGGGAAAGCGGAATTAAAATCGGATTGGGATATAACTTTTAGAAACCAGAAACAAATCCATGTAAAAAGGACACTATCTTTCAACAAGGCAGAATCCTTAAATCAATTAAAAATGCCAAAAAAATCCGGCCTCGCAATGAGACCGGATTCTTTTTTTTGAATCTGCAGTCAAATACTAACAGATCAATAAGATAATTACCTATTTCAAAAAAAAGAGCGAAGACGAGAACCCGAACTTTTAAATGGCTCTTTCGATTTTAATGTTTTTACAATTTCAATTCTGAACTTTTAATTAACCACTTACCACTAATCCAATATGAACTCGCTTCGCCGCTTGTTCAAATATACGAAATATTTTATTTTTTGTGATAGGCAGGGAGACATTTTTTACATCCATCGTAATTTTTTTTCAGTGCCCGGTCGAGCAGGTAATATCCATGCTGATGTACTTCGTAAGTATCCATGATAGAGTCACATCCGGCTTTGTGAATTTCATTATTATTTACATTAACTACATACTTCGGAACCGGAATAATTACTTCGTTTAATTCATCAAAATACACATCAGCGGCCAGAATAGCTTCAGAATCTGTAATCTCCAGTTTTTTGGCATCTACATGGATCTTCCAGGGAATATCCGGAGGTTCAATCGTTAAGCCCGGTGCAACTTCAATCGAATCAATCGTATCGGTTAATTTAGAGATATCGAACGAAAATTTCGGTGAAACCACGTATGGTGGGATTGCATCGATGATTTTGCTTTTGTATTTATCAACGAGCATGTCGCCGATTTTGGCCGGTAATTGCAGGAAGAGGCAGTCGGATGGAATGAAATCAGACAGCTTGAATTCAAAATCAACCACCTTGCATTCCAGAACGTTTTCATCTTCTTTTAGGTTGATCTGACCGGTACAACTCCGGACAACGATATTCCGGATAGGAACGCCGATATCAAAAACTTTGATTGTCTTCCGGGTTTCCGAAATGGTAATGTCATCTTCCCAGGGTGTACATTCATCAGGTATCGGACCTGAAGTGTCTAATTTGATCTTTCCTTCCAGAGTAACATACATCTTCAGCCTGACGAACAGATTGAATCCCAGATTATAAATGGCCACTTTGTTCCCGGCAATGATATCAAAAGTTGGTTTGTTTTTGAAATCGATGTCGATGGTATATTCAAAATCGCTTCCGAGGTAATTGATTTCTGTATCGATAAAACCAAATGTTGCGAATTTAATTCCGGTTCCAACAACAAAATCGGCAATCCCGGTCAGAACGCCCAATACATCATCAACCAGATTGATATGAAAGGTATCAGTCTTCCGGAAACTTTTATCCCAGTCGGTGTGGGTCCAGAAAAAATCAAACACTTTGTTCATTGCCATCTCCGAAATCGCAAGGCCGACACTGCAATTCCGCGCAAAATCAGTCAACTGAGCTGCATTTCCACCAGGGTAATTGAACAAATTAAAAGCAAGAACCATCGCATCGGAGCTCACCGTTTTTATTGCTTTTAACTCGATTGGAACTTTATTGGCATCAATTTTTTTAGTAAACGGCAGATAGGTGTCTATAGTTGGAAGATCAATGGCAAAATGGTTTTCCTTTTTACTGAAATAAGCGTGAATAGCTTTGTTGATGACCGGATGAATAACCACGGTTACCGATTCGTCGAGCGAGTACTGTGTTTTTATTTTCAGTTCACTAACCACACTGTCTTCAAATTTGACACAGAATTTTTGTGTCAGTTCATCAATCGAAATCGGGACCACAACCGAGCAAACCAAATCGAATTTCAGTTCAAGTCCTTCCCAGAACCAAAAGTAGCATCTCACATCAAATAAAACGCCGATTTTATTGTTGTCCTGGAAATCGATGTGTGGTTCATAATTCAGTTTAAATCGATAGTCAAGATTTAAAAAACTACGCAGATCGGTTGGTATCATGGCCAGTTGACTTGAATTCAGGCGCAGGCTCAAATCTTCGCGTCCGTGGAAGGTGAAAAATCCATTGTATAGAAGTGCTCCTGAAATTTGGCTCAGAAATTTCTCGTTGAGCAACAAAACGACATCGTATCCTGCTGTTTTCATGATTTTGTTTTTGGACGGTTAATTGATGTGGTAGCCATTCAGGCAGGTTTTACAAGCTGTATAATTCTCGCTTAAAGCTTCATAAATTACAAAATAACCTATCCGGTTATTCGGATCAATATCGCCCACCTGCGGGCATTCAAACTTGTGGATCAACTTTGATTTCTTGTTTGCAATGTACAATGGAACTGCAACCGGCAGGCTCTTCAACTCGTTGATGACGATGTTGGTAGAAAGGGTAATTTCTTCAGGATTAATCTCCAGCGAAGTATCGCTGATTGTTCCGGTAAATCCATAAATATTTACTTTCGTCAGGATCAGTGAAGGGGATAAAACAATATCCGGAATTTTCTCGATTACCCGTTCTTTGATAAAACTGATCAGTTTATCCAACATCCGTTGAGTCAGGTTACTTCCTTTGTGCTTGAAGTCCAGCGTGAAATCGGCTTTTTTAATTTTTACAACCAGATTGTTGTCCTCATTAAATGCGAGTTGTCCTTCGGCATCAATGATTTCCAGATCAAAATTATCCCTCAGGCTGAGGAGATCCTTACGCTTATTAATGGTTTTCAGTTTGATGTCATCATTCCAGGGAGTGATTTTGTCCGGAATAAATGAGCTGGTATCAAGGTCAATTTCTTTAAATACATCGGCTGAAACTTTTGCAAACAGATCAGTTTTCAGGACAAGTTTGGTCAGTTTTACCACATTTCCACTGATGAACTCAAATTCGGGTTTGTGAGTAATCTCGACAGTTCCACCATAGTCGAGGAGTACATTTTCATAATTGGTATCCGACTCGATGAATCCCAGTGAAATAATCCGGGTTGCCAGATCCACTCCTTTTTCAAGCGTGGCATCAAAACCGACCTGAGTCTGTCCGTCAAATTCTTTTTTCTTGTTAAAAGTGGTCCGGTCCCACCAGAAATCGAAAATACTGAAAAGTGTGTCTTTTTTCAGGCCGAAATAAAGCTCTTTTCCGTTGGTAAACCTTCCGGAAAGGCTTGCCGAAGGCACATCGGCAAAGAAATTAATGCCAACAGCCAGCGTTTTTTTGTCCAGTATTTTTACGTCAACACGCGAAACCGGCAGTTTGGATGCGGCATTGTCGGGCATCATGGGCAATTCGAGACTTTGGAGAGCCATCGGAATGTGCAAAACCTTTAAGGTGTTTTTGAAATAATCGTTCAGCAGAATGGTGAAAATCTGATTGAGTTTCTGAATGAAATTCCGGTGCATTTGAATTTTGTCATTCAGTTTCAGACTCAGAATCTGAACCTCCTGAATGCTGTAGCTCAGGTTCTGGATTCCTTTATCGAATTCAGCATGAGCCTTTACGTTTAACTCGATATCCAGGCTAACCGGAACGCCTGTCAGGATGATCAGGTTTAATTCTCCGGAGATCCGTATGTCGACCTCGTTGGCTTCCAGCAAGTCCACAAACGGTTCACTCTTCACCTGAAGTTTGTATTTTATTTTGGTGAATCCGAGCAGCTCTTCCGGCACACCCTTGACGAAGTTATATTCACCTTCAAATTTAATAAACCCGATATAATAGACCATTGCCAAAGCTTTGTTCAGCAACTTTTCGTCCAGTTGGACAAGCATGTCGTAATTATTGGTCGCCATAACTATATTTTTAAAAGATTGTCGAATACTTCATGTTTTATCAATCGGAGAAATGCTTTATTTCTGCTCTATATAAATTTACAACAATCCGATATCAAAGTCAATAGCAAGAAAGGATTTGGCAAGAAAACAGCAAAAAAAATCCATCATTAGTTAAAATGATGGATTTCTCAAATAAGATTTCGAATTTTGGGTTCCTCTAATCTGTTGAGATTAGACATAGATCAATAAAATCCACATGCTTTCCGATTCAATGTGATTGTCCAATTTGATGGTATTCAGACAGATGTCGGATAATTTCACTGGTTTCGTTGATGAAAGATCCATCCTCCAGAACCAATACCGGACAACTTTGGTTCGCCTCACCAATCAAATCAATTATGATCTGCCTTGGGCGTGAAAAATTAACGTATTGAACTTCAAGCTCATTGGAAAGCCTTGGATAGTAAGACAATATTCCTTCAATCATTACACAGTCAGGACAAAAGTATTTTTTTCCATCATTCCGGACGGCATCCTGAAAATCAGCTTTCAACAAAAATAATTTCTTCATGATATCTTTGATTAAATTTGATTTGACTTCTTCGTTTTCCAATCAACAACCAATCATCAGGATTAGTTTATTAATGGAGTATGGACCTTTCATTTTAGTCGCTGTATTGAACTGATGGTAACCGGATGAAGCAGGTACTGATCTTTCTCTTTTTGCGCCTGAATTTTTCGAACTACTTTCATTCCTTTGGTCACCTTCCCAAATGCGGCAAATCCTTGTCCATCGGGATTTCGCTTTCCGGCATAATCCAGTTCAGGCTGGTTGTTAATGCAAATAAAAAAACTGGAAGTCGCCGAATTTGGCTTGTCACGCGCCATCGATAAAGTTCCGTCCTGATGATAGATTCCGGTTTGTCTGGTTGTTTCGATTTCAATCGGTTCAAACTGTTTTGATTCCGGAACATCGCCTCCCTGGATAACTTCAATTTTGATTTTCCGTTCTCTCTCATTTTCAGGAGTACAAACCCGGTAGAAATTGGTTCCATCGTACAACTGATCATCGAGGTATTTCAGGAAATTCGCGACTGTTAGGGGCGCTTTTTCAGGATAAAGTTCGATTTGGATATTTCCCAGCGAAGTTTTGATCAAACAGCACTGCGTTTTCTGAGAAAATGTGCTAAGAAAAAAAATATTTAGTAGTGCACAAAAGAGAATTCTCTTCATGTTCGTGTATTTCTGTTATTAACACATAGGACTGCATTTCATTCCTTCCTTTGTTTCACATTTCGGGGCTTTGCCCTTTTTGTCCTGAAGGGACGGCAGGTAACAGCACAGGGTGAAATGGAATGTAACCCTGTGAACTTGGGTCAGTAAAAAATTTACTTTTTCTTCTTCGACGCCTTGGCATGTTGGTTATATTCAACGGCCAAACCGATCCAGTAGTTGAAATCGCCAACATTTTTAAGACCCGATTCTTCAATCATCACCCAACCTTTCATGGGTTTTCCGGTAAAGAGCATCTCGTGGCAACCTGTTTTTTCAAGCGCATCTTCATAACGGGCAGGATCGATCCGGCACATCATTTCGTCTTTAATGACACCAACGAACATTTTATCATTCAGAAGAAAACACAGGCCTCCAAACATTTCCTTTTCATCGAGGCGTTCCAATTCCTGAATTTGTTCCCTGATCCGATTGGCCAGAATTTGATTGTATGCCATCTTGAAAAATAAATAGGAAAGAGTCATTTGTCATTAGAAGTGGATATTTTAAATTCTTTTTTCTAATGACTAATGACTTTTTCCTGGTTTTATCAATGAATATCAATGTCGTATGGCATCCGCGCCAGAATGCCTTTTTGCGAAATAAGACCGTGCAATTGCTCGTAATATTTATAGGTTTCGCCCATTTCGTCTTTCAAAAAGCTTGCCTTTGCTGAACCCGAAAATTCTTTGATCAGTTCTTCCAGCGGATCTTTCAGCTTGGGTAAGTTCACGATTCGGAAATTCGTCAGTTTCGCCATATTTTTAGCCAGTTCGATGGCATCATTTAAACCGCCATAGGTGTCAATTAACTTGATTTCCTTTGCATTTGGCGCTGCCCAAACACGGCCCTGACCAATGTCGTCAACGGCTGTTTTTGTAATCTTACGGCCATCAGCTACCCGTGTAATAAATGTGTCGTAACCTTCCTCGACGGAATTTTGCATTAAGTCACGCTCAAAAGGTGTCATCGGGCGGGTAATTGAAGGCATGTCCGAATGTTCGTTCGTTGTCACCACGTCGGTAGTTATTCCGAGTTTGTCGACCATCAGTTTTTGCATGTTGGGAATCATCCCGAAAATGCCAATCGATCCGGTAATCGTGGTGCGGTCGGCCATAATGGTATCGGCAGCGGCAGCAATGTAATAACCTCCTGAAGCAGCCACATCGCCCATCGAAGCAATAACTGGTTTGGCTTTTGTGGCAAGCAGAACTTCGCGCCAGATCACTTCCGAACCATGCACGGTGCCACCAGGTGAGTTAATCCGCAGTACAATCGCTTTGATTGATGAATCACGCCGGGCTTCACGGATAGTTCTTGAAAGTTCTTCTGAATTAATATCCTCATCCGACATGCCGGTGTCAATTCCTCCGGATGCATAAATCACTGCAATCTTGTTCCGTACCATGCCACCATTCTGCACCCGTTGTTCAGGAACTTTAATGTATTTTAAAATATCGATCGTTTTTACATCTTCCTTTTCTCGGGTACCAGTCAGTTTTTTTAGGTCATCTATCACCTGATCCTTGTATTTCAGCCGGTCAACCAGGTTTTTTTGCTTTGCAAAATCTGCTTTCCGGAAGGTTGCTACCATATCGGCAATGTCGTTCAGTTCATCAAAACCCATCTTTCGTGAAGCTGAAATTTCAGTCAGCATTTCATTCCAGATGCTTTTCAAATAGGTCTCGGTCTGAAGCTTGTTTTCCGGACTCATTTTATCTAAAAGATAAGGTTCAACTGCCGATTTAAATTTCCCATGCCGGATAATTTGCACTTCAACACCCAGCTTTTCCAATCCTTTTTTATAGAAAGTGCGTTCGCCACCCAATCCTCTGAAATCAATCATTCCCTGAGGATTCAGCAT
>CAIPKZ010000354.1 GCA_903865775.1 uncultured Prolixibacteraceae bacterium | reverse complement strand
CCGATGAGATTATCCTGAATTGTACGCTTGAAAACATCGAACAGCGTAAAAACCGCTACTTTATTGAGGGAAATCCCAAGGCAATCCTGACGATTGAGTTTTCTTCCGATTCATTGGCAGAAATTCAGGAATGGGCCGGAAAACTGGAGGCAGAACTGCGGAAAGAAGGATATGGGTACCATTTTCCACTGTTTACCGACAAGGAGAGTTTCAAGAAAATATGGGAACTTCGCAGGGCTGGCTTGGGTTTGCTTTCCAACATTCCGGGTGTAAAACGTAGTGTTACGGTCGTTGAAGATACTGCTGTTGTGCCTGCACGTCTACCTGAATATATCTTCGAATTCAAGCAGATTCTTGGGAAGTACGGCTTGTCATGCGTATATTATGGTCACATTGCTACCGGCGAATTGCATCTGCGTCCGCTTTTGAACCTGAGAGATCCGGAAGATGTTAAAATATTCCGTTCGCTTGCCGGTGAAGTTGCTGTACTGGTGAAAAAATTCCATGGTTCTCTTAGCGGGGAGCATGGAGATGGCCGTCTGCGCGGAGAGTTTATTCCGCTGATGCTTGGTCAGCATAACTATGAACTGATCCGAAAACTCAAATATACATGGGATCCTCAAAACATCCTGAATCCGGGAAAAATTGTGGATACACCGCCCATCACTCTGGATATGCGGCTAATTATGGGACAACCATCGTTTAAAGCTCCTACCCTGTTTGACTATTCGCAGCATGGAAATCTGTTGCGAAACATTGAAATGTGCAACGGATCAGCTGATTGTCGGAAAAGCAATCAGATTGGCGGAACCATGTGTCCAAGCTACATGGCAACGCGCGACGAAGACAAATCGACACGCGCCCGTGCGAATGTATTGCGCGAATACCTTACCCGTCCGCAGAAAAAGAATGTATTCGATTCAGAAGAAGTGCTTCAGGTACTCGATCTTTGTCTTTCGTGCAAAGCCTGCAAGTCGGAATGTCCATCGAACATCGACATGGCCAAATTCAAAACCGAATTTCTGCAACAATATTACGACCAATGGGGATTTCCTTTGCGTTCACTACTGATTGCATATTTGCCACAAATCAATCGGTTGGGTATCATATTCAGCCCGATTACCAACTTGATTACTTCAACCAAACTGTTTAAAAAAGCGATCGGTTTTGCTACGAAAAGGAAAATACCCAAACTTTCGAAAATCAGTTTGCGAAAATGGTACCGCAAACCGATCTTGTTGGGTAAAGACAAAATTGGAAAGGTTTACCTGTTTGCCGATGAGTTTACCAATTTCAACGAAAGTCATATCGGAATCAAAACCATTTTACTGTTGAATAAACTGGGTTACGAAGTGGAGATTCCAAAGCATCTGGAAAGCGGCCGGACCTATCTTTCCAAAGGATTGCTCCGGAAAGCCAAACAGATTGCGGCTTTCAATGTCAGCATGCTCTCCGGAATTATTTCCGAAGAAACGCCTTTGATCGGAATTGAACCTTCAACCATCCTGACTTTCAGGGATGAATATCCTGAACTGGTTGATTCCGAACTTCAGGAAAAAGCCCACAGTCTGGCTAAAAATTCCCTGATGCTGGAAGAATTTCTGGTTCAGGAAATGGAGAAAGGAAACATCAAATCGGAGCAATTTACGAATGAAATAAAAACCATCCGGCTACATGGTCATTGCCAGCAAAAAGCAGTCGCTTCTACCCTTCCTACCCGAAAAATGCTCGAATTACCGGCCAATTATACCGTTCAGGAAATTAAAAGTGGATGTTGCGGAATGGCCGGATCGTTTGGATACGAAAAGGAGCACTATGAACTGAGTATGCAAATCGGTGAAATGGATCTATTCCCAACGGTCAGAAAATCTATTCCGGAAGAAATTATTTCAGCTCCGGGAACATCCTGCCGTCACCATATTGAAGATGGAACTGGCCGGAAAGTGCTGCATCCGGTAGAGGTTTTGTGGGATGCGGTATTGAAGTAGAAGAAGATAAAGGCGAGGCTGTCTCGAAAGTCAAAAAACTAACTGCGCACCACACTCCGAAATGAATTCAGTGTCTGATGTGCAGTTATATGGGATCCTGAAACAAGTTCAGGATGACTTGGTCAATGACTTTTGAGAAAACCTTCTGCCAATGATCGAACCTTATTTGTTAATACCTTCCAAAGTAAACAGGAAAGCAAAATTAAGTGCAACATCTTTCAGGTAATCAAATCGTCCGCTGGCACCACCATGACCAAAATCCATGTTCGTATGAAGCAGAAGAATGTTCTGATCTGTTTTCATGTCCCTGAGTTTGGCAACCCATTTGGCTGGCTCGAAATATTGTACCTGACTGTCGTGCAACCCGGTTGCAACAAGCATATTCGGATAGTTTTTCTTCTCCACATTTTCGTAAGGACTGTAGCTTTTCATGTAAAAATAGGCATCCTTCTCCTTTGGATTTCCCCATTCATCAAATTCGTTCGTGGTTAGAGGAATACTTTCGTCAAGCATGGTATTTACCACATCGACAAAGGGAACCTGGGCAATGATGCCATGCCATAAATCAGGAGCCAGGTTCGCAACTGCTCCCATCAGCAAACCTCCGGCACTGCCACCCATGGCATATAAATGACTGCTGGCGGTATATTTTTCGGCTATCAAATACTTTCCGCAATCGATGAAGTCGGTAAACGTATTTTCCTTTTTCATCAATTTTCCGTCTTCGTACCACTGGCGACCCATTTCCTGTCCGCCGCGAATATGGGCGATGGCAAATACAAAGCCTCTGTTCAGCAAACTTAAACGGGTACTGCTGAAACTGGCATCCATACTGAGACCATAGCTGCCATAAGCATAAAGCAGTAACGGAGCTTTGCCGTCCTTCTTAAATCCTTTCTTATACACCAGAGATACCGGTACTTTTGTTCCATCTTTTGCCGTGGCATACACGCGTTCGGTCACATAGTCCTTTGAATTATAGCCTCCAAGCACCTCCATCTGTTTTTTCAGAGTTTTGACTTTGGATACCATGTTGTAATCGTATGTCGAAGATGGCGTTGTGAGCGAAGTATAGCCAAACCGCAGATTGGTACTGTTATATTCAGGATTAGCACCAAAATTGGCCGAATAAGCAGGTTCTCCAAAATCGATATAATGCTCGGTATTGTCAATCAAATTCCTGATCCTTAATTTCACCAAACCATCCTTGCGTTCGTTGATGACGATAAAGTCCTTAAATTCTTCAATACTCTGAAGTAATACGTCAGTTCGGGTTGGAATCACTTCCTTCCAGTTTGCCGATTCAGTTTTTCCGAACGGGCATTCCATAATCTTAAAGTTTTTTGCCTCGTCTTTATTGGTAAGAATCAGGAATTTATTCGCAAGTGGAACTACACTGTACAGAACGTCTTTCATCCGTGGTTGAAAAACCTGAAAGATGTCGCTGGGTTTGGATGCATCAATCATCCGGTATTCTGAAGACATGGTTGCCTCCGATACTATGAAAATGTACTTATTATTCTTACTCTTTTCGACATGAATGTAATTGCTCTTGTCTTTTTCCTCATAAACCAATACATCTTTTGCCGGATCGGTTCCCAATTTATGACGTTGAATTTTTTCAGACAGAAGCGTTACCGGATTTTTTGCCGTATAAAAAATGGTCTGATTATCGTTCGCCCAACAAGGATCGCCCTCTGTGTCGAGAATTGCATCTTTCAGGATTTCTCCATTTTCAAGATTTTTTATGTGAATGGTGTATTGTCTTCTGCTTACCAGATCTACACCATAGGCCAAAAGTTTGTTATCTTCACTCACCTCAAATCCTGAAGCCGCAAAATAAGCATGTCCTTCGGCCATCTGATCCACATCAAGCAAGATTTCTTCTTTGGCTTCCAGAGTTCCTTTTTTCCGGCAGTATTTGTAATATTGTTTGCCATCTTCTGTTCGGGTATAATAAAAGTAGCCATTCTTAAAAACCGGAACACTTTCGTCTTTCTCTTTTATCCTGGCTTTCATTTCGGTATACAAATCGGCCTGAAACTGTTTGGTACCAATCATCACATTATCCAGATAGGTATTTTCAGCTTTCAGGTAATCAACCACTTTGGTACTGTCGGGTCCCTTACCAAAGTAATCGTACATCCAGTAATACTCGTCCAATACCTTATCATTGTGCATCGTACGCCAATGTTCTTTTTTGTCGGCCACCGGAGCGGTTGCCTTCTGAAATTGTGCTTTCAAACTCATCGTATAGAAAATCAGGATCAATAATAAAAATGTATTTTTCATAAATTAAGTATTTGGTTTAAATCTGTTTTGACCTTTGTCCAATGAGTTGAATCCAATTCCTTGAAACCGTTTTGTCCAAAGGTTATGTTTCCGCAATATTAAACATGATATATCAATTTCCTACGAACAAAAAAGAAAGGTTTTAGTTTATTCGGATTTGAAGGAACAGAAGAAGCCTTTTTGATATGTATAAAGCTTATTCCGGAAAGTTTGACTGATTTCATATCGAAATCTTGTTTCAGTATTTCAAGCAACTAAAAGCGTCACCCCCAAATAAATTAGAAGTGACGCGTTCTGTGTGTGTTTCGAGTTATGATAGAATCTCTGATTTTATTCAATCTGCCCAACTATTACCACATAGTTTTTGCCATACTTTTTGGCACATTTCGGGCAGGTTGTGTACCACATGAACTGCTTTTTGATGATTATACCTTTCAATTTGGCGATGGTTTCGTAGTCCTTCATCCATTTTTCGGTATCACCAAACGGACCTTCATACACTTTGCTGAAGAATTTACCGCTGATGGTCGTATTTTCTGCGTCAGGAATTTCCTTGTCAACCGCGAGGTACAAATCCATGTTCCATTTCGAAGTATGATCCGATAAACAAAGGTTGTTGGGAACGATGGCTCCGGCATAAGTGACTTTGCGGTCGAAGCGTTTCATCACCGAACTAAAATTCAGTGGCATGTAAAAAAAAGTGCAAACTTTATCCCTGATGAATGGCTTTTCTTTCCATTCAAAGGTTTTATCGTCCCAAGGAATTGGGTCAAACTCCGGACAACAAATTTCATTTGAATCAGAATGAGTTTTCATAATTCGTTAATTTTAAAAATTTCAAAAACATTGGACGAAATCAAAAAGTTGATGAGATCAT
>CAIPKZ010000353.1 GCA_903865775.1 uncultured Prolixibacteraceae bacterium | reverse complement strand
TTCAGGAACTTTGGTCATCAGACCATCCCAACCACCCACTTTATCCAGACCAATAAATAACATGATGGCAGAACCACCGATCATGATAATTACCTGAATCGCATCGGAATAAGCTACTGCAGTAAATCCGCCAATAATGGTAAATATCGCTACAGCAATTCCGATGATGAATACCGTTGTCATTACATTCCAACCGAGAATGCTGTTCAGAACAAGAGCACCGGCAAACAAGGTAAAAGCCAGTTTCGTCATGACGCTAATAATCAACATCAATCCTGAAAAGAATGTCCGCGCACGCCGGTTATACCGTATTTCCAAAAATTCAGGAATAGTGTAAATCTTGTTTTTCATGTAATGCGGGAACAGGATGGCGCATGCAAAACCCAGAGTTATGGCACAGGTCAATTCAACTGAACCGGCTGAAAGTCCGTAACGATAGGAATCTCCGGATAATCCAACCAAATGCTCAGCTCCAATGTTTGTTGCAAAAAGCGAAGCACCAACGATGGGCCATTTGATTGATCGTCCACCGAGAAAGAAATTGACACTGCTATGTCCGGCCTTTTTGAGCCAGGCCATGTACAATCCAAATGAAAGGCTTCCACCCATGACTACGGTCAGAACAATCCAATCCAGAAAAGTTAGAGATAAACTCATTGTATGTTAGTTAGTTTTAATTGTATTTTTTCAAGCAACATAGGATTTCGTTTCACTTCATCCTATGCTTATACATTTCGGTGCTTTGCACCTTTTAGTCCTGAAGGGACGACCTGTAACAGTACCGGGTGAAACCCTGTGAGTTTTTATTCGATTTTAGTCAAAACCTCTAATCGTTGAATACTTTGAATCATTGCCCGGACCGTATGATAATTGATCTTCCAGGAATGCCCCATATGTGTCCAGATGGGTTCACCTTTGCGCGAGAGCAATGGATACCACTCCCCGACTCCTTTATTCACGACTTTGTCGAGTACAAACCGATGTACATTTTCGTATGCAGTCATATATTTTTCGTCGCCAAACAGAATGACGCCATCCAACAGTCCGATCAAAACTTCAGCCTGTTGCCAGAATTCCTTTTCCTTGTCGTACACGCCTCCGGAATGAGGACCTTCCACAAACACACCTCCAAATTCCCAATCGATACCATTGTCAACGGTATGATCAAAAATAATCAGGAATAAATCCGAATAGTTCATCGGATCGATTTTCAGGATATGCAACGCATGTATGAGCAACCAGGCAAATTCGGCATTGTGTCCATAACAGGTGTTATCGGTAGCATTGCCTTTTTGTCCTTCGTCCGAAAAACGATCCCAGCCCCATATGATGTCAAACTTGATTTGCGGAGCAACCGTCCAATCCTTAAAAAACTGCGGAATACCTGTTTTGTAAACCGGATGAATAATGCGATTAATGAGTAAATCGATGTCTTCCAATAATTTCCGGCGATGGACATCTTTACCTGTTGCCTCGTAAAGCGTGGTGTAGGCTTCCATCAGATGCATGTGAACATCCAGTGTTTTCCGGTCGCCTCCCTGGCTGCCCGGACCACAGAGGGTCCAATCGCGTTGAAACATTTCCCAGTAGCCGCCATACCTGGTATCTGCACAGTATTTCTGAAGCAGATCAAAAACCTTTTCAGCGAATTCAATTCCGCGCTGATCGCCGGTTGCCAGGGTATATTCACTCAGCGAATAGATGGCAAAACTATGTCCGTAAATAATCTTCTGATCGATTTTTACATTTCCTTTCCGGTCCATCATCCAGTAAAAGCCACCGAATTCCTTGTCCCACATTTTGTCGATCAAAAAATCGGCGCCATGTTTGGCCATTTCAGCATATTTTCCGTCGCCATATCCGGCACGATGAGCCGAGGAAATGGTGTAAAGGCAGCGGGTTTGGGCAATCAGCGACTTTTCATCTTCACCTGTATCATTTCCATCTTTATCGAAATGGGTGATAAAACCACCGTTGATTTTGTCAATCATTCGGGTGGTCCAGAATGGCAAAAGCTCATTAACCAAATGGTTTTCGGCCTCGGTTTTTAAAATTGCAAGGTCATTTTTATTCATATTCTGTAAGTTAGATTCTTTCTGAATTTAATAGTTGAACCCGCTCCGGGGTTCCAAAATCAATATTATTTAAAGCCTCCGGTTTCACCGGAGGTTATTCAAATTCAAGTCCTTCAGACTTCTATTTCCCTGTCAATTCCTGATAAATGGCCAGCAAAAAGTCGCGGTTATCGGCTGTAAGATAATGCATTTCGCCGCCCATCCGGTTGAATGTTTTGCAATAGCGCAGGTAATAGGCCGGATTATCCATCGGTGGCTCACCATTCGTGTTCCAATCCCAGTCTGATTTGGCCAGATCGACAACCAGCATATAATGATTATCAATATGACCGCCTTTCTGAATGATCAGATTTTGAGACATCGACAACGCCTTTTCAAAAATCATGGGCGACATGACTGCCGATCCGATCGACATGTAAACTCCAAAGTCGAGATTGCTGACACTCTGGGCGAAACTCAGGAAATCATTCTGCGCAACCCGGCCAATGGCGGCTCCGTGATTCATCGGATGATTGTAAATGATGTCGTGACCAAACATCGGATGCCCGGTAAACGGGATTCCCAGTTCGAAAGCACGTGCCTGAACCGAATATTTCTTGAAAGGATGAGGAATGCTATTAAAACCAGCCTGCAACTTGAATTTCTGAATCACTCCGGCCAGATCAATCGCAGCCGCCGCTTGGTCAGGATTTGTTCTAATATTTTGAATGGCTTCAAGCTGCAATCCTGAAAGTTCAGGAATTTGGAGACCTTCCATCGAAATCATCTTTCCTACCGATTCTCCATATCCTAATCCTTCGTATGCACCAACAATCAGTGCCAGATTGATATAGAAACCGGTACTATCCCAGATTCCAAACTGCCCGAGTTCCACATTTTCCCGGACATCTTCGCTCGATTTTCCCTGAAATGAAAACTCCCAATCGTGAATAATTCCGGCACCGTTGGTCGATAAATGAGTCACCCAACCTTCTTCCATCAAGGCAATCAGGGTTGGAGCCATTCCATTTTTGATAGTATGTGCACCAAAAGTTAGCATCACTGATTTCTTTTCCTTTCGGGCAAAACGTATCCGATCCGCTGTTTTATCAATCAACTGTTGCCCCAATTCAGAAAGATGAGCCGGTTTCTGAGTAACCGGAACCTGATCTTTTTCAATATAGACTTTATTCTTTCGTCCGCTTAATTTCTTAACATCAAGCTGATCCCGGTCTAATTTTGGATAAGGCATATTCTAATGGTTAAAGGGTTAATGGATAAATTGTTAAATTTTTGAATTGTTGCGTGTTGCGAGTTACATGTTTTTTACACCCCTACCAGCAGCAGGCTGGGAACTTTAGGCAATCCGAACTTTTTGTTTGAAACCCGAAGCATGCATCCCTCAACTCGCAACTCGTTAAATATTCAACAAATCCAGCAATTGCCGGTATTGTGAGAAATCAGGAATGATGATATCTGCGCCCGCTTTAATCAAACGGGTACGTTTACTTTCATTCAGACCATATCGCCTCAATTCGTTGCTGGCAATTCCGACAGAAACACCGCCACGCTTATTGGTTTCGCGCATTTCAACCGGTCCGTCTCCAAAAGTGGCTACTTTTCCTGAAGCAGAATCGCCGATCATATCGAGAATCCGGTCCAGAACAATTTTTTTTGCTTCTTTGGTTACATCACCAACAGCACCATAAATCCGGCCTTCGAACAGATGATCGTAACCCAACACACGGGCTTCGCTTTTCACGTCTTCTTCATCGGTACCGCTGGCCAGGTATAGTTTGATTCCGGCATCATGTAATCTCTGAAGAAAAGTCACCGCATTTTTCAGGGTAAAATCTTCCATTGAAAGTTCGCCTTTCGCAAATTTAGCTTCACGGACTTTCACCATTTCAAGCAACTCTTCATTATAAATTTGTTTGTACCCAAATTCGTCCAGAATCTGATCCTCCGGAACACATCCAAATTCCCTGATCAATCCAATTAGTCCCTGCATTTGAACCAGTGTTTGGATTCCGGTGGTTTTGTCTATGAATTCATTCACCCGGATCTGAACTTTCTGGTATAAAGCTTCATCAGCCTCTAAATATTGGTTGCCCAAAATTGCTTTCATCATCATCGGACCCATGATTAGTTCCCAGCCTTCACGAAGGGTGGAAATAGTTCCGTCGTGATCAAAAATAGCATGTTTGATCTGAAGTTTGTCTTCCCATTTGTTGACAATTTCAATCTCAGTATTCGGCAGATAGTGGGCATGACGAATATCTTCAGCC
>CAIPKZ010000352.1 GCA_903865775.1 uncultured Prolixibacteraceae bacterium | reverse complement strand
CTGGTTAATCTGGAAGACCGGCTGACCGATCGACAGAAAAAAATAGCCGTTGAGGTGATCAAGGAAATCCGCGACCGGATTCGATTTTTGGAAGATGTTGGTCTCAATTATCTTTCACTCGACCGGACTTCGCGAACTCTGTCGGGAGGCGAATCGCAACGAATCCGGTTGGCTACCCAAATCGGATCACAACTCGTGAATGTACTCTATATTCTTGACGAACCCAGCATTGGTCTTCATCACCGCGATAACCTAAGGCTTATCCATTCATTGGAGCAGTTGCGCGATACCGGCAATTCCGTTATCGTTGTTGAGCACGATAAAGATATGATGATGAATGCCGATTATCTGATTGACATGGGACCTTTTGCAGGCCGTCATGGCGGACAGGTGGTTGCTGCAGGTACTCCTCAGCAAGTTCTCCGCGCCGGAACATTGACTTCAAAATACCTGTTGGGCGAAGCTAAAATCGAAATTCCGAAGAAACGGCGCAAAGGTAACGGTAACATACTTTCGTTGAATGGCTGCACAGGAAATAACCTGAAAAATATTTCAGTAGATTTGCCATTGGGTCAGTTGATTTGTGTCACCGGTGTTTCCGGAAGCGGCAAGTCAACCCTGATAAACGCCACCTTGCAACCTATTTTAAGTCAGCATTTTTATGGATCGGTAAAAGATCCGCTTCCGTATTCCGGAATAGTAGGACTGAATCACATTGATAAAATTGTTCAGGTCGATCAGTCACCGATAGGACGCACACCACGCAGTAATCCGGTTACCTACACCGGTGTTTTTTCTGATGTCCGGAATTTGTTTGCGCAGTTGCCCGAAGCCAAAATCAGGGCTTACCCACCAGGTCGGTTTTCGTTCAATGTTAAAGGCGGACGCTGCGAAGATTGTCAGGGCGGTGGATTGAAGCAAATTGAAATGAATTTTTTGCCTGACGTTTATGTCCATTGTGATACCTGCAATGGTCGCCGGTATAACCGCGAAACGCTGGAAGTTCGCTATAAAGGAAAATCCATTGGCGATGTGCTCGATATGACCATCAACCAGGGAGTCGAATTTTTTGAGCACATTCCATCGATTGCCCATAAACTGAAGACCATTCAGGATGTGGGACTGGGTTATATTACACTTGGACAGTCATCCACAACTCTTTCCGGAGGCGAATCGCAACGGGTAAAACTGGCTACCGAACTGGCTAAAAAAGATACCGGGAAAACCATGTATATTCTTGACGAACCAACTACAGGACTTCATTTCGAAGATATCCGGGTTTTGCTTGAAGTCCTGAACAAACTGGTGGATCGTGGAAATACGGTCATTGTCATTGAACACAACATGGACGTCATAAAAGTGGCCGATCACATCATTGATATTGGACCAGAGGGCGGTAAAGACGGTGGGAGAGTGGTTTGTTTGGGTACACCGGAAGAAGTGATCCGAAATGAGGAATCGTTCACTGCAAAATACCTGAAACAAGAATTGAATATATCATAAAATAGTGATGTGTTGATTTCTTTTTTGTTTAAATTAGGTCTTGATATTGTATTAGAAAAATTTAAATGAGATGGAAAAGCAAAATGCGATCAAAATTTTCGAGTCAAAGCAAATTCGCTCCCTGTGGGATGCAGATATGGAAAAATGGTATTTCTCAATCATTGATGTAATAGAGGTACTAACTGAAACCGATCGCCCACGTAAGTATTGGAGTGATTTGAAAGCTAAGCTGGCAAAGGAAGGAAGTGAACTGTCCGAAAAAATCGGACAGTTGAAAATGGTTGCAGGAGATGGAAAAATGCGAATAACCGATGTTGCAGATACGGAACAACTTTTTCGCTTAATTCAATCCATTCCTTCTCCTAAGGCAGAACCTTTTAAGTTGTGGTTGTCAAGAGTTGCCCGTGAAAGGCTGGACGAAATTGAAGATCCGGAAATCGGTTTTGACCGGTTAATGGAAACATACCTAAAAAAAGGATACTCCAAAGAGTGGGTAAATCAACGGTTAAAAAGTATTGAAGTACGAAAAGAACTTACAGATGAATGGGATAATCGGGGTGTCAAAAAGGGTCAGGAATATGCTATTCTGACAGATGAAATTACCAAAGCATGGGCTGGTATTACTACCAAGCAATATAAAAGCCTCAAAGACCTGAAGAAGGAAAATCTTCGCGATCATATGACAAATCTGGAATTGGTACTAAACATGCTTGCCGAAGCTTCTACTACTGAGATTTCAAAAAAGAAATTACCCAAAACATTTGACGAAAGCAAAAGAATAGCCAGGCAAGGTGGTACTATTGCCGGAAATACACGTCGGGAAATTGAAGCAAAAACAGGTGATCAAATTGTTACGGCTAAGAATGCCAGAACAATTGATAATAAAAGAAATAAAGAGTTAGAATAGTTTGAATAGATAGATGTATTATGAACACAATCGACATATACTGTGTCAATACAGGCACTAAAAAATCGTATCCGCTGGGAATAACTTTATCTGAAATAAAGGACGATTTTCAGGTTAAACTCGATAATCCCATCATTGGGGCAATGGTCAACCACAAGGTCAAGGAACTTTCCTTTGTATTTGTCAAGAACAAAAAAGTGGAGTTCATCGACTATTCGCATCCTGATGGACTGCGCCTGTATGTCCGTTCGTTGTTTTTTATTCTGTATGCTTCAGTTCGCCAGTTGTTTCCTGAAGTAAAACTGAAAATGATGCATGGTATTTCGCGCGGTTACTATTGCGAGCTTTCAGGATTAGACCGACCAATTAGCGAGTCAGATATATTTGCAATAAAAAGTGAAATGCAGCAGTTGGTTGATCGGGATATTCCTTTTGAAAAAATAGGATTGCCAACTGAGGAAGTTGTTGAAATTTGCAGAAAGCAGAATCTTCCTTATAAAGCTACACTTCTCGAACAGCAGGGAACTTTGTTTTCATACCTGTATTTCATGGATGGTCTGGCCAATTATTTCTACGGGTATTTGGTTCCATCCACTGGCTATTTAAAGGTTTTTGATCTGGTTTCGTATTACGAAGGATTGTTGTTGCGAATTCCAAATCCTGCCAAATTCAGTGAGGTTCAGCCTTATTCAAAACTCGATAAGCTTTTTGGCATATTTCAGGAACACAAGGATTGGGCTGAATTGATGGATGTTCCAAATGTAGCCCGATTAAACGAAAATACCCTGAATGGCGAAAGTGGCGATATCATTAAAATTTCGGAAGCATTGCATGAGAAGAAAATCGCCGAAATCGCCAACCTGATACGCGACCGGAAAGATGAAGTAAAGATCGTCCTGATTGCAGGGCCTTCTGCTTCAGGAAAAACCACGTTTTGTAAGCGCCTGATGGTACAATTGGCCGTGAATGGTTTAAAACCTACCATGATTTCGCTCGACGATTATTTTGTTGACCGCGAAAAAACGCCTAAAGATAGAAATGGTGAATTCGACTTCGAAGCTATTGAAGCCATTGATGTTGAATATTTTAATCAACAACTGATTCAGCTTTTTAATGGTGAAACGGTTGAGTTGCCAAAGTTTAATTTCACCGTCGGAAAGAAGTTTCCTTCAGGTAAAAAGTTGAAATTGGAACAGGGAAGTATCCTGATTGTTGAAGGTATCCATGGTATGAATCCTGAATTGGTTCCTCATATCGAGCCAGCCAATACCTTTAAGATATTCCTTTCAGCACTTACCCAGATTTCGATTGACGATCAAAACCACATTTCAACCACCGATAACCGATTGATTCGTCGGATGATCCGCGATAGCAAATACCGGAATTATTCGGCTCAGGAAACCATTCGTCGCTGGCAGAGTGTTCGGGCTGGCGAAGACAAGAATATTTTCCCATACCAGGAAAATGCCGATGTGATGTTCAATTCAGCCTTGATTTATGAATTGGCTGTTCTGAAAAAATATGCCGAACCGCTTTTAAAGCAGTACCAGAAAGCCAGGCAGAATTCAGTGAAAGCATCCGGCTGCTGAAATTCTTATCCTATTTTAAAGCCATCGATGATCAGGAGATTCCGCCAACCTCGGTCATCCGTGAGTTTCTGGGCGGAAGCAGTTTTTCGTATTAACATCAAAGTTCAATTTGCACTTTTTTTTCGGGCGAAATGCTTTGTTGAGCATAGTTTGAATCCTGAATTTCAGAATTCAAGTGTCACGATTATTTAATTATTCGGCCTCATCTTTAATCAATTCAGACAGATTTTCAATTTCGGAAACAATAATTTGATATAAAGTTAACGAAGGCTATTTGGAATCGATCTAAATAGCTTTTAGGTTTGGGGTGTCAATTTATTCGTGTTTTAAACCAACTTTTGAGAAATAGTAAAAAATCCGAAATTGACAGAGCAGGATGCTAAAATTAATTAACGACCCGAATTTATGTCTTTAGAAAATCCAAATTACCTTTGGTATGTTATCTATACCCGAGCAAATTCAGAAAAAAAACTATTCAATAATTTGACACAAAAGGGTATCGAATGTTACTTGCCAACCAGAAAGATCCCAAATAGCAAGATTGAAAGTATAAAGTGGAGCGAAGAACCATTGTTTCGCTGCTATCTTTTTGTAAGGGTAAGTTACCTCGAATTTTTTACTGCATTGAACACTCCGGGAGTAATCTGTTTTATCAGCTCAGCAGGAAAGGCTCAAGCCATTCCAGAAATTCAAATTATTAATATAAAAACCTTCCTGGCTCAAAATAACTATGAACTTTCAGTTACCTATGAGCAGATTGCAAAAGGAAAATCGATTGAGATTTCAAATGGTGTTCTTGCCGGAATAAAAGGTGAAATAATAACTATGAACGAGAAGATGATATTATTGTCGCGGATCGATTCTTTGAAGTGTTCTTTATATACAAACCTTTCAGACGAAGAAGCCTCATTACTTCAAGTAAAACCTTCCAACAAAGAATATAGTTTTGTAAGAAGATATACACTGGAAAACAATTGAATATTTGCATTCAGGTCCATCTTAATATGCTATAAATAAGCACGGTTTTCTTTAAATCCAACATCTAGCCATACGCGCAGGAACCGTTTCTTGTCTGGTTGTTTGAAAGTCAATTCTGTTAGCCAATCACCCAAGTTGGTCAGGAAATCCGGCTATTCTTATGAAATTTAGTCCAGCTAAACTCACAGGATATTAGTAAAATAATATAAATCAGACATTTAATTTATCCAATTTATATCTGCTATTTATTTTTGTAAATAAAAGCAAGCTTATTTGGAAACAATTTAAATAGATGTTATGTTTGTGTAGAAGATAAAAGAGTCTTCAATCCTAAATATTACACTATGTCTTTCGAATTACAAAAGCTTTCCTACGCATTCGATGCACTTGAACCATACATCGATGCTCAAACGATGGAAATCCATCACGATAAACATCACGCAGCATACACCAATAATCTGAATGCTGCAATTCAAGGTACTGCTGTTGCAGGACAAACAATCGAACAGATTTTGGCAAATATATCGTCTCAGGCAATAGCAATCCGCAACAATGGCGGAGGCTTTTACAATCACAATTTATATTGGGAAGTCATGCATCCGGGTGGTGCAATTCAACCTGAAGGTGATTTGCTGAAAGTGATTGACGCTTCGTTTGGGTCGTATCAAAATTTTAAAGAAGCATTTACAAAAGCAGCCCTCACCCGGTTTGGGTCTGGGTGGGCATGGCTGGTAAAGCAAGGTGAAGGTTTGGTGATTTCGTCCACTCCTAATCAGGATAACCCGTTAATGGATCTGGCTGAAGTAAAAGGAACTCCTGTACTTGGGATGGATGTGTGGGAACACGCATACTATCTGAAGTATCAAAACAGGCGACCCGATTATGTCGAAGCCTTTTTCAAGGTTATTAATTGGGACGAAGTCTCCAGACGGTTTAAAGGTTAGTTGATTTTTGGTTTTTTTCCGCCCGGTACAGAGGTACCGGGCGGTTTTATTTTTAGAAGCCTCCCCAAACCCTCCGCAGGAGGGGCTTTTTGATTATTGGTTAATTAAATCTGTTACCTTAATTGTTTGTTGAGCCTTTTTTAAGCTTCATCCGGCGGGGGAGGTTTGATGGGAGCTACTTTCCTTATTCAGAATTATTCTAAATTACTCCTGAATTACAGATTTTACAAACCTTTTGAATCCCGATTCTGTTATCTTGGTGAAAACTAAAAATCATTGTTTAACCAAAAAAATAATCCAAATGAGTTTTACATTACCTGCATTACCCTATGCAATTGATGCCCTTGAACCTTTCATCAGTGCCCGTACACTGGAGTTTCATCATGGCAAACACCATCAGGCTTATGTCACCAATCTGAATAACCTGATTGTTGGAACTGAATTCGAAAATGCTACCATGGAAACCATCATCAAAAAAGCTGAAGGTGGAATTTTCAACAATGGCGCACAGGTTTTTAACCACACTTTTTACTTCGAACAATTTTCTGCAACTCCTGCGACTGAACCTTCAGGAGTATTGAAAGCTGCGATTGACAGTACTTTTGGCTCACTTGAAACATTCAAAGAAGCATTCAATAAAGCTGCCGTGACTCAGTTTGGTTCAGGATGGGCCTGGTTAGTAAAAGATGCCGCAGGAAAACTGAGCATCGTTCAAACCAGCAATGCCGGCTGCCCTGTTCGAGACGGATTGACTCCGCTCTTAACCTGCGATGTTTGGGAACATGCTTATTACCTCGACAAACAGAATCTCCGTCCGGCTTATGTTGCAGATTTCTGGAAAGTTGCCGATTGGAAAGTTGTTGAAGGAAGGTTTTAATTGGTGATTAGGGATTAACGATTGGTGATTAACGATTTACGAAGTAAAATCACCAATCGTTGATCTTTAATCTTTAATCGTTAATTTTGTTCCTGAATTTTTAAAATACACAAACATGAGCGTAGAAAAAGTATTGGCTGTGATGTCTGCTTCGGATAAACCTTTAACTGCCGGGAAAATTGCAGAATTGGCAGGTATAGATAAAAAAGTAGTTGAAAAAGCTATGAACGAATTGAAGAAAGCTGACAAGATTGTTTCTCCGGTCCGCTGTGCCTGGGAAATAAAAAGATAGTTCTAGCAGAAAATTTAAAAAGCCGCTCTTCTTTTGAAGTAGCGGCTTTTTGTAGTTTATCAAGTCAAGTTTGGTGTTATTTCTTCCAGAGTTTTTCCAATTCCTCCAGGGTTTTTCCTTTGGTTTCAGGAACCATTTTCCAAACGAAGATGAAAGATAGAATGCTCATCACTCCATAAAAACTATAGGTCATCCCACCACTCATTTCCATCATGGCCGGATAGGTCGATGAAATAAAGTAGTTTGCAGCCCATTGTGCAGCCACTGCGATGGCAATGGCGCGTCCACGGATCTTATTGGGGAATATTTCAGAAATAAGAACCCAGCAAATAGGACCCCATGACATCATGAATGAAGCAGTGTAAATGATAATAAATACCAGTGTACTGATACCGATGACTTTCATGAAGGCCAGCCCGCCAATGGCAAACATGCCGACAGCCATACCGATTGAACCGATCATAAGCAGAATCTTACGTCCGTATTTGTCAACTGTTAGAATGGCAATCACTGTAAAAATTACATTGACCAAACCCATAACCACTGTTTGAAGCATCGAAGAATCTTTTGCGGCACCCATACTTTCGAAAATGCTTGGTGCATAATACAAAGCCACGTTGATTCCTACAAATTGCTGAAATACTGATAAAAGAATACCGATCACGATGACAAGTTTGCCATAGGCAAACAGGTTTTCAGATGCGGCATCCACCGAAGTCTTTATCTCCTTCAGAATGATTTTAGCCTGTTGAAGTCCATTGATCTTGGTCAGGATTTCCAGTGCTTTCCCATCACGATTGGTCAGGGCAAGGTAACGTGGAGTTTCAGGAACGAAGAACAACAAAACGCCGAAGATACCTGAAGGTATTGCTGCTGAAAGAAACATCAATCTCCAGCCGGTTTCGTTAATCCATTCAATGGATTGTCCGTGTGCGATAAAATAGTTCACAAAATAGACAACCAACATCCCGAAGATAATGGCAAACTGGTTGATCGAAACCAAACGGCCACGAATGTCAGCCGGTGCGATCTCTCCAATATACATCGGACAAACAGCAGATGCCAATCCTACGCCAATACCGCCGATAATGCGGTAAAAGTTGAACATATACAATAATCCCATGGTTGGTTCGCCTTCGTGGAAGAATAAAAATTCAGGGAATCCTGAACCGATAGCAGCTAAAAAGAAAAGCGCAGCAGCAATCATCAGGGATCTTTTACGACCTAATTTTAAAGATACAATTCCGGAAATCATACCTCCGATGATACATCCGATCAGGGCGCTTGAAATGGTAGCACCATAAGCAAATGAACCAAGGTTAAGACCTTTTATTAAATAGGCCTCTATTGATTTTGCAGCACCAGAGATGACAGCCGTATCATACCCAAAGAGAAGCCCACCCAAGGTGGCAACAAGTGTAATTCCAACTACATATGACGTATTACGATCCTTCATCGGATTAAATATAGCAATTGATTAGTTGCTCGAGCATTTCCTGTTTGCCACTAATTTGTTTTGGTTCGCCAACTTCTTTGGCCACATTGTAAAGATCAACCAGATTCAGTTTGCCAGCTTCGTATGCTGCACCTTTTCCTGAATCATAAGAAGCATAACGGTTAGCTTTCAGTTTCAGGTAATCTGAATCTTTCAGCAATTTGTCCGCGATAACCAGTGAACGTGCGAAAACGTCCATTCCTGAAACGTGGGCGATGAAAATATCTTCCAGATCGGTTGAGTTACGACGGGTTTTAGCATCGAAGTTGATACCACCGTTTGTGAATCCGCCAGCCTGAATGATTTCAATCATGGCTTCAGTTACTTCATAAATGTTGGTTGGGAATTCATCGGTATCCCATCCGTTTTGATAGTCACCTTTGTTGGCATCGATCGATCCGAACATTCCGGTATCGCGGGCAACACGCAATTCGTGAGCAAATGAATGACCGGCCAAAGTAGCGTGGTTCACTTCAATATTCAGTTTAAAATCGTTTTCCAAACCATGCGCTTTCAGGAAACCTACAACAGTCTGAGTGTCGAAATCGTACTGGTGTTTCATTGGTTCCATTGGTTTTGGCTCAATCAGGAAGGTTCCTTTGAATCCCAAAGCACGTGCGTGATCGCGCGCTGCTGCAAGGAATTTGCCCATATGTTCCAATTCGCGTTTGGTGTCGGTGTTATGCAGGCTCATGTAACCTTCGCGTCCGCCCCAGAATACATAGTTGGTTCCGCCCAAAGCGATTGTAGCTTCCATGGCATTTTTAACCTGAACAGCTGCGTTAGCCAATACATTGAAATCAGGATTGGTTGAAGCGCCATTCATGTAGCGTGGATTTGAAAATACATTGGCAGTACCCCAAAGAAGTTTGGCACCGGTGGCTTCCTGACGTTCTTTGGCAAAGTCTATCATGTTAGCAAGGCGTGTTTCAATTTCGAAAACAGTTCCATCACCAACTACATCCGTATCGTGAAAGCAATAGAATGGAGCACCAATTTTACTGATAAATTCGAAAGCAGCGTCCATGCGTTCTTTGGCAGCAGTCATTTTATCGGCAGCGCCAACCCATGGGAAAACCTGTGTTCCCGGGCCGAATGGATCGCCACCGTCGCCACAGAATGTGTGCCAGTATGCCACTGCAAAACGAAGATATTCTTTCATTGTTTTGCCTAAAACTACCTGATTGGCATCATAATATTTGAATGCCATTGGATTTTTTGAACCTGGTCCCTCGTATTTGATTTGATCAATACCCGGGAAATACTCTTTGTTTCCTTTAAAAACTGTCATTGAATTAAATTTTGAAGCCCCCTCTAACTCCCCCGAAGGGGGAAGACTAAAAAAGGCAGATTATTAATTTATTGAATTATTTTGAGACATTGCTCCTTACTCCCCTCCTTCGGAGGGGTCGGGGGAGGCTCTTAGAACGCTTTCTCCAATTGCCTTTTCCAGTTCTGGTACGCGGCTTCGTATTCGGCTTTTTTGCTCAAATCCGGTGAAATGGTATCCAGTTTCTTCAGGCTGGCAAAGGCTTCTTTTGCCGAGGCGTAATAACCCGAACCGATTCCGGCACCACGCGCTGCACCTACCGAACCATCGGTATTGTATAATTCGATGGTTGCTCCTGAAATTCCGGCCAGTGTTTCACGGAAAATCGGACTGAGAAACATATTGGCTTTTCCGGCGCGTATCACCTGTGCTTTGATACCAATTTCTTCCATGATTTCCATTCCGTATTTGAACGAGAAAACGATTCCTTCCTGGGCAGCGCGGAAAAGATGAGCTTCAGTGTGGGTATTGAAACCCAATCCTGAAATCTGCGCGCCGATATTTTTATTCCGGAGAACACGTTCGGCACCGTTTCCGAAAGGCAGAATGCTCACACCTTCAGAACCAATGGCAACTTCCGAAGCTTTTTGGTTCATTTCTTCGTACGAAAATGCTTTGTTTCCAACGGTCTTGTTCAGCCATGAATTCAGAATTCCGGTTCCGTTGATGCAAAGCAAAACGCCCAAACGGTTGGCTTCGGAAGTGTGATTGACGTGTGCAAAAGTGTTCACACGTGAGTACTGATCGTATTTTACTTCGCCGCTCACACCATAAACCACTCCGGAAGTTCCGGCAGTAGTGGCAATTTCGCCAGGGTTCAATACATTCAGTGAAAGTGCATTGTTGGGTTGATCACCAGCGCGATAGCTGATTTTTGTTCCTTCCGCCAGACCGAGTTCAATGGCTGCTTTTGCATTCACTACACCTTGAACTGAGAATGTTGGGACGATTTCAGGAATGAACGATTTTTCGAATCCATAGTAATCGAGCAGCATGTCGGCCACCGTATTTTCCTTGAAATTCCAGAGAATTCCTTCAGACAGGCCACTGGCGGTGGTTTTGATTTCTCCGGAAAGTTTCATGGCAATGTAATCGCCCGGAAGCATGATCTTATCGATCTGAGCGTACAATTCAGGCTCGTTGTCTTTCACCCATTTCAGTTTTGATGCAGTGAAATTTCCTGGTGAATTGAGCAAATTCGAAAGACATTTTTCTTCGCCGATTTCTGCAAAAGCTTTATTTCCGAATTCAGCAGCACGGCTGTCGCACCAGATGATGGAAGGACGCAAAACCTGTTGGTTTTTATCGACTACCACCAATCCGTGCATCTGGTATGAAATGCCGATTGAATCAATAGTTTTCGGATCAGCTTTCGACTGTGAAAGCACGTCAGCCAAAGCTAATTTTAGGTTTGCCCACCATTGTTCGGGTTCCTGTTCTGCCCAACCTGCCTGAACAGCAGTGATTTTCATTTCCTGTTTCGGATAAAAAGCCGTGGCTACACAATCTCCTGATTGTCCTTCAATAAGAGAAGCTTTCACGGAAGAACTACCTATATCGAATCCTAATAAATACATGTTGAAGAAGTTATAAGTTATAAATTATGAGTTATTAGAAATGGTCATAAATCATTGGTCATTTGAAAAGTGTAAAAAGTAAAACCCTTTTCAAATGACCAATGACTTTTTCCTGTTTAACGCAACCGTTCTGTTCTGGTATGCCTGACAAAACTAAATCTTACTAAGCCATATTCAAAATAAGTCCTGCTGTTTTAAAACATTAATCAAATAGATTTTCGAACTGTCAGTTTTGAGGGAATGACCAGATTTGTTTTTTCACCTGTAATTACAAATTCGGCGATCTTTTTTCCCATGAGTTCAAAGTCAGTGGAGATCACGGTAATTCCTTCCTTGACATACTTTTTCATAGGCGTTTCGTTGTATGAAATCACGCCAACATCCTGCCCCAACACAAGGTTTTTCTGGTGACACTGGTCGAGGAATTTAGCCAATGTGCGATCGCTTACCAATAAATACAATTCGCCTTTTTGAAGATCAAATTTTTTAAAGTCGAAAAGTGTTTTGAAACTAATCTGATGGTCGGAACAGAATTTTTCAAAATACTGGATCGAGATTTTGGGATGGTAAGTGAAAGAAGGGTAGAGGTAGATGAATTTTTCGTATTTGCGGATCAAGTCGATTCCGCTTTCAAGCGAATCATACAATGCCTGTCCAAAATCCTGATGAATCGATGAGATGCCTTCCTGGGAATTCACGTTCCAGTCAATCACCAGCAACTTGCTTGCCGGTATCTGGCTGGTTATTTCGGGCACACGTTCATGATCGAAATTCATGATGATGTATTTGGTGTATTTACCCAGACTTTCCTTAATGATCTTCTCGAAATCATCAATATTGTAATGATGAAAATGAAGATCGATGGCAATGGTTTCGGGAAGGTCATCTAAAAATGAACCGTACAGGACTTCTTTGTAGGCTTTGAATGTATCCAGAAACAGAAAAACTTTAGTCACTGCTTTGGCTACAAAATATCCACGATTGGGCACCGATTCAATGACCCCGCGGGTTTTCAGTTCGGCATAAGCTTTGAAAACCGTATCGCGCGACAAGCAGCTTTCTTTGCAAATCTGGTTGACCGATGGCAACATATCGCCAATCTGCAGCAAATTCCGGCTGATGGCTTCATTAACTGAATCAATTAACTGCTGAAATTTCAGCAAATTGGATTGTGAATTAACTGTAAAATGAAATTTACTCTCCATACGTTGCTCGTTAAAGTGGTCTGTTCTGGTATGCAAACATACGGAATAGATCGGAAAAGGCAAAAGGGAAAGTGAGATGCAATTGGCCCGGATGAGAAACCACACAAATGACCTCTGATTTCGTCAAACTGACTGTTCTGGCTGTTCATTATTACCGCTCTGTTCTCCTATCATTCTTACAATCAACTCAAATTCTGCGACTCCCATTTGTTCCGGCCGTTTGTCGAATATCGGGTTTACTTTCAGTTCTTCGCTGGTAATCATGGTTTTGAGCGAGTTTCGCATGGTTTTACGTCGCTGGTTGAATGCCATTTTTACAATGCTTTTGAAAAGCTTTTCGTCGCAGTTCAGGTGTTCTTTTTGGTTACGGGTGATCCGGATGACGCCTCCTTTCACCTTTGGTGGTGGAATAAACTGATCCTGATCAACGGTAAACAGGTATTCAATGTTATAATAAGCCTGAAGGAAAACACTCAATATTCCGTAGGTTTTTGATCCGGGAGGCGCAGCAAGCCGCTCAGCCACTTCTTTCTGAAGCATACCAACCACTTCAGGAATTTGATTGCGATATTCAAGAACCTTGAAAAATATCTGTGATGAAATATTGTAAGGGAAATTGCCAATAATGGCAAAGGGCTCAGTAAAATAGTCATGCAGATTGAGCCTCAGAAAATCATCAGAAATAACTCTTTCCTTTAATTCGGGGAAATGTTGATTGATATATTCTACCGATTCACGGTCAATTTCGACGACCGTAGTTTCGTAGGATTTGTTTTGAAGTAAAAACTGAGTCAGAACGCCCATACCGGGACCGATTTCCAGTACTTTATTTACCTTGTCGGCCTGAAGGCTTTCGACTATTCTATGGGCAATGTCTTTATCTTTCAGAAAATGTTGCCCTAAATTCTTTTTTGCTCTTACTATCATTATCGTATTTCCTGTACTTTCGGGGCCTGTTTCTTATTTGTAAATAAAAATCAGGCCGAATTAAAACAAAACTGTATTTTTGCCACTACAGTTCAATGCGTCAGGAGCAACTTTATTGCTTTCCCTGTTGCCGATCCAAAAGTACGTTAAATTCATTTCAATAAACATTGTAAGCTTGAAACAAAAAATAGTTAAGACACTCAAATTTCTTTCATTCTTCCTAATTGGAATCCTTATATTCTGGATGGTATATAAAGATCAGGATATTAAACGGATAGAAAATATATTAAGCAATGATGTCAATTATTTCTGGATCGTTGTTTCTGTTCTGCTTGGTTTGCTCAGTCACATCAGCCGCAGTATTCGCTGGAACCTGATGATTGAACCGCTTGGCAAAAAGCCAAGATTGCTCAATACTTTTCTGGCTGTTATGGTCGGATATCTGATGAATCTTGCACTTCCGAGAATGGGTGAAATTTCGAGGTGTGGCGTACTTTCGCGATACGAAAAAATTCCATTCACCAAGTTAGTTGGCACGGTTGTAACTGAACGGCTGATTGATGTCCTGATGTTGCTGCTTTTAACAGCTGTTGTTGTTGTTACACAATTCGGACAGGTTCTGAGTTTCTTAAACAACAATCCTGAAGTGAAGGAAAAGCTGGATAAGGTGATTTATTCGCCTGTTTTGCTTGGTGGCGTGCTGTTGATTGTATTGGTTTTGTGGCTGCTTCGCCATAAGATTCGTGAAAGCTCGTTGATGAAAAAAGCCATGGGCTTTGTTGACCAATTTAGTGAAGGCTTTCGCAGTATTCGGAACATGAAAAGGAAAGGTGCTTTTGTTTTTCATTCGGTATTTATCTGGCTCATGTATTTTCTGATGTTTTACTGCGTGTTTTTTTCATTCGGTTTTACTTCACATATCTTGCCTTTAGCCGCACTGGCCGTTTTTGTATTGGGTAGTTTCGGAATGGTAGCACCGGTTCAGGGAGGAATTGGAGCATGGCATTTTATGGTGATTGAAGGGCTGGCCCTTTACGGAGTTGACAAGTCTGACGGGAAAGTATTTGCTTTACTCGCTCATGGAAGTACAACGCTGGTATTGATTGTTTTCGGGCTGATATCGCTATTAGTTTTGCCATTTGTAAACGAGAAAGCCGGAGAAAAAACTGAACTTGCTGAAGAATAAATTTTATCAGCTACGGACTTTAATCCGTGGATATAAACTCATCTTTTGAATTTAGACCTTTATATAGCACGACGTATATTTTCGGCCAGAGAAAACCGGAATAATCTTTCGCACCGGATTGTGAATATTGCCCTGTTTGGTATTGTTCTGGGACTGGTGGTATTGATCCTGTCGGTAGCCATTGTGACCGGATACAAATCAGAAGTGGGCCGCAAGGTGATCGGATTTGGATCACATTTACAAATCGTAAACCTCGATTCCAACCAATCGTTCGAGACCAGTCCGATTAGCCAAAATCAATCCTTTTTAAACGATCTTAAAAGCATCGATGGAATCCGTCATGTTCAGGTATTTGCAACCAAACCGGGAATTATCAGAACTGAAGACGAAATTCAGGGCGTTGTGCTGAAAGGGATTGGACCCGATTTTGACTGGTCATTTTTTCAGGAAAACAAGGTGGAAGGAGAACCATTTCAGGTTCAGGATACAATACGCAGCAACAAAGTCTGGATATCGAAACAAATGGCCGACTTGCTGAAACTTAAGCTGGGCGACGATCTCTATATGTTTTTTATTCATGCTTCAGAAGCCATTCCCCGTCAGCGTAAATTTCAGATGGCCGGCATCTATAAGACCAGCCTCGAGGAGTTCGACCGGATGTTTGTCTTGTGCGATATCAATCATATCCGGAAACTGAATAACTGGGGAAATGATGAAGTGAGCGGATTTGAAATTCTGGTGAACGATTTTAAACAACTTCAGGAGCAGGAAAAGGCGGTTCGTAATTTGCTTCTCAGAAATACAAATCCCGACGAACCGGTTTTGCAGGTCATCAGTGTGAAGGAAAAGTACAGGCATATATTCGATTGGCTGAGCTTACTCGACATGAATGTGTGGGTCATTTTGATCCTCATGGTTTTGGTTGCCGGGTTCAATATGGTTTCGAGCCTTTTGGTTATCATTCTTGAACGAGCCCAGATGATTGGAATATTGAAAGCGATGGGAGCCCGCAACTGGAGCATCCGAAAGGTATTTCTTTATTTTTCGGGTTTGCTGATACTGAAGGCGTTGGTAATCGGAAATATTCTTGGAATTGGAATTTGTCTCATTCAGCAATACACCCATGTTCTGAAACTTGATCCCTCGTCATATTACCTCGAGTACGTTCCGATTAACCTTACTGTCTGGCATGTTTTATTGCTCAATGTGGGAACAGTCGTTATCACCATCCTGATGTTGTTGTTACCATCTTATTTTATAACCAAAGTGTCTCCTGAAAAAACGATCCGTTTCGAGTAAAGAAGGACTGATTACCTTAGATCAAATGAACAATACACTGAAAAATCAGTTGAAAAGCTCTATGTCGGGCGAATTGCCGGGCAGTGCAGCTCATGCACGAATGCTTCCTCCCGGCCGTCGGATGGGAACTTTTGACCATGAACGTTCATCAGTAAAAATGAGTAGTGTTTTGGTTCTGCTTTATCCTGAAGGAAATCAATTGTTTACCTGTCTGACAAAACGCCCGTCAACGATGAAATATCATCCCGGCCAGATTAGTTTCCCAGGAGGAAAAGTTGAGAAAGAAGATGCCTCACCTTTAATGACTGCCCTTCGTGAAGCTCAGGAAGAAGTTGGCATTCAACCTTCTTCCGTTGAAATACTGGGGAAATTGTCTGATTTATATGTTGAAGTCAGTCGGTTTTCCATTCAACCATTTTTAGCCTGGACCGACAGAAGGCCCGATTTTCAGGTGGATTTTGGTGAAGTTGAAGAGCTGGTATTATTTCCTATCAGTGATTTTATAGCCAAAGAAAACATTGCCGAAACCAAAATAGAAACCACTACTGGCTCTCTGTCAGTGAAATACTATCCTTTCAACGGTGAAATCATTTGGGGAGCTACAGCCATGATTTTGACCGAACTCATGGATATATTGAGAAAGCAAAACTGACAGAGAGTTCTTGACTTGAAAATCAAGCAATCAATCTTTCAGACCGGCACCTGAGCGCGAAGCAGTCGAAGGTTAATCATAGAACGACCATGCCACTCCTATCCGAAAGGTACGGCGGTAGTATGGGTAGCCGGGTGCAACATAGTAGTCTCCGGCAAGCAATCCTGAAGCCGAATTCATGATGATAAAAAAGAAACGGGTGCGTTTCAGTTTCAGGTTGGTATGGAAATCGAGGTACGGATAATTTCCGATTTTCTGCTTGTTCTGCAGGTAAAACCGGGCAGTTGACGGTTCGTAAGCATCAGCATAAAAAGCGGTGTTGTAGCGGACGTCGTATCCGATTTGAAAAGTGAGCACTTTTGAAATGATTGTACGGTAATTCAGACTGGCAAATCCGGCAAATAACGGAAGATGCAGATAATTCTCATTGCTGGCTTTTTGAACCAGCACCTGTGTCCGGAGCAACCAGTGGTCATTTTCAAAATCTTTGTTCAGGTGGGCCGATAAAACCAGTAATTCGCTTCCGGCCTGCGTTGGCAAAGCTTCAGTATTGTTATAAATGTAATTGTCGATGAGCGCATAATTTGCGCCAATGTCTGTTTTGAATTCCTGCGAATGAATACTGGCCTGAAGGTTCATTTCATTGATGTTGCTGAAATGATTGTTCCATTGAAAATGATTTGAATAGTAATATTTCTGATAGTAGTCGGGAACCAGGGTTTTTAAACTTCCTTCAATCTTCAGACTGGCAGTATCCCTGCCTATTTTCAATGGTTTGTTTATGAACCCGGTTAACTCAGTTTGGCCTGCCCGGTATCCGTTGAGGTAAATTTTACCATTGGCTTCATACTGCCAGAATTTCCCTTCGTTCCTGAAGATTCCTCCTCCAACAAACGTGTTGGATTGTTTTTCAGGATAATATCCGGTTGTGGCAGTAAAGTTATACAATAACTGATCGTTGCCAATGTAAAGCCGTTTGCCAAAAGTATATTTCCGGTCAGGCGCTTCGTAAAATTTAATCTGAAAAATATTGGTCAGCCGGTTGTATTTAATACTGTCGTTGGTGGTTAGGCTGTCTAAATAAATCGTACTGAAGAAATCTTGAGAATTTACTTTGGCGAACTTTCGCCTGTTTCCGGAAAATTCAATTTCATGGATAAAGCCAACCCTTGG
>CAIPKZ010000351.1 GCA_903865775.1 uncultured Prolixibacteraceae bacterium | reverse complement strand
TCTTTGCTCTACGCCCTGTCGGTCTTGATACGGTTAAATCTCTTTGGGTCATTCCAAACTGGATAATGGATATTACCGAAACAGGAAAGATATTCATGCAGACCGATGTATCAGAAATAATCGCAAAATATGAGATCACTTTTGGAGGTGTCAAGACTGAAGTCCCATTGAATTCAATAATCCATTTCAAGGATTCCATCATGAACACGGATATGATCCTACATGGTCAGTCCCGACTGATTGCGCTTCAGGATCCAATCAGCAATATCATAGCAGCATACGAAGCAAGAAATGTTCTGATTACTCGTAAGGGTGCTTTGGGAATCCTCTCCAACAATTCGAAAGATGCAGCCGGGGCTATTCCGCTTAAAGATATTGAAAAAAAAGACCTACAGGATGAGTTTAAACGATATGGCCTTGCAAAGGATCAGTATCAAGTAATCATTACGTCCGCTTCGCTGCAATGGCAATCTATGACATTTCCTACAAAAGAACTTATGCTTTTTGAAGAAATCGAGGACGATGTCAGGCAGATAGCAGACAACTACGAGTATCCCATGTACCTATTAGGATTCAAAGCCGGTTCAACTTTCTCAAATGTTGGCGAGGCAAAGAAATCATTATATCAGGACGCTATCATTCCGGAGGCTGAATCCATATACCTGGCATTCACTAATTTTTTTAATACCGAGAAGTACGGATTCTCTTTTCAAGTATTCTATGATCACCTTGAGATACTCCAGAAATCTGAAAAGGACAAAGCTGAAGCTTTTAAAATCAAGAATGAAGGATATAAAATTGCTTATGAAATGAAGATATTAACCCGGGAAGAATGGAGGACAGGCATTGATTATGATCCCACAAAATTTAACGGAGAAACTTTCTATGAAGGAAAACCAGCTAATACAATCACCGTCCAGTAATCCTGTGACAAAAATATCACAGGAAGAAAAATTAAGACTGATCAAGATTAAGGAACAGCAAGTGAAACAAAATCAAACAATCAGGAAATGATACCAGAATTCAAAACCATAGCACAGCGATTTGAATACCTGAGAACCAACAAAAGGTTGATTATTACTCAGAAAAAGAGTGCGATCAAACTGGCAGATCCTTTACAACATTTGGATTTTGCTCCTGAAACAGGTTTGTACGCATCCAAGGCAGTAGGCACATCAGGAACTGAGGACTTCTCTGTCATTCAGGCAAGACTGGCCATCAACACAACTAACCTGATGGATTCACACGATGATGTACATATACCCGGCCTGTGGAGCAAAAGCCTGAAAGAGCGCAAGGACTTATATCTGCTGAAAGAGCATAGACTATCATTCGAGAACATTATTTCTGATTCCATCAAAGCTTCTGCAGATAGAATGTCTTGGAAACTTCTCGGGTTTAAATACGAAGGTGAAACTGAAGTTTTGGTTTTTGATTCCACAATTGAAAAAGACCGAAATCCTTACATGGCAGAGCAATATGCAAAAGGCCGGGTAAAACAACACTCTGTCGGTATGTCTTACGTCAAGTTGTTTCTCTGCATGAATTCAGAAAATAAGTACGACCAGGAAGAAAAAGCCAACTGGGACAAATACAAAGATCAGGTTGTAAACCTGAAAGATGCCGAAGCTCAGGGGTATTTCTGGGCAGTAACCGAGGCAAAGGTAATTGAAGGTAGTGCGGTTCCGCTTGGTTCAAACTTCGCTACACCTGTTATAAGCATTGAGCCGGTTGACACCACTCAAAACAAATCAATTGAGCCGCCGGTAGAGGCACTCGATAT
>CAIPKZ010000350.1 GCA_903865775.1 uncultured Prolixibacteraceae bacterium | reverse complement strand
CATCAATATTTGACTGTTCCTATCAAAGTCCTTTCAAAAAACCGGTCTGATTGTACACGCTTAAATTTTTTTATCCCTGAAATGAGGATTTTAATATTTTTACATTATCTTTGGACTAAATATAAATAAACAACCTAAAATACATAAAATATGGCTTTTAGAAACAATGCAACAGGGAATGTTCAATTTATTATAGAAGCAGATATACCTGATTCATGGGGTACGAAGTTGGTCTGGGCTGATCCGACGGGAACGTTTGACGCTTTAACCAATACAGTCACCTTTTCAGCGACGACCGATTTTCCGCCTCCGGCTTCAAAACCTTCCGATACCCCTTTTACGACATATTCCTTTAAACATATCGTTGATGTTGCCAAAATACCATTCAATTTAGGCGACGTCAAGATAGTTATTCAAGGTAAAAACGGAGCAACAGGTGTACGCAAAACCGGAACAGTAACTAATTCGGTTCCGGTCCTTAAAAGATAACAGCTATAAGTTTCACCAATTGCGGCTTTATAGTTACATCGTTATAATCCTGCTGTTCAACGGATCTGTGAATTCCGAAGCAGGAATTGTGCCGGATACGAACCGGATTAAAAGGCTCCTGGACCTTTCGCTTTTAAGGCAAAATACCAGCCGGGACTCATCGTTTCATCTCGCGACAATAGCCTTTCGCCTGTCGCAGGAAGCCAATTTCCCGAAAGGTATCAGTGATGCTTCCATGCGCATGGGTTCTTATTTTTATTCAAGAGGGCAGAATGATACTGCGCTATCCTGTTTCCGCAAAGCGTATGATATCCGTAAATCACGCGGGGATTTCAATGGAGCTTCGGCTGCATGTGTCATGATGAGCTATGTGTTCAGCACGCTTGGAAAAAAAGATTCAGCGTTTAGCATCCTTTATGAATCGCTGCGACTGAACAATTTTTCAAAAGACTCCGCCAATCTTGCTTATATCTACATTTCGCTGGGTAACCTTTGCGTTGATTTCCATCAGCCGGAGGCATCCCTGAAGTATTATCTCAGGGCGGAATCAATAGCTTCGGGCATTAACAACCAGGGTGAACTTAGTCTTGTTTACGGAGGACTGGGCAACTACTATTTCAACACAGGACAGTATGAAAAAGCATTGTCTTACTTTTTCAAAAAGGAATTCATTGACCATAATATTGGTAATCCTGTCTCACGGGCCCAGGTAAAATGCAATATTGCACTCTGTTATGATCAGCTTCATGATTATGCAAAGTCGTCTCTTTATTACAACCAGGTGGTGGCGGTGTATAAAGAACTGGGTTTACTTTCTGACCTCGCCCACATCTATTTCAACATGGGACGTATGTTCATCAACCGTGAAATGGCTGACAGTGCAATTTCATATCTTCAGAAGTCTGTGGATCTTGGAAATGAGACAAATGACCGGGTCCGTGTGGCAGAAAGTACCGATGCACTTTCAGAGGCTTTTGCACTTAACCACGATTACATGCAGGCATATCGTTTGCAGCAACAGTTTAATGTGCTGAACGATTCGTTATTGACCCGCGAGAAGATCAGGAGCATAGCAGAAATGCAGACAAAATATGGAACAGAGAAAAATGAACAGCGTATTGCCCTGCTTGATTCTCAGAATAAAACCCGCGCTACCCAAAGGAATTTTCTTTTCATCGGCACGATCCTCCTGATTTTACTGGCAGGTTCAATCTTTATGGGTCTTATGAAGACCGCAAGGGAAAAAAAGAAATCCGAAGGCCTTTTGCTGAATATCCTTCCTGCAAAGGTGGCGGAAGAACTAAAACAGACGGGGAGTGCTGAAGCAAAGCAGTATGATGAAGTGACGGTGATGTTCACGGATTTTAAAAATTTCACGACAATTTCAGAGAAACTTTCCGCGACCGAACTGGTTACCATTCTTCATACCTGCTTTACCGCATTTGACAGGATCATTCAAAAATACAACCTTGAAAAGATAAAGACAATTGGCGACAGCTATTTATGTGCCGGCGGACTTCCTGTACAGAACAAAACACATGCAGTTGATACGGTGAATGCCGCACTCGAAATTCAGGCATTCATGATGGAACACGCAGAACAAATGAAAAAATCCGGGCAGGAAGTTTTTGAAATCAGGATAGGAATCCATACCGGCCCATTGGTCGCTGGTATT
>CAIPKZ010000349.1 GCA_903865775.1 uncultured Prolixibacteraceae bacterium | reverse complement strand
TGGCCATAAAACCCTATCAGGCAAATGAGATTCTTGCAGAGATCAAACCTGTATTAAGTTCAAATCAAATTCTTATTTCTGCTGTTGCAGGATTAGGTCTTTTGAAACTTGAAGAAGCGGTAAGTAGTTCTGGAGTTCAAACTTTCAGAATTATGCCGAATACAGCCATTGCCATTCAGGAATCGATGACACTTATTTCGACCAATGTAAAATCGGAAGAAACCCGCAATCTGGTAGTTCACATTTTTGATCAGTTAGGTAAAGCGCTAATTATCAATGAAGATTTAATGGCTGCTGCAACGGTACTTGGGTCGTGTGGAATTGCATTTGCATTACGGTACATGCGCGCAGCCATGCAAGGCGGAATCGAAATGGGGTTCAGCGCCGAAATGTCGCAATTTATTACTGCACAAACAGTAAAGGGTGCAGCAAGTTTAATTTTGGAATCGGGACGGCATCCTGAACAGGAAATCGACAAGGTAACTACTCCACGTGGTATAACCATTACCGGATTAAATGAGATGGAGCATAAAGGGTTCAGTTCTTCATTGATTCAGGGATTGATCGCCTCATTCAATAAATGTTGAAAACGGGAGAAACTTTTGTGAATACATCGTTACGATATAAAAAAATAACTGTCAAGGTGGGCAGTAACGTTCTTACCAAGTCGGATGGCACACTGAATGATGTTCATATTTCTCATCTGGTTGATCAGATTGCAGAACTTCGTCAAAAAGGTGTTGAAATTGTTCTGGTATCTTCCGGAGCAGTGGCGGCAGGCCGGGGAGAAATCGGAAATGGAAGAAAGCTGGACACGGTTTCTGCACGTCAGTTATGGTCTGCTGTTGGTCAGGTAAAACTAATTAACTGCTATGCTGAAGCGCTAAAAAAATATGGAATTTCGTGCGCCCAGGTTCTCACAACCAAAGAGAACTTCAGTGACCGGGTACATTACTTGAACATGAAAAACTGCATTTCGACACTGATTGAGAACAAGGTTTTACCGATTGTAAATGAGAATGATACCATCTCTGTTACCGAGCTGATGTTTACAGATAATGATGAATTATCAGGTTTGATCGCTTCGATGGAGGATTCGGAAGCTTTAATTATTCTCAGTAATATCGACGGAATTTACGATGGTTCGCCCGATTTGCCTGAATCAAAGGTGATTCGAGAAATTACTTCGAAAAGCAAACCGCTGAACGAAGCCATTTCGACCAGCAAATCAAATTTTGGCCGTGGTGGAATGTTGACCAAATACCACATTGCAAAAAAAGTGGCCAAAGGTGGAATCAATGTTCACATTGCCAACGGTATGAAAGAAAATACTCTTCTCCGGATAATGAATATGGAACAGGAAATCGTACATACCACGTTTTTGTCTGAAAAGAAAAAATCGTCGAATGTAAAAAAATGGATTTCTTATTCCGAAAGCTTTGCCAAAGGAGAATTGGTTGTAAATGAAGGAGCTAAAAAAGCACTTCTGTCAAGCCAGGCATCCAGTCTTTTGCCGGTTGGTGTGATTTCAATTGTTGGTGACTTCGAAAAAGGAGACCTGGTTAAAATCAAAGATGAAGACGGTCTATTGATCGGAATTGGAAAGTCAGAATACGATTCAGAAAAAGCTGAAAAATTCAAAGGAAATAAAAACAAAAAGGCCTTAGTTCATTATGATTATTTATATTTAATGGAATCTTAAAATTTTTACTCGGGATTTGAATATTATACACTTTTCATTGACCCCTTAAATTTGCCTTTACCCTTGGCAACAAATTTCTGAGTAATATTCCCCCTTTCTTCCCCTGGAAAGGGGGCTTTATATTAAAAAAGTTATGACTGTAAAAGAGCAATTAGGACTGGTACTGAAGGCCAGCAGAAAACTGAACCGGGTTTCAGTGGAGAAAATTAATCAGGTTTTGGAGGATGTCGCTGCAGCAGCCATCGAAAATACCGCGTTTATCCTTGAGGAAAACTCAAAGGATTTGAACCGCATGGATTCAAAGGATCCAAAATATGACCGTCTGATGTTAACCGAGGACCGTATCAAAGGAATTGCTTCCGACATCAGCAACGTGGCATCACTCCCCTCCCCGCTTGGCCGGGTTTTAAGTGAAACCAGCCGTCCAAACGGACTCTACATCAAAAAAATATCGGTACCGTTCGGAGTCATTGGCATAATTTACGAAGCCCGTCCCAATGTTACTTTTGACGTGTTTTCCTTGTGCCTGAAATCGGGGAATGCCTGTGTTTTAAAAGGCGGAAGCGATGCAAACGATTCAAATACAGCCATTGTAAAAGTTGTTCAGGAGGTTCTCCGGAAGCATGGACTGGATGAAAATATACTTTCATTGCTTCCGGTTGACCGTGAAGCAACTACGGAATTACTTCATGCGCACGGATTGGTCGACCTGATTATTCCCCGTGGTTCACAAAACCTGATAAATTTCGTCCGGGAAAATTCTACGATACCAGTCATTGAAACTGGTGCCGGAATTTGCCACACCTATTTTGATGAGTTTGGCGATGTTGCAAAAGGAAGAGCCATTGTGAATAATGCAAAAACCAGAAGGGTGAGCGTTTGTAATGCTCTGGATTGCCTGATTATTCACGAAAACAGGCTGCAGGATTTGACTGTTCTGACCGGATTGCTACCCGAAAGTAATGTTGTAATTTATGCTGATGAAAAAGCATTTCAGGCACTTCAGGGTAAATATCCTGTCGAATTGCTTGAATCTGCAACCGAAGAATCGTTCGGGACAGAATTTCTTTCGTATAAAATGTCAGTCAAAACCGTGGCCAATCTCGATGAAGCTTTGGATCATATTGCAACCTACAGCTCCAAGCACTCCGAAGCCATTGTTTCTGAAAATAAGAATGTGTTGGAAATATTCCGCAAATCAGTCGATGCAGCTGCAGTCTATTGCAATGCATCTACTGCTTTCACCGATGGGGCCCAGTTTGGTTTAGGAGCTGAAATAGGCATCTCAACCCAAAAATTACATGCCCGCGGACCAATGGCATTGGAAGAACTGACCAGCTACAAATGGATAGTTAATGGTGACGGACAAATCAGACCAAAATAAGAATCAAAGAAATAGCATCAATAAAAAAAGGAGGTTCTCACGAGCCTCCTTTTTTATTGCAATACACCTAAGTACCTGACTAATTGATTATCAAAAATCGTTTAAAAATCAGAATAATCCGTCGGATGCATCAGAATGATATCTCATGTGAAACGGTGTTTTTGTATTCTTCTAATCCGGATAACCTTTTCCATTCGGGATGACTGCCAAATGCTTTCCAATGTGCATCGTGAGATGCCATATTTTCAAATGAAGTCATGTACATCAGGTTGGGCATGGCACTTCCGGAAATAACTTCGGCATTAAAAACTGTGTTAAAATCAAGACTGTTGAACAGTTTGATTTCGCCACCTTCATTAAACATTTTTGATTTTTTCCTGAACAGGTTTTCGGTAGGTCCTTCGTAACTTCTTAATTCGTATATCTTTTCTGACGGACCGGTTGTAAAACGAGGAATAAAATGATTGGGGGCATCCGGAAAAGCCTTCAATAAAATGGATTCTTTGCGAAGGAATGGAGCCTGATCAAACGGAGCACCCAGAAAATCGATTCCTTTGGTCTGGTATTCCTGATCTTTTGCCAAATCATCCTGAAGTTGCACAAAATGATCCAACGATTTGAAAGGTATCCACACATAAACGAGGTTTTTGTTCAGCGTGTCTTTTTCAACAGGCTTAAAAACACCAACATTTTTAATTCCGGCACGGTGTAAGGCAGGCAAATAAGCATTCTTCAGGAAGTTGTCGACCTTTCCCTCCTGAACTTTCCCACTCAGTCTGTAAACCTGAATCTGGTAATACTCGCGTGAAGCAGCAATACCTGAAGACGGAAATGCAGTACCGAAAATGGAAATCAGAAAAAAAGTAAAAAAGCAAGTACTGATGAATTGTTTTAATTGGTTCATTGGTTTTAGTTTTTGGTTTAGATTTTCAGTGCTAAATGTAGTTAATATTACATTACCAAAATGAAGTCTTTGGGGTTTGTGAAGGAGAATAAAATAATTATTCCGGACTGAAAGGGAGAGTGATTTTTTGAATAAACCAAGATTCAGAAATTAAAAGCATTTCAATTTCACCTTCGCCGTTAAAAGATGCTGTTTCCTGCGAATTCTCGATGATTCCGGAGAAAATGATATTGAATTTTACAGATGCAGAACGGTTACCAACCTGAATTGCCAATATATTTATATCAGTCAATTTGAACGAGTGAAATGCGTTGCGGAAATTCTCGTACCACCTGTTTGTTTTTGCTTCTTTTGTCAGATAGCTGGTATACAATGAAATTTTCGTGTTTAAAAGTGATTCTAAAAACCAGGTGCTGTTATTCCGGATATCGTATTCATGGTTAGGATGGAATTCCTCATATACAAAATGGTTGATCATGCCAATAACTCTGATATTGTCAGTTTCGATGAAAAATAACTCTTCAGTTATAAACCGGTACAGAACCCGATCGTCGACATTGCAAAGCGTATCTAAATCAATCTGGTTCTTCTTTAACACTTTAATGATTTGGTCCAATTCGTGTCTGACTTCAGAATCTGGAATGGCATCAGTTCTTCTGCATTTTGGTTTACCAATGTAATCATAAACCCGAATTCGTTCAGCCTGCCGGTATGCAATCTCGAACTGTTGGATGGAATCCAGAAACTGGCTTTCAATCTCTGGCGACAGATCTTTATTCTTGGATTCAAGCGGTATGTCTGCTCCGTACTCGAGTCTAAGTTTCATCCTTTTTATTTGATTTTCCTGCCTAAGCCGTTCAAGTTCCTCCTTGGAATTTTCATGATTGTAAAGTTCCATTCGATTATAATTTGAATGTTATGAATTTCAACCTGAAGAAAATGGTGCATTACATGAGTTAAAATACCGCCTGACTGAAAAACAGAGAATCCATAGATAATTCAACTTATAGGATACCTGTTCGTTCTATACCTTTAAAAACACAAAAATCTGATTAACCTCTATATAACATCCAAAGTATCAGATAAGTTTAAATTATTATTTTAGCTCCTGAGCCCGCAATTATTAATTGATGCTTATTATTTACATTAATTAGAACTTAGGTCCTTGGTTTTTGTTTTAACCGCTATATTTGTTAATTACAATTTCAGGGATTGGCAGTTGTTTTGCACGATTTTTGCAAAGGCTCCAATCCATAAAAAATACAATTATGATTCTTAAATTTAGAAACACAGTTATTTCAATTTTGCTGGGAATGATGTTATTGGCTGGCAGTACTCCTTTAACAGCACAGGAAGTACAGGATAACACCATGAAATTTGGCCGGCTGCTTCGTTTAATTGATAGTTATTATGTGGACACCACCAGTGTAAATGCGTTAACTGAAAAAGCAATTGTGGAAGTTTTACGAAGTCTTGATCCACATTCTGTCTATATTTCGAAAGAAGAAGTTGAGAAAATGAACGAGCCTCTTCAGGGTAATTTTGAGGGAGTAGGTATATCGTTCAATGTTTACCACGATACTTTAATGGTTGTAACAACAATACCGGGTGGTCCATCTGAAAAAGTTGGCATTCGGGCCGGAGACAGGATTGTTTCTGTCGACTCGAAGAACATTGCAGCAGTTGGTTTGAAAAATTCAGACGTATACGATTATCTGCGTGGCAAAAAGGGCACCAAAGTTGAATTAAAAATCAGGCGCAAAGGCGAACCCAATTTGCTTGATTTTACTGTCATTCGCGACAAAATTCCGATTAACAGTCTTGACGCTTCATATATGTTGAATGACAACACAGGCTATATAAAGCTGAATAAGTTTTCGGCAACTACAACCGCTGAATTTACTGATGCCATTAAAATACTGAAAGCCAGTTCAAAACTCAACAATCTTGTACTTGATTTAAGGGGAAATGGCGGCGGTTATTTGAATGCGGCTATTGAACTGGCGGATCAGTTCCTGACGGCTTTTAAACTGGTAGTTTACACCCAGGGTACTCATGCTGAAAAGAAGGAATATACTTCAACCGCCCTGGGAGAACTGGAGCAGGGAAAACTGGTGGTATTAATTGACGAAGGTTCGGCCTCAGCCAGCGAAATTGTCTCAGGAGCAATTCAGGATTGGGACCGCGGGGTTTTAATCGGTCGGCGCTCTTTTGGAAAAGGATTGGTACAGCAACCATTTCCGTTAACCGATGGTTCAATGATCAGGTTAACTACCGCACACTATTATACTCCGAGCGGTCGGTGTATTCAGAAACCTTATACTGAAGGGATTGATGAATACCAGAAAGATTATTACAACCGTATAAAGAAAGGTGAATTGTTTTCCAAAGACAGCGTGGTTCAAAACATAACCGAAAAATTCTTAACCAAAGGTTCAGGTCGGGCGGTTTATGGTGGCGGAGGAATCATGCCCGATGTATTTGTCCCTCTTGACACTTCAAAATACTATGCATATTACAACAATCTTTCACGAAAGAATGTGGTTAATGCCATAGATATTATGGATTCCAATCGGGATAATTTCATTCAGAAATACCCTGACTTTAAAACTTTTTCTGATAAGTTTGAGGTTAGCGATGAAATGATTGAAAAGATTTTAGTTGCCGGAGATAAAGAAGGTGTAAAACGTGATGATAAGAGTGTCGAATTTGCCCGTCCATTAATGAAAAGACAGATCAAAGCAATAATTGCCAGGGATTTATTTACAGGGAGTCAATTTTATCAGATCATGAATGCTGACGATGAGACGATCAAAAAGGCTGTTGAAGTGATAAGTCAGAAAGGAAAATACGATAAGATTCTTTTCGGAAAATAGAAGTAGCGAGAATCTAATGTTACGAGTTGCGCGATACAAGTTACAGGAGAACCTGCAACTCGGAACCCGAAACCCGAAACTTAAAAATCAATATGGAACTAATAATAAAATGGCTTTCAGGAAATTACATTGAACTCCTGGGAGCCATTTTAGGTGTTGTATATGTCCTTTTCTCCATCCGCCAAAACATTTTGACCTGGCCGGTCGGTTTACTTTCGTCGATTCTATATGTTTGGATATTTTTCGATTCAAAATTATATGCAGATATGGGTCTGCAAATGTACTATGTGTTCATCAGTATATATGGTTGGCACGAATGGCTGAAGGGAAATCAGGACAATGCCCGTGCAAAACTAAAAGTTAGCCGGTTAAACCTGAAGCTTGGACTTTTATTAACCGTTATCAGTCTGTTGATTTTTGGAGTGATCTGGCTGATTTTAATCAATTTCACCGATTCGCAGGTACCCATTGCTGATTCACTGGCGACCTCGTTAAGTATTGTTGCTACCTGGATGCTTGCCCGCAAAATTCTGGAACATTGGTTGGTTTGGATTTTTGTGGATGCTTTTTCCATCGGCCTGTTTATTTATAAAGATCTTCTTCCGACGGTAATTTTATTCGTTGTTTATACCATCATGGCAGTTGTTGGTTTCATTGAATGGAAGAAGGATTTTATGGAGAAAAAGAAATAGAAAAAAATGGTTTTGTAAAGACGCACGGCCGTGCGTCTCCAACATAGTGCCGAAATGATGGAACTTGGAATTATTCATGAAAACAAGAAAACAGATACGAATTGCAATAACTGGTCCCGAATCGACCGGAAAAACGACTTTGGCCAAACAGTTGGCTTTAGAATTTCAAGGACAATACATACCGGAATATGCACGCGAATATGTTGAAAAGCTGCCTCGTCATTATACTTTCGACGATGTTGAAGTAATTGCAAAAACTCAGGTGGAGCAGTACAACTTTACACTGAATAGTTCAGAATCATTCTTTTTTTTCGATACCTGGCTGATTATTACCAAAGTTTGGTTTAACTGGGTTTTTGGAATGGTTCCGGAATGGCTTGAAGACCGGATACAAAACCTGCCGATCGATTTGTTTCTGATTTGTCATCCCGATTTACCATGGGAACCCGATACTATTCGTGAAAATGGAGGTGAGAACCGTATGAAACTGTTTGAACAGTATCGGTTGGAACTGAAACATTATAATTTTAACTTTGTTGAGATTAGTGGAACAGGTGATGAGCGATTAAACAAAGCCATTGCAGCAGTCCGTGATTTTGATCTTTTAGTTTAATACTTCTAATTTTCTCAGAAAATGCAGTCAGAAAAAAATATTGAGCACAAAATGCGAAGTGCAGTTGAGCAACTGTCTGATCAGAAATCGCTAAACCTGGTTTGCCACGAACATCGCATTGGAGAGCCTTTGCCATCAATCGATAAACTTGGAAAAATAGTAGCGATTATCCGTGAGATATTGTTTCCCGGTTACTTCGGAAATACCAGTCTGCGTACCAATACAACCAAGCATTATATCGGCGTTTACATTGATGAGTTATTCGAATTGCTTTCCGAGCAGATTCTGGCCGGACTATGTTTCACCTGTTCAAATCCGGAGCAGGTCGATATGCAGGAACGTTCGAAATTTGCCCAGGGATTGGCCTCTGATTTCATTTCCTTTCTGCCGGAAATCAGGCGGTTACTGGTTACTGATGTCGAAGCTGCCTTTTTAGGCGATCCGGCTGCCAACAGCCAAAGTGAAGTGATTTACTGTTACCCGACGATACGTGCAATTATCAATCATCGTGTTGGCCACCAATTGCTCAATCTGGGAGTTCCACTCATTCCGCGAATTATTTCTGAAATGGGGCATTCCGAAACCGGAATTGATATTCATCCGGGTGCCCAAATTGGTGAATCATTTACGATTGATCACGGAACGGGCGTGGTAATTGGTTCAACCTGTATTATCGGTAAAAATGTAAAACTCTATCAGGGAGTTACGCTTGGTGCTAAAAGTTTTCCTCTCGATGATCAGGGCAATCCGATTAAGGGAATCCCGCGCCATCCAATAGTGGAAGACAATGTGATTATCTATGCACAGGCAACTATTCTTGGAAGGATCCGCATCGGGGCAAACTCAGTTATTGGAGGAAACGTTTGGGTCACCAACAGTATGCCTCCAAATACAAAATTGGTTCAGTTTAAAGCCAAAGAATCAGATTTCAGCGAAGGAGCTGGTATATAATAGAAAAAGTCATTGGAAAAGAAATACTTTGTTTTTCATCGATTTTCCTCTTTCCCTATCCTTTTTTCTAATGACAAATGACCTTTTACTAATAAAAAACAGATGACAAATCAACAGTATACAGCCACAACGATGGCTGGCCTTGAAGAAGTACTGGCTCAGGAATTAATTGAAATTGGTGCAGACGAAGTACAGATTGGACGAAGGTCGGTTTACTTTAGCGGCGATCTGAAAATGCTTTACAAAGCCAATTATTGTCTGAGAACCGCTCTCCGGATTTTGGTTCCAATTGATGCTTATAAAATACACTCGGCTGACGATTTATATCAACGGGGTAAGAATTTCAAATGGGAAGAATTGTTTGGCGTCGAACAAACTTTTGCCATTCAAAGCATTGTCTTTTCCGACTTGTTTAATAACTCGATGTATGCATCGCTCAAACTGAAAGATGCCATCGTTGATCGGTTCCGGTATAAATTTGGAGACCGCCCTTCTGTCAATTCCAAAAATCCTGACATTCTGATCAACCTTCATATCAGCAACGAGTATTGTACCATTTCGCTGGACAGCAGCGGTGAATCGCTTCACAAAAGAGGATACCGGCTTGATCAGAATGAAGCTCCCATGAGCGAAGTGCTGGCTGCCGGCTTGATCCGACTTTCAGGATGGGACCGTCAGAGTGAACTGATTGATCCGATGTGCGGTTCAGGAACAATTGCCATTGAAGCGGCCATGCTGGCAAACGGAATCTACCCTGGAAACGTACGTAAAAACTTTGCCTTTAAAAACTGGCGAACTTACAATCCGGGAATATTTAAACGAATGGAAGAAGAAGTGCAGCCGGTTTCCAAACAACCGGTAAAAATTCTGGCTTCCGACATTTTGCGCCGGAACATTGACATTGCATCAAAAAATGCTGATGAAGCTGGCGTAGGTTCTCTCATTGACTTTAAAGTATCTGATTTTAAACTGCTTGATCCCGCTTTGGAAAAACCTTTCCTTTTGTTCAATCCGCCATATGGTGAACGACTATCTTCGGACGACACCAATTTCTACTCGATGATCGGTGAACGGCTGAAACATCATTACACCAATGCAACAGTCTGGATCATCAGCACTGCACAATGCCTGAAATCAATAGGTTTAAGACCTTCAAAGAAAATTACTATTTTGAATGGTTCATTGGAATGCAGTTTCCGGAAATATGAATTGTACTCCGGATCGAAGAAAATTATTGCTGATGATAATGTTTCTAAAGAATAGTCATTCGCTTCACGTCATTCAATTGTTGAGAAACAACAAATGACAATCAAATGACTACCAATGACCAATTAAAACTTGAAATTGTAACCTGAAATCTGAAATTATTTATGCGTTCCAAATCTCCCATGCCCTCAAAGCTTGCAGGTGAAGCATTTCAAGCCCATTTTTCGTTTTAGCACCCTGCGCTTTTCCCTTTTTCAGGAATAAAGTTTCTTCCGGATTATAAACCAGATCAAAAAAAACATGATCATAAGTTATTGACTCATAAGGAATATCAGGGCAATTATCCACATTCGGAAAGGTGCCAATTGGAGTGGCGTGAATGACAATCAGGTATTCTTTCAAAAGTTTTTCATCAATCTGATTGTACCTGATTTCTTTTTCGTACAGTTGATCCTCAATGGATGCCGAAACGAATTCAATCTGCAATTTATTTAGGATGTATTTGATCGCCTTCGAAGCACCACCAGTCCCTAAAATCAGGGCTTTTTGATGCTTTTCTCCCAACATCGGACGAAGCGAATTCTCAAATCCGTAAATATCAGTATTGAAACCTTTCAGAATCCGTTTCCCGTTTTGATTGATTATTTTAACCGTATTAACAGCTCCAATTTCTGCAGCTTCAGCATCAATTTCATCCAGAAACTGCATGATTTGCTGCTTGTACGGAATGGTGCAATTCAGTCCACAGATTTCCTTTCCCTGTTCAAAAATGCCGGGAAATTCATCAATTGTATCTAATTCGAAATTCAAATATTCATGCTCTGACAGGTTTTCTTTGGCAAATTTTTCAGTAAAAAAATTCCGTGAAAACGAGTATCCCAGGCGGTGTCCGATCAATCCGAATGTTTTCATTTTTGGTCGTATTATTGTTGTTTTTCATCATTTTTTGTTGCGGGTTGCAAGTTACGGGTTGCGCGAAAACCCGCAACTCGAATCCCGTACCTCGTAACTTTTTACACCAGTTCACTCAGTTCCAGCCAGCGCATTTCTTTTTCTTCAAGAATCCCGATAATAGTAACAAATCTTGTCGATTTCTCTTGTAACTGAGTGCTATCGAGTGACCCTGAATTCAAAGCGTGATTGATTTCTGCCTTTTCCGACTCAAGTGATGCGATTTCTTTTTCAAGTTGCTCCAATTCTTTTTTCTCATTGAAAGTCAACTTCCGTTCCTTTTCCTTGATTGGTTTGATAGCCGCTTTAACCTCTGGCTTAATTTGCTTTTTCCTTTTATCTTCTTCCTCCAATTGCTTGTTTCGCCAGATGGTATAGCTCCCCGGGAAATCTTTGATATTGCCCTCTCCATCGAAAACAAAAAGATGATCGACGATTTTATCCATAAAATACCGGTCGTGCGAAACGATGATGACACATCCCTGAAATACCCGGAGGTAATCTTCCAGAACGGCCAGAGTCATGATATCCAGATCGTTGGTTGGTTCATCCAGAATCAGAAAATTTGGATTGGTCATCAGTATAGTACACAAATAAAGCCGCCGTTTCTCTCCTCCTGAAAGCTTTTCGATAAACGAATATTGAGTATCTGGTGGAAAAAGAAAAGTGGTCAGCATTTGTGATGCAGTGAGCTTTCGTCCATCCTCGAAGTTGATGACTTCAGCAATTTTATTCACGGCATCAATCACCTTATCACCCGGATTAAATTCCATGCCCGATTGCTGGTAATACCCAAAACGAATAGTTTGCCCGATTTCCACTTTCCCGGCATCGGCCTGAATATTTCCGGTCACAATATTCAGGAAAGTCGATTTGCCTGTGCCGTTTTTGCCGACAATTCCGACTTTTTCGAAACGTTGAAATTTGTACGAAAAGTCCTTGATCAGGCAAAGATCGCCGTACGATTTGCTGATGAGTTCCAGATCAAGAATTTTATTCCCAATTCGGGAAGAATTCATGCTCAACTCAATGTTATTCTCATTCAGGTTCTGACCCGCTTTTATAATCAGATCGTCAACGCGTTCCATGCGGTATTTCGACTTGTGCCCGCGTGCCTGAGGCATCCGGCGAGACCATTCCAACTCGGTGCGGAGCAGGTTTTTTGCCTTTTCGACACTGGTGGCATTCGATTCCATCCGATCCTGCCGTTTCTCCAGAAAATATGAATAATTTCCGCGGTAACGGTAAATGGTATTGCCCTCCATTTCCAAAATCTCGTTGCATACCCGATCCAGAAAATACCGGTCGTGGGTGACCATAAACAAGGTGATTTTGGTCTTTTCGAGATAATTCTCAAGCCACTCAATCATTTCCAGATCGAGGTGGTTGGTAGGTTCATCGAGCATCAGTAAATCAGGCTCATTGATCAGTACATTGGCAAGAGCCACACGTTTCTTCTGACCTCCGGAAAGTTCCGAAATGCGTTGATCGTAATCGTAAATTTTGAGCTGCGTCAGGATCTGTTTGACTTTAACTTCGAAGTCCCATGCATGATGGCTTTCCATCAATTCGGTATATTTTGTGATGTCTTCCTTGCGGTTATGCAGAACAGCATCTTCAAAGTTCCGGATAGTTTCAACCAGTTCATCGCCTGATTGAAAGACTGCCTCGAAAACGGTTTGATTTTCGTTCAAATCCGGAATTTGCTTGAGGTAACCGATCCTGATATCTCCTGTTTTGGTGATCAGCCCGAATTCTGCAGTATCATTGCCGGCCAGAATTTCCATGAGTGTGGTTTTACCGACACCATTTCGGGCAATCAGTGCAATCTTTTGATGTTCGAATATGGTGAATGAAATATTTTCGAAGAGCAACTGATCGCCAAAGCGCTTCGATAAATTTTCAGCCTGTAAAAACGGAGTCATAAATTTTTTCTGCAAAAATAACATTTTAAGGCTACCAAAATGTTTAAGTTTGGAATCGACAAAATCAGGACAAAATGAGCAAAAGAGAATTATTTGATCAGGTGATAGCCTATTTTCAAAAGGAGATGCCAATCGCTGAAACCGAACTGGAATACAAAAGTCCATACGAATTGCTGGTTGCAGTTATTTTATCGGCTCAATGCACCGATAAACGCGTCAACCTGATAACCCCGGATTTATTAATGCGGTTTCCAACTGCCGAAAAAATGGCCGAAGTGGAGTCGGATGAAGTTTTTGATTACATCCGATCCTGCTCCTACCCCAATAACAAAGCCAAACATCTGGTCGGGATGGCCCGGATGCTTGTAAATGATTTTGGAGGCATTGTACCTGAAGATATCGATGAACTGCAAAAACTGCCCGGAGTTGGACGAAAAACGGCTAATGTGATTGCTTCTGTAGTTTTCAATAAACCGGCCATGGCTGTTGATACCCATGTTTTTCGGGTTTCCGCGCGCCTTGGCTTAAGTATTAATTCGAAAACTCCGTTGGAAACCGAGAAACAACTGGTTGAATATTTTCCGGAGGAATTGCTGCCTTTGGCTCACCACTGGCTGATTTTGCATGGCCGGTATATCTGTATGGCACGATCGCCCAAATGCGAAAAGTGCGGTTTGACAGCTATTTGCAGTTTTTACTGTGCGAAAAAGCCCTGATTTTCAGGAATCCGGTTTATGTAGAAATTATGTCGAAGTTTTTTCAATATTAAATGTTCATAATTTGCTGGAAATTTATTTTGTTAATTTTTTGATTTTTTGCCAAACTTTGTACATTTGCGGCAATTAAAACCAAATAAAAATAGAGTTATGGCTTACAAAATTTCAGAAGAATGTATTGCTTGTGGTACATGTATCGATGAATGTCCTGTAGAAGCGATTTCCGATGGGGATATCTATAAAATTGATGCTGACCTTTGCACCGATTGTGGTTCGTGTGCCGAAGTTTGTCCGGTTGATTGTATTTCTGTTGCTGAGTAATTTCCGGTCGACATAAAGCTAAAAGAAGCTGATCCTAAAAGGTCAGCTTCTTTTGTTTGCTTCATCGTGCAACTTTGTGGTCTGATTTTTGTCAATCTATTATAGAGTAAGACATTTAACCATGAAGACTATTTTTACTTTTCTTTTCCTAATCGTAATTATATCAGGCAGTTTTGCCCAGATTTCGTTTTCTTCCCACCAAAAAATCGGGGTTTTATCCTCGGGAATCAATACTGAAATTCAATCATTTTCTATATCAAGAATCTACCCCAATCCGGTAAAAGATTTTGTAACTGTTGAACTTCACTCTCCTGAAATAGCTTCAGTCCATGCGAGTTTGATTAATATACTGGGAACCGAAGTCAAAAAATGGGATTCCTTTCCGCTTCAACACGGCGATTCGAAATTGAAACTTGATCTTTCATTCCTGAAAACAGGAGTGTACTTTCTCAGGATTTCCAATTCAGGCAAGATTATTACACAAGTCTTGAAGAAGAATTAAATTGGATAGACATCCAAAAGTTAGATAATAGAAAAGGCTGCCTTTACGAGACAGCCTACCCTATATTACAGTTTGAGTATATACCCGGCGCTGTCCTTAAAGGTTTCAGGATCCATTTCCACAAAATAGTTTTTCACCCCGCACTGGTCAGCTGCTGCAAAAAACTCTTTCCAATCAACAATACCTTGTCCGATAGGTACATTCTTGTTTTTGTCAGATGACCAGTCAGCCAAATGAGCTGAAATAAAACGGCCGGGATATTTATTAAAGTAGTCAACAGCTTTGTAACCGATACTGACAACTGCTACCTGAAACTGCATCTTTACCAGATCCGGATCAAAATGTTCCAAAAGGGCATCATAAATTAACTTTCCGTCAAGCTTTTCAAATTCCATGTGGTGATTATGGAAGCCAATCTGAATACCCGCATTTTTTGTTTTGGCACCTATCTCATTCAGTTCATCGACAGATTTCATCCAATCGCTCATTTTGGCTTCTTTAGGATGCCAGAAACTGGAACAAATCATCTGTTTTTGGCCCGATTCAAGAGCGAAATCCATCCGTTCACTCAGATTATCACGTAATTCGCCAAAGCCGTAGTGGGTGCTTTGTAAAATAAGTCCGGAATCT
>CAIPKZ010000348.1 GCA_903865775.1 uncultured Prolixibacteraceae bacterium | reverse complement strand
TCAATTGATGCAGGTGATTTCAACAAGAATTACCGGGCCTTGTCTTTTTTCTGGAAAGCGGAAGCCAGCTACCGGCTGAATGATTTCAATCAGGCCATTTCGGCTTACAACAGTTTTCTGAAATCCTCCGGGGCAATTGCCTTACAAGAATATCATATAGCAAATTACAATCTGGCCTATGCATATTTTCAGCTGAAAGATTATTCGAATGCTGCCGATTATTTCAGGAAATTTCTGAATCTTGAGGCTGATATCCGGACAGAAAAAGTGGCTGATGCCAATAACCGATTGGGTGACTGCAATTTTCTGAACCGCGATTATGCCTCGGCTATTTCGAATTACGACCGTGCTTTGATCCTGAACCTGTACGATGCTGACTATTCACTTTTCCAGAAAGCGTTCTGTCTGGGAATTCAGCGCGATAATCAGGCGAAAATCGGCGCATTGCAATCGCTGATTCAAAACTATCCGAAATCCACCTATCAGGATGATGCCCTTTTTGAATTGGGCAGAACATACGAACGAATGAATCAGCCGCAACTGGCAATCGGCTTTTACAAAGACCTGATCAGCAAATATCCTCAGAGTAGTCTGTTGAATAAAACTTTGGTGCAGCTTGGGTTGGTAAATTACAATTCAAATGATTTTCAATCTTCGGTAAACTACTATAAACAAGTGGTCGATCGTTCGCCAAACAGTCCGGAAACTCAGGCTGCGCTGGCCGGAATGAAAAACAGTTATGTAGAAATGAACGATGTGGATGCCTATTTTACCTATACCGGAAGTCTGGGCTCAGGAGCTCAGGTTTCGGCAACCGAGCAGGATTCGCTTTCGTATCAGTCTGCCGAAAAGTTATATATGGCGAAAGATAAAAAAGCACGATCGCAGTTCGAACGCTATCTGAGTCAGTTTCCAAACGGGAGCTTTGTGCTGAATTCGCACTTTTATCTGGCCGAGATTCTTTATAAGGAAGGTGAAAACACCAAGGCTTTGACTGAATATGAGTTGGTAATAGCCCAGCCCGACAACTATTTTACACCGACTTCGCTACTCAAGGCTGCCGGGCTTCATTACAATACTGAAAATTACAAGCAGTCGTTGGCGTATTTCGAGCGTCTGGCCAAAACTTCTGACTCCGGAAATAAATTGCAGGATGTCCAAACTGGAATCATGCGCTGTCATTTCATGCTGGGAAATTATCAGGCCAGTGCCGATGCAGCAACCCAGGTTTTGGGATCTGAAAAAGTTTCGGATATTTTAAAACGTGAAACCAATTATATTCTTGGCGTTTCGCATTACAAACTCGGAAATCAGGACAAAGCTTTCCCGATATTGAGCAAGTTATCTACGGATACCAATTCTGCGGAAGGTGCTGAATCCAAATTTTTGGTGGCACAAATTTTATTCGATAAACAGAAGCTGAAAGAATCAGAGAAGGAGATCCTGGATTTCATTGATAAAAATTCTCCGCATCAGTTCTGGCTGGCAAAAAGCTTTCTTTTATTATCGGACATCTACCTGAAAAACGGCGATGAATTTCAGGCAAAACATACGCTGAAAAGTATTCAGGAAAACTATCCGGAACCAGACGACGGAATTATTGAGACCACCCGTCAGAAATTGCAGGTTATTGAAGCCGGAGAAGCTGCTCAAACCAAAAACCAAAGCAAACCACTCGAAATCAATATTGGTGGAGGGAAAAAATAGAAAGCCTCTCCCCAGCCCTCTCCAAAGGAGAGGGAGTTTTAGACTTGAAGATTTGGAAATTATTCTTTAAAATACACCTTGAAAACTTGCACTGCACTAAGCCCTCCCTTTTGGGGAGGGTTTGGGTGGGGCTGAAAAAGCACAAATATGAAAAAACAAATTTATATCGCAATAAATCTCTTATTATTAGCTTTTTTGCTTTTTACAGGAACGGCAATGGCTCAAAAAGACAGCACCCGGCTAAAGCAGGAGGTTGAGGTTACCAAAGCCTACCAGCCCACAATTCTGGATGCAGTCAAAATCAATGATATTCCGAAAATCAAAGCCGAACAAACTGAAGCGCCTGTGTTTGATTATTCAATTTACAGCAAACCTATTTTTTCGACTTTTGAACCGACTCCGGTTGAAGCAGCCAAAATGGTTGGCGACCCGAGGCCTGAAATGGGAAATGGTTTGCTGAAACTCGGCTTTGGAAATTACCTGACTCCGTATGGCGAACTTTTCTTTAATGCACAACCCGATAAAAATTCAAATTTCGGGATGCATTTCAAGCACCTTTCCTCTTCCGGGAAAATCAGTCTTTTGAACGGAGATAAAGTGGACGTGGCGCAATCGGAAAATCAGGCTGAAATTTTCGGGAAGAAATTTTTCCACCGATCGAGCCTCTCCGGAAATCTGGCATACGTCCGGAAAGCATTCAATTACTACGGTTATACAGGCAACGAACTGAGCGATTTGTTAAAGG
>CAIPKZ010000347.1 GCA_903865775.1 uncultured Prolixibacteraceae bacterium | reverse complement strand
GGCAATTGCCCCGGAGGATTTCAGAAAACTGTTGTAAGCCGAAATGGCCTGATTGAAATCATTCAGCCGGTAGCTGGCTTCCGCTTTCCAGAAAAAAGACAAGGCCCGGTAATTCTTGTTGAAATCACCTGCATCAATTGATTTTTCAAAATTTTCTATGGCATCTTTATATTCCAGGTTATAGAAACATTCGAGCGCCCTGAAATAGGCAACCCGCTGATAAGCCGCTTTCACCGAAGAACTTTTCACCTTGATCTTTTCAATCGAAGCCATCGCATCACGGTAATTGCTGGTGCTCATATAAACTTTCACCAGGTAATCGTAAGCTGCATCGTTCCGCTCCGAGTTTGGATAGGAAGCCACATATTTATCGAATGCCTTGATGGTTTCGTTGAACGGTGAATACGACAATTCGTAGGTGATTTTTGCGTAATTGAACAAGGCATCTTCTTTAATTTTGGCATCAAAATCGAATTCCGAAGCGGCTTCGAAAGCTTGCCGCGCCTTGTTCTTATCGTTGGTTTCCACATAACAATCGGCCAAATGATAACAGGCATTTTGCGCCAGTTCATCCGTTCCTTTCGAAGCAATTTCGAGATGAGGTATGGCTTTCGCTTCTTCACTGTTCAGGTAATAGCAATAACCAAGCATGTAATTTTCGGTGCGTCCTTTATTGTTTTTATCCGCCAGGAAAAACTCCAGAAACTGGATGGCTTCTTTGAATTCGCCCAAATGAAAATACGAATCGCCCAGAATGCGCGCCAATTCGGGTTGCTGGTCGGAGCTCACTGTGTTAATGACCGGAGCTGTATAATCAACCACTTCGCGGTATTTGGCCTGTTTGTAATAAATCTGACTGATATAAAATGGAATCACCTTTTCAAAAACAGGATTTTTCTTCAGCTTGATAAATTCCTGAAGCGCCTGATCGTAATTGCCTTTCAGGTAATGAATGTGCCCAAAATAATATTGAGCCGGAGCTGCGTACATGGAGTTTCCTTCTTTAATTTTCGCAAAATCATCGGCTGCGGCATCCATTTTCTCCAGCTCGAAATTTGAATATCCCCTCAGATAATAAAAATAAGTGTTCTCATCTGCTGATAAATCAGCCTTATTTAATCCACCGAAGGTTTTCAGTACCGCAGAATATTTCTTTTTATCAAACTGGTAAACAGCCTGTTCAAACAGTGCCCTGTTCCGGAATGAACTCTCAGGAAACTGGCTCATGAAATCGGCAATCTGTTCTTCTGCATTTCCATTATCGAGTTTCAGTCCACACAAGGCTTTGTAGAATAGAACTTCAGCAAGGATATCCGAATTTTCAGCAGATTTATCAGCTATCCTTTCAAACTCAGTGAGGGCAGAAATATAATTTCGGGCCAAATACAATTCTTTGGCCTTTTGAATTTCGGGACTGATTGATTGATAATAAACCGTTTGCTGAGCTATTAGCAGGGCTGGAACAAAAGCCAGCAGAAGCATTAGGATTACGAATCGGTTTGTTTTCATTTTATATCTGGATATTTTTTCAGGTATTTCAGTGGTCAATAATTGAACCAACTTTCAGTATGGACAAAAATCAGGATAAAAAGTTGCTTGGGTAAAAATAACTATTCCATCCGGCACTTTCCTGAAATACAATTTGAATTCTAAACAAAAACTGATATTTCGATTGAATTAGTATCTGGAAGGATAAAAAAAATTAGTTTTGTAACAGACCAATTCGGAATAAAATGTCAGAAGAAAACATCATCGAGCTCGTTCATGCCGACATCGTACAAAGCGATCATCTGGTATTGACAGACATCAGTCTGGAGATTAAAAAAGGCGAATTTGTTTACCTGATCGGAAAAGTTGGAAGCGGAAAATCGAGCATCATCAAAACCCTGAATGCTGAAATCCCTCTCGAAAAAGGTGAAGGTAAAGTGGCCGGATACAATCTTGCTGAGCTCAAAATCCGCGATATTCCTTTCCTTCGCCGCAAATTAGGCGTAGTATTTCAGGATTTTCGCTTACTGAGCGACCGGAATGTATACGACAACCTGAGTTTTGTGCTGAACGCCACCGACTGGAAAGATGAAAAGGAAATTGCTGACCGCGTAAATACAGTTCTCGAAATGGTTGCCATGACTCACAAATCGAAATCCATGCCCCATCAGCTTTCGGGAGGTGAAATGCAGCGGGTTACCATTGCCAGAGCTTTGCTCAATAATCCTGAAATTATTCTGGCTGACGAGCCAACCGGGAACCTTGATCCGCAGACCTCGATCGAATTGCTGCAGATTTTCAAAGACCTGAACGATGAGGGCAAAACAATCGTTATTGCAACCCACGATTATCCTCTGATCCGAAAATTCCCGGCACGGATTGTAACCGTTGATGAGCAAAAAATCTACGAAACGGTGATCAAAAAGAAGGAAGATCAGGGGTAAAATACTGAATTATTGATAGTTGAATTATAAATTCAAAGAAACGGCAAATAAACGCGCTTTAAAATTTCTTTCTCCTTTTCCCAACACAACTCTTTGGCTGCTCTCTGAAGATTTTGTTTCCATAGCAATCTTTTCTCCTGATCGAAAAGCGCTGTTTTCATGATTTCAGCCAATTCTTTTCGATGATGAGTTTCAGTGATAGCGCCAATTTGGTAATGATCCACAATCTTTTTCATCTCCGGAAGGTTCGAAACCAAAACGGGAACTCCTGCCTGAATGTAATCGAAAAGCTTGTTGGGCAAGGCATAGCGGTAATTCAATCCCAAATCTTCTTCCAGCGAGATGCCCAAATCAGCCTGACGAGTAATTTGACTCAACTCCGTCAGCGGTAATCGTCCCAGGAATTTAACTTTCTGATCCAGTTTCAGCTCTGCAACCATTTTTTTCAGTTGTTCGGTAAGATCGCCATCGCCGGCAAGCCAAAGTTCAGCTCCATCAAGGTATTGCATCGCCCGAATAGCTGCTTCAATTCCTCTTCCAAGATTTAAAGCTCCCTGGTAAAGTATTATTTTCGCAAATTCCGTTTCAGCTTTTGGTTCTGCCAAACTTGCTTCCCAATCGGAACAAACAGGCAGATTCCGGATCACTTTAAAATTCACCTTATACAAATCCCGATAAACCTCAGCAATGGAGTCGCAAACGGTATAGGCGGCCTCAACCCGGGGAACCAGCAGCTTTTCAATTCCGGTCCAAATGGCTTTGATGACCGGCCGGCCAATTAATTCCGGGACTTCGGTAAAATACTCGTGACTGTCGTAAACAAGCGGTATGCATTTGATTCGACTGGCCAGATAATTTGCCGGAAGGGTATCCAGATCGTTGGCAACCAGAATATCAATCCGGGTTTTCATCAGCCAGAAGAAAAGCCGAAGATTGTATTCTAAATAAAAAAAAGGACCTTTCCTTAAAAGAAGTTTCATCCGGTGAGTCCGGTATTCACGGCCAACAGAATCACTTTCAGGCAATAAGCGGCCAACCAGAATGGGTTCGAATCCCATTTTCTGCAAACTTACCGCCACTTTGTGTACCCGGTTATCGGTCACCAAATCGTTGATTACGCTGAGCGAAACTTTCTTCAAGGAGATTTTCTGTTGGTTGATCTCGCCAAGGTAAACGAAAAAGGACGATCTTCTGTTATATTTGTCAAAAAATAATTCAGATGATCCGCTCCTACTCCAATTTTCCGCTCCGAAAACTCCACACCTTCGGCACTGAAGCAAGCACGAAATACTATTTCGAATTCACAGAATCGGAAGATCTGGAAGGATTTCTGGCTACCAATAAAGACTGGCCAAACCAGCAATTGCTGATAATTGGCTCCGGAAGCAACCTTTTGTTTGTGAACGATTTTCCGGGACTAATCATCAATCCGAATATTCCTGGAATAAAGATCGTTCATGAAGACCGGAACAATATCTGGCTCGAAGTGGGTGCCGGGGTGGTTTGGGACGAGCTGGTGGAATATGCAGTTTTCAATCGTTGGGGCGGTATTGAAAATTTATCGCTAATTCCGGGTAAAGTCGGTGCAGCAGCGGTGCAAAATATTGGTGCCTACGGAATGGAAATTCAGAATCAGATTGAAACGGTGACCGGCTTCAACCTTGAAACACTGACCGAAAATATCCTCGAATCGACTGATTGCCAATTTGCCTATCGTGACAGTATTTTCAAAAATGAGTTGAAAAATAGTTTTATCATTACGAGTGTCGTTTTTAAATTGGACAAGTTTCCGGAATACATCCTGAATTACGGTGATCTGAAATCGGAGACCGAAAAACTGGGATCCATCAATCTTCGAAACATCCGTAAAGCAGTGATCGGTATTCGTGAATCGAAATTGCCCGATCCGAAAATTTTCGGAAATGCCGGAAGTTTCTTTAAAAACCCGGTAATAGAAGAAGTCCAGGCTACCCAGCTTTTGAATATTTACCCAAATATGCCACATTATTCTGCACCTGAAAACAGGATGAAATTAGCGGCAGGCTGGCTGATTGAACAATGCGGATGGAAAGGATTTCGCCGTGGCGATGCCGGTGTACATGAGAAACAGGCTTTGGTTTTGGTCAACTACGGAAATGCCACCGGAAAGGAAATTTTTGAACTTTCAGAAGAAATCAGGCTATCGGTTCAGGATAAATTTGGCGTTGAACTGGAACGCGAAGTAATCAGCCTCCCCTAATTAAACCAATAACTCAATTTCAGAACCAGCGCACGGTTTCGCGGACTCATGTCGCCAATGAAATAATTTCCGGCATAAACTACAAAAAGGTCGGATACCGGCTTGTACCTCCATTGAAACCTCATGTTCACGTTCATATTTTCCATCTGTTCGTTATACTGAACGAATGTGGAGAAGAAAACTTTATCGCTCAGTGTCAGGTCCATTTTTGGCCCCAGCAATAGAAATTTGGCATGCTTGAATTCAGGAGAAAGTAAAATGTCGTTGTATGAAAAGTTGAGTGTCATATTCAGATAGGGCTGAAAGCGGTAAGTCATGTGACCTTCGATCAGGCTGATATTTCCATTGAAAAAGTTACCGGTTGCAGCCGTAGCTGAGTAATTGAAAACCGCACGGGTATCCGAAAAATACTCAAGAAAAACTACCCGATAATTGTAATCTGTACCTTTCTTCAAAACAGCATCACTGATGTGTGTCGGATCAAAATCCTGTTGCAAATAAGTATAGAAATCCTTTATTCCACCATCCAGAATACTGCGGTTTTTAAATTCCAGCTTGTACAGCAATGTATTTACATGGTCTATTTGCTTGAAATTCGGATCGAAATAATACGATGCCTCTGTTACTATTCCGTGGCTGACCACCAGCTTATTGGGAATCCAAAGGAAACTGAACTGCGGATCGAATAAATTATAGCCTTTACGCTGCACATATCCTACTTCGGCATTATAGTTTTTGCCTACGCTGGCCTGATTCAACGCAGCATGAATACGGCGTGTATTGTAGGCAAGAGATGCTCCCTGTGCAAATTGTTTACCGGAATTTTCCGGACTGAACGAACGGTGATAAAACAATTTACCGGTCCAGGCATTGTTGTTGCTGGCCAAATTGTAATCGATACCGGCAACCCGATTAAAATTGCTGCCTTCAGGTTCATTGGAATATTCTTTGTTAACCAAAATCACTCCGATATTCGAACGCGCAAATATTTTGCGCTGCAGTGCAGCAACGAAAAAATTACGGGAAAGCTGGTCTTCAGTTCGTTCGGTCTGCATATCAAGTACTCCCAAACGCCAGTTGTTTCCCAGCTTTCCACTTAGCCGGGCACCTCCCAGAACCGGAGCATCGAGTCCGATCCGTCTGGAAAAGAATGGAGTCAAATTTGCAAATCCATAATTCGAAAACAGGTCACTGTTGTCCAGAAAGAATTGCCGCTTTTCAGGAAAAAATAATTCAAAACGGTCGAGATTGGTCACCTGCTGATCGACTTCCGCCTGTGAGAAATCGGGATTGTACGTCAGGTCGAGGTTCATCGAAGTACTGATTCCAAGTTTGGCATCAAAACCGAACTCCTTTTTATAATTGGTTTTGCTATTGGGTGAGTAATTCGTAGATGAACTGCCAAAAACATAAGGAATAACAGAAAACATCATTTTTGATTTGGGCAGCGGCTGATCCCATTGTAAAATTCCGGTATAGGCCAGGCTGGCTGTTGGAAACTGACGTGGAACCGGTGCCCATGCAGACTTTTCATTGGTTTTCAGGTCGAGCCTGCTAAAATTGACATACCACTTGTCTGTTCCTGATTTAAATCGGACTGAACGAAAAGGAATCTTCATCTCAGTTACCCAGCGATCCTTGTATTGAGTGGTTTTTGAATCCCATTTGCAATCCCAGTTCAGGTTAACTCCACTGCCATTCATCATCGTTCCATCCCATTTTGCCCCGGAAGCCGATGCCCCGAAAGAAAATCCATTGATCTGATCACAAAAAGTATCAAAAAACACGAGCACGTTGTCGTTATTTCCAAAGATAAAATCACGCCGGAACGATTCCACAATCCGCTTACCAGGTACTGTGTCGAAAAAAGTAATGCCCAGGTAAAAAGCTTTTTCATCATAGGTCATCACTACCTCAGAAGGTGATTTCGCAAAACCTGTATCAACCGGCAGAACCAGACGAAAATCTTTGGCCTTTTCAGCTGTTTCCCAGTCAGGCTCACTGATTAATCCATCAATTTTAATAGGAGCAGTAGCTTTTTTGATGTGAAGAATATAGTCTTCGTTGTTTTTGTGAACAATGGAATCATTGGACAAATTTTTAATGCCGGGGAAATGCTTTTGTGTGGAGTAGGAAAAGAAATTAACGAGTAAAAACAGGACAAGCAATACGGATTTCATCAATTGAATTTAGGTTTTGGTGCATTTAGGTTGTCAAAAGTACAAAAAGCATTCACACCACAAAACGGGAGTTCGGAACAATTTCGTTAGGCTGGCTAATCTGATTTTATTTTGTTGGGATGCTGATTCTATCCTCGTCAAACGTAGAAAGGATTGCATTCAACAATTCAACAGAATAGAATCTTTTATTTTGAAGAAAGGTCTCGAACAATGGTTTCAATTCTTTAATAAATCCTCTATTTCGGGCAACAGACAACAAACCGATTACACCAATACAATTTACCCCCAAATTCTCAGCAATGCTCCTTGCTTTTTTATCGTCAATCAGTAAAAAATCTGCATGAATCTCCTTGTAAAGCATTACTGATTCGGATTCGCCTGAATCCATGATAAATAATAACTCATTAAAACCCTTGATTGGCTGTATTCTATTTCTGAAGAAAGCATACTGGCTGACCCATTCACTACGAATGATATTCGCTCACACAACAACCAAAGGGGTGGCTTACACTAAATTGGCCAGATGGTACAACGATATTACAGAATCAGGGTTCGACTCTTTCAACTCAATATCT
>CAIPKZ010000346.1 GCA_903865775.1 uncultured Prolixibacteraceae bacterium | reverse complement strand
TGGATGAAAAAGTGGTATGTCGGAATTTCCGACTAACCACTCAACATGGCGCCATTGAAGGAAAAACACAGGAAGTTTTAGTAAAAAATTACAATCTTGACGTCATTATTTCGGTTGGTTACCGGGTAAAATCGCCTCAGGGCACGCAGTTTCGTATTTGGGCTACGCAAAGGCTGAAAGAATATATCATCAAAGGTTTTGCACTGAACGACGACCGTTTTAAGTCGGGCAGCTCCATGAATTATTTCAACGAACTCCAGGAACGCATCAGGGAGATCCGGATTTCGGAACGCTTCTTCTACCAAAAAATAAAAGATATTTATACGACCAGTATCGACTACGACCCCAAAGACGAAAGGACGATTGAATTTTTTAAAGTAGTTCAAAATAAGTTACTTTGGGCAATCAGTCAGCAAACCGCAGCCGAGTTGGTTTACCGGAGGGTTGATGCCTCTTTGCCGCTCATGGGAATGCAATCGTATGACAAAAAGGGAACAACGGCAATCAAAAAATCGGATGTAAGCATTGCCAAAAACTACCTGAATGAGGATGAAATAAAACTGTTGGGCTTATTGGTCGAGCAATATCTGGCATTTGCCGAAACCATGGCGCAGCAACGCGTACCCATGTACATGGCCGACTGGATACAACGACTGGACATTATTTTACAACTAAACAGACGGGAGTTGCTCAATCATGCCGGAAAAATTAGCCACGAGAAAGCCTTGAAGAAATCGGGCGAAGAATACGAAAAATACACGATTGCTCAAAAAGCAATCGAAAAAGAGCAAAGTCTCCGGGAAATAGAGGAAGATATTAAGAAACTTGGAAAGCCTGAAAGATAAGATTCACCGAAGAAAACCTCACTTAACCGAATTACTAAATGGTGTTCAAAATGTCATGTTTTCTGATCAAAAAACTTGACATTTTAAAATTGTAACTATCTTCGCAGCATGAAATTGACCCAGAATATACGAAATAAGATAAAAGAGTTACCCGAAGGCAAAACCTTTGGGTATGCTGATTTGGGTATTGCCACCGAAGATTATCAAACTGCCGCCAAGGTAATGGAACGATTACAGTCAAAAGGTATTGTCAAAAAAATATCGAAGGGAGTATTTTACAAACCCAAACAAACCGTTTTTGGAGAACTCAAACCCGATTACAACGAACAATTGCGTACTTATTTGTTTGAAAACGGCAAACGCATCGCCTACGAAACCGGTTTCTCGTTATACAACCGATTGGGGCTAACCACGCAAATGGCATTCCGCATCAAAATAGCCAGTAGGAGCAAGCGCATTTCCATTAATCGGGGAGCATTAAAAGCCGATGCAGTAAAAAGTTATGCTGAAGTAACCGACCGAAATTATGAACTTTTGGGCTTTTTAGATGCATTTAAAGACATCAAGCGAATTCCGGACAGCAATGTAAAAACTTCGGTAAAAATACTGAGCGGTAAAATTAAAGACCTCGACGAAAAACAGATTGTCGAAATGCTGAAATACGCCATACTCTATCCGCCAAGAGTGCGGGCCTTGCTGGGTGCAATTTTAGAAAATGCGAATAATACAGTAAATCTACAAAAACTAAAAGAAAGCCTGAACCCCTTGTCATCGTATGAACTGGGTATGAAAGAAAGTGATTTGCCAACCCTGAAAAACTGGAATATAGTATGAGGCTACACTTAAATAAAAATTACTGTAAAAATTTGAAATGATATGCCCGAACAGCAAAACATAGAATACAAACAAAGCTGGCACGATGATTACCTGAAATGGGTTTGTGGTTTTGCCAATGCCATTGGTGGCGTTATTTATATTGGGCGAAACGATGCCGGAAAGGTAGTGCACCTGGCCGATTACTCCCGGTTGTTGGAAGATATCCCCAATAAAATTCGTAACGCCATGGGGATTATCTGCGATGTGCAGTTGCACGACGAAGAAGGAAATAAATACATCTCCATTAAAGTCAATCCTTATTCGGTCGCTGTTTCGTTGCGCGGCAGGTATTATTACCGTTCGGGCAGCACAAAAATGGAACTTACAGGCGTTGAATTGAACGAGTTTTTGCTCAAAAAAGCAGGCAAAACATGGGATGACGTTATTGAAGAAGGGGCAACTGTAAAAGACATTGATGAAACAAGTATTGCAAAATTTATAGCCGACAGCAACGAAAAAGGCAGAATGCCCGAAACAAAAGGTTTATCTACTTTTCAGATCTTGGAAAAGCTAAAACTTACTGACGGGAAAAAGCTAAAACGTGCAGCCATTATCATTTTTGGTAAAGAGCCCATGCGCTTTTATCCGAATATTCAGGTAAAAATAGGTCGGTTTGGCAAAGATGCTTCGGATTTGAAATTTCATGAAGTAGTAGAAGGTAATCTGGTTCAGATGTTGCATGAAGTTCAGGTTCAGTTGAATTACAAATTTCTGACACGCCCCGTTGCTTTTGAAGGTTTTCAGCGTGTGGAAAAAGACCAGTACCCCATTCAGGCGCTGCGCGAAATGCTGTTAAATGCGTTGGTTCATCGCACCTACATGGGAGCAACTGTTCAAATGCGGGTGTTCGACGACAAACTTTCAATCTGGAATGAAGGCGGATTACCATTCGGTTTAAGTCTTGAAGATTTGAAATCGGATCACAACTCCCGTCCACGCAACCCTATCATTGCGAATGCTTGCTTTTTTGCCGGTTATATTGACACCTGGGGACGCGGTACACTCAAAATCATCAATTCGTGTAAAGAAGCCGGTTTACCCGAACCGGAAATAAAAGAAATGAATGGTGGTGTTGAAGTAACCATATTCAACCTTCAGCAACCAGAGGATTCGGAGGGAATTCGGAAGGAATTCGGGATGATTTCGGAGAGAATTCGGAAAGAATTCGGATCAATTTCTCAGCGCATTGTAACAGAACCCTCAAAGAATTTGGACTTTATCCAAAGTAATTACGAGGTATTTACGGAGTATCTTCAAGATAACTTCGGAATAACTTCGGAAAAGCTTCGGAAAAGCTTCGGAAAAGCTTCGGAAAAGAACTTATCCAATCCAATTAATTCTTTGATAATTATAATCTTAGCTCCAGAAATAACTGCAGAAGAAATTGGATTGATACTCGGTGTATCGGGTAGGTCTGCTGAAACATACATAAAAAAACTAAAGAAAGAAGAGCTTATTGAGAGAATGGGTGGGAAAAAAGAAGGATTTTGGCAAATTAAAAAACAGGTGTAAATGAAATTTACCGAAGAAAAATTAGAACATGCTTTTGTTGAATTGCTGGGCAACGAAAACTATCCTCATTTCCATGGCGATTCAATTGTACGGACAGTCGATGAAGTGTTGATTGAAGCCGATTTGCTCCAATATTTGCTGACCAAATACG
>CAIPKZ010000345.1 GCA_903865775.1 uncultured Prolixibacteraceae bacterium | reverse complement strand
GTATTTGCTTCGATTTAATTAAACCAAATGCAACAGCGCCACCTAAATTTCCTCCACCGATAATGGTAATTTTCTGGTCAATCATATTCTAAGTATTTACTATTAAGTAATTTACTGTTTACAATTTAAACGACAGGAAACATTTTTGCATTTTCTTTTCCTCACTTCTAAATCGTTTCAGCCAACGCCTTAAGGAAAACATCAGCTTGTTCCTTGCTCAAAGTTAGCGGAGAAAGTAACCTGATTGTATTTGCTCCTGAAACTCCGGTGAAAATATGATGTTTTTTTAACAAAACATGACGAATGTCATTAATTTGATGTTCGAATTCCAGTCCGATCATTAAGCCCATTCCTCTAACTTCCTTTATGCCAGAAAATTGCCTTAGTTTTTCGATCAGGTAGCTGCCAACTTTTCCGGCATTTTCAACCAGGTTCTCATTTTCCATGATTTCCAGGACGGCCAGACTTGCAGCGCAGGCCAGATAACTCCCGCCAAAAGTGGTTCCAAGCATACCATGCCAGGCTTTTATCTCAGGTGCAATCAGCAATCCACCAACTGGAAATCCATTCCCCATTCCTTTCGCCACTGTAATTAAATCAGGCTTTACATCGGTGTACTGATGTGCGAAGAATTTTCCGCTTCGTCCGTAACCTGACTGTATTTCATCCAGAATCAGCAAGGCACCGTATTGTTTGCAAAGTTTTTCAGCTCCAACTAAAAAACCTTCTGCAGGAACATGAATTCCACCGATTCCCTGAATTCCTTCGATAATAACTCCGGCAATTTCATTGGTTTTCAATTGTTCTTCCAAAAGTTCAAGATTGTTGAAAGGAAGAATAATCGCATTGGATGATTCGTTAATTGGAGCTATGATTTTCGGATTGTCGGTGACCGCAACAACCGCAGATGTACGACCATGAAAGCCTTTTTTGAAGCCAATGACTTTTTTTCTTCCGGTTACAAAAGAAGCAAGTTTCAATGCATTTTCATTGGCTTCTGCTCCCGAATTAACCAGAAATAACTGGTAGTCAGGATATCCGGAAAGTTGACCTAATTTGTTGGCCAATTCAATTTGCTGTGGAATCTGAACCGAATTGGAATAGAATCCGATTTGATTCAATTGGCTGGTAAGCCTGCTGATATAGTGCGGGTGCGAATGGCCAACCGAAATCACGGCATGACCACCGTACAAATCAAGATATTTAGTACCGTGTTCGTCCCAGATATAACATCCTTCGCCTTTAACAGGAGTGATGTCAAGTAACGGATATACGTCGAATAGATTCATAGAAGCCCCTCCAACCTCCCCGAGGGGGAGGCTTTAAGCGATTTGTAATTTATTGAATTCTCTCTTTTCATTTAGTTTATAAAGCTTAGCTCCCTCCAAACCTCTCCCCAAAAGGGAGGCTTAAAAAAGCGCTGGTGAAAATATTGTTAAAAAATCATTCATCATGAAATTTGCAGGATGAAAATCTCCCCCTCTTTGGGAGGGGGCTGGGGGAGGCTGTTAAAATGCCACAGCTTTCAAATTCAGCCCCATTGTTTCTTCCAGATCAAACATCAGGTTCATGTTCTGAACTGCTTGTCCTGATGCGCCTTTCAGCAGATTGTCGGTTACCGAAAGAATCATGAGTTTGTTGCCGTGTTTTTCGAGATAAACTATTGCTTTGTTTGTATTTACTACCTGTTTCAGATCGGGATTCAAATTGCTTACAAACACAAACGGGTGCGAAGCGTAATAATCCTGATAAATCTTGATCGCTTCTTTTAAAGTACCTTCAAATTTGGTGTAAACCGAAGCGAAAATGCCCCGTGTATGATTTCCGCGAACGGGAATAAAGTTGATATCGAATCTGAAATCAGACTGCAACTGTTCTAAACTCTGAATAATTTCGCCTAGGTGTTGGTGCTCAAATGCTTTGTAAACTGAAATGTTGTTGTTTCTCCAACTGAAATGTGATGTTTCAGTGGGAGATTGTCCGGCGCCAGTTGATCCGGTAATGGCATTCACATGCAGTTCATCTTTTATCAAGCCAGCAGCAGCCAATGGAAGAATTGCCAATTGAATTCCGGTAGCAAAACATCCCGGGTTGGCAATGCGATTTGACTCGCGAATGAGTTCCCGGTTCAGTTCCGGCAAGCCGTAGGCAAAATCATTTCCTTCACGCTTCAGTCGGAAGTCGTGGCTCAAGTCAATGATTTTTACATTATCAGGAATAGTATTTTTTTGCAGAAATTCTTTCGATTTTCCGTGCCCCATGCAGAAAAAAGCCACATCTATCAGAGAAAATTCAGCTTCAGAAACAAATCGAATTTCAGAGTCACCCAACAAGTCGGTATGCACATCCGATAGCAAATTGCCTCCGTTGCTGCTGCTTTGTACAAAAGTCAATTCAGCTTGCGGATGGTTCAACAATATTCGGATGAGTTCTCCGGCAGTGTATCCGGCGCCACCTATAATTCCAACAGAAACAGCCCCCTTCTTATTCCCCCGAAGGGGGAAGGCTTTGCTTTGAGTAAGCGAATCGGTGTTTGTAATATTTTGTTTCATGGTAATGAATTCAGTTTTAATAAAATGCGATAATCTACAGATTACCAGCAATATTATCCCCCTTCGGGGGAGTTAGAGGGGGCTGAACCCATGGTTTGCCGAGTTGTGAATTTTCAATGAAGTAGAAAGTACTTTGGTGAATCCTTTTACATCGTCGGCTGTCCAGGCCGAGTTTTTCTCGCCGTATTCGCCAAATTCCGAACGCATCAAGTCGTGATCAGACTCAACACCAACCAATACAAAATTGTAAGGTTTGAGCTTCACAATCACTTTACCTGTAACGGTTTGCTGCGAGTTTTCAAGAAATTTTTCGATATCGCGCATCACCGGTTCAAAGTACAATGCTTCGTGCAGAAACATTCCGTACCAGTTTCCAAGCTGCTCTTTCCAGTATTGCTGCCATTTGGTAAGGGTGTGTTTTTCAAGCATCTGATGTGCTTTCAGGATGATAATCGGAGCAGCTGCCTCGAATCCAACACGGCCTTTGATGCCGATAATGGTATCGCCGATGTGCATATCGCGGCCAATGGCAAACGGAGAAGCCAAAGCATCGAGTGCACGGATTGCATTGACCGGATTTTTAAACATTTCCCCATTCACACCTTGTAATTCTCCGCCAACAAAATCGAGGGTAATTTCTTTTTCTTCGGTTTCGGTCAGTTGCGAAGGATATGCTTCTTCAGGAAGTGTCTGATTCGACTTCAAAGTTTCCTTTCCGCCAATACTTGTTCCCCAAAGTCCTTTGTTGATGGAGTAATCCATCTTTTTCCAATCGGCTTCGACACCGTGATTTTTAAGGTAGTCAATTTCTTCCTGACGGCTCAGTTCCAAATCGCGGGTAGGAGTGAGGATGCCAATTTCAGGAGCCAGAATCTGGAACGTCAAATCAAAACGAACCTGGTCGTTGCCGGCGCCGGTACTTCCGTGTGCTACATATTTTGCGCCGATTTGCTTGGCATAATCAATGATGGCAATGGCCTGAAAAACACGTTCAGAACTTACCGAAATCGGGTAGGTATTGTTCCGGAGAATATTTCCGAAAACCATGTATTTGATGCTTTTTTCATAATAAGTGTCGGTTACATCGATAGCGACGTGTTTGACAGCGCCAAGCTGATATGCTTTTTTTTCCACTGCATCCAAATCGGTCTGACTAAATCCACCGGTATTTGCAATGGCCGTGTACACATCCATATTTTTTTCAACCGACAGGTATTTGGCACAATACGATGTATCCAATCCGCCGCTGAATGCTAAAACTACTTTATCTTTCATGATGTTTGCTTTTTAAACAGTATAAAACCGAAAACGCGTTTAGGCAGTGATCCGTTTCTGTTGGGTTTCAATTTATTTATGATGTCAAGTAATGTTCCTTTTATGGCCCAGCCATTGCTTTGCTTCTTCTCTTCGACTTTTTTATCTTTTTCCCAAGCCGGGTCGAAAACCATTCCTGTGCAGAGGCATTTGCTTTTTCCGGTACGCTGCAAAATATCGTAATTTACACAACTTTGGCAACCTTTCCAAAAGTCTTCATCGTCAGTCAGTTCCGAAAAAGTAACCGGGCGATATCCCAATTCGTGGTTGATTTTCATAACGGCCAATCCGGTTGTGAGTCCGAAAATTTTGGCATTCGGAAATTTTTCCCTCGAGAGTGTGAATGCTTTTCGTTTTATTTCAGTTGCCAGTCCGATGCTGCGGTATTCTTTAACTACAATTAATCCTGAATTGGCCACAAAGCTTTTGTCGCCCCAGGTTTCCACATAACAGAAACCAGCAAATGTATCGCCGTTTTCGAGGGCAATTATTGCTTTTCCATCCAGCATTTTGGAGGCGATGTAATCATAGGTTCGGCGGGCAATACCAGTTCCGCGCTCTTTCGAAGCAATGTCGATGGCATCGTTCACCGCTTCAACATATTTGAGATGTTCGTCGGTGGCAACCAATACCTGAATATTGTTAAGTTCTTTCATTTTTGCTTTTAATAAATTTTTGTTTTCAGGAATTTCAAAATCCTCACAAATCGTTTTGTCCTGTATTTCTTTTTCAAATTTTATTTCTATTCCGTCCGAAACTTGAATCATGCTTTGTCTTTTGCATTTCCGCGGACGGTTTTCCTTTTCTATTCATTTGCCCCCGGGTTGAAACTCGGGGCTATTGAAATTCCGCCCTTTCAGGGCTGAACTCAAAATTATTCTGGTCGCCCAAGCTTTCCCCCCAAGGGGGAACGGGAAGGGGGCTATCCGAACTTCTCTTCCAGTTTCGGCATAATCAGGATCAGGCTGTTCTTCAGGTCGCCTGGCGAAACTCCTTCTCGCATGATGATCAGAATGGTATCGTCACCTGCAATGGTTCCAATGATTTCATACAATTCAGCCTTGTCGATTGCCACGGCCAGACTGCTGGCATATCCCGGTACGGTTCTCATCACGGCCAGATTTCCGGAAAACTGTAAATCACGGAATCCATCGGCCAGAAAGTTAACGCGTGAATTTTCGCGCTGATTCTCAGAATTTAACGATTCAGGAATTGCATAAATATAGCCCAGTGCCTGATCTGAAACTTTTGCAACTTTCAGAATTCTTAAATCGCGCGAAAGCGTAGCCTGCGTCAACTCAAAGCCTTGATCTTTCATGATGTGCAAAAGCTCATCCTGATTGCCGATCCGGCCACTGAGAATTGCCTGTTTGATAGCAAGCTGCCTTTTGGTGCGATTCTTCATTTTGTATATTTATACATTACCGATGCAAAAATATGCAAAAATATTAACAACAAACTTTTTTTTCAGAAAATAATATCTATTTTTGTGGCAGAAATAAAAACACAAACGAATTGAAACTTGAAATGTTCCGGGTTGAAATCCCGAAGTTCCATAGAAAAGAAAGTTTGTTTAAAAATAACAACCATGCGTTTGCCCTACAGCCGTAGCCAAACGCATTTTTTTTAATATTTAGCATTGCAACAATGACACAACTTAGAAAAGTCCGATTGATTCTTGAGGACGGAACAACTTTCGAAGGAAAGTCGTTCGGATATGAAAAATCAGTAGCTGGAGAAGTCGTTTTTTATACCGCTATGACTGGCTATCCAGAAAGTTTAACAGATCCTTCATATACCGGCCAAATCCTTGTTTCAACTTTCCCGCTGATAGGAAATTATGGTGTGCCAAAGGATTCGAAAAATCAAGGTTTGTCTGAGTTTTATGAATCAGATAAAATTCATATAACCGGTTTGATTGTTTCGGATTATTCGTTTGAATACAGTCATTGGAATGCAATCAAAAGCTTGGGCGACTGGCTGAAAGAGCACAAAGTTCCCGGTTTATTTGGAATTGATACCCGAGCGTTGACTAAAATTATCCGCGTAAAAGGTTCTTTGCTTGGCAAGATAGAGTTTGAAGATGAAGTCATCGATTTTTACGATCCCAATCAGGAAAACCTGGTTGCTATTGCCAGTTGCGATGCGGTTGAAACTTTTGGAACCGGAGAACACCGCATTGTTTTGGTGGATTGCGGAGTGAAATACAATATCATTAGATGCTTAATCAATCGAAATGCAACAGTCATTGTTGTTCCATGGGACTACGATTTTAGTGGTGAAGATTTTGATGGCATTTTCCTCTCGAATGGCCCGGGTGACCCGGCTTTGTGTGATGCGACGGTTGAAAACATCCGTAAAACCATGGAGGCTGAGAAACCGATTATGGGTATTTGCCTCGGAAACCAGTTGCTGGCGCGTGCAGCAGGAGCTGAAACCTACAAACTGAAATTCGGTCACCGCAGCCACAACCAACCCGTGTTGCTGCAGGGAACCGACCGTTGTTTCATTACTTCGCAGAACCACGGTTTCGCGGTTGATACCAAAACATTGCCTGAAGATTGGGAACCATTGTTCACCAATGTAAACGACCAAACCAATGAAGGAATCCGTCACAAAACCAAACCATTCTTTTCGACTCAGTTCCATCCTGAAGCTGCCAGCGGACCGGTTGATACCGAGTTTTTGTTTGATGATTTCATGAACAATGTGATCGAATATAAAAGGACGAAAAAGTAGAGGCCTCCCCCAAACCCCCTCCGAAAGAGGGGGCTTAAAGAGCTGGCTCTTGAATGAAGTTTAAAAAAAGAAGATACTATGAATATCTGCAACCTAAAGTCTCCCACTTCGGGGGAGATTTAGAGGGGGCTTTTAACTTGAAACATTAAAACATCATGATAGATATTAATATTAAAAAAGTAATCGTTCTGGGATCCGGAGCACTCAAAATCGGTGAGGCCGGTGAGTTCGATTATTCAGGATCACAGGCATTGAAAGCTCTGAAGGAAGAGAATGTGGAGACCATTCTGATCAATCCGAATATTGCAACCATTCAGACTTCGGAAGATATTGCCGACCGGATTTATTTTCTGCCTATCACACCATTTTTTGTTGAACAGGTTATCCTCAAGGAAAAACCTGATGGCATTTTATTGGCTTTTGGCGGACAGACTGCTTTGAATTGCGGTGTGGCACTTTTTCGAACCGGGATACTTGAAAAATATAATGTAAAAGTGGTCGGAACGCCTGTTCAGTCGATTATTGATACCGAGGACCGCGAAATCTTTGCCGGAAAACTGGCAGAAATCAACGTACTAACCCCGCGCAGCATTGCCTGTTTGAACATGGAAGAAGCATTTGCAGCGGTTAAAATCGTTGGATATCCAATTATCATCCGTGCTGCATACACGCTGGGTGGGCTTGGTAGTGGCTTTTGTGTAAATGACGTTGAGTTGGAATCCCTGGCTTCGAAAGCATTCACCTACTCGCCACAGATTCTGGTTGAAGAATCGATTAAAGGCTGGAAAGAAGTGGAATACGAAGTGGTTCGTGACCGGTTCGATAACTGCATCACAGTGTGTAATATGGAGAATTTCGATCCGCTGGGAATCCATACCGGTGAAAGTATTGTTGTGGCTCCTTCGCAAACACTTTCCAACTCCGAATATCATAAGCTGCGGGCATTGGCTATCAAAATTATCCGTCACATCGGAATTGTGGGCGAATGTAATGTTCAGTATGCCCTCGATCCGCATTCCGAAGATTACCGGGTGATTGAGGTAAATGCCCGTTTGTCGCGCTCTTCGGCACTGGCTTCCAAGGCAACCGGTTATCCGCTGGCTTTTGTAGCCGCCAAACTGGGTCTGGGCTACGGATTACATCAATTAAAAAACCAGGTTACCAAAGTGACTACTGCTGCTTTCGAACCAGCACTCGATTACATCGTTTGTAAGATTCCGCGATGGGATTTGAATAAATTTTCCGGAGTGTCGAAAAATCTGGGAAGTTCTATGAAATCGGTTGGCGAAATCATGTCGATCGGCCGATCGTTTGAAGAAGCCATTCAAAAAGGAATCCGGATGGTTGGAATCGGAATGCATGGTTTTGTGGCCAACAACGAGGAAATCACCATTGAACAGATTGATGAGGAATTGAGCAATCCAACTGATCGGCGAATCTTCGCAATTGCTGAGGCTTTTAATAAAGGTTACTCGGTTGACGAAATTTATGAAAAGACAAAAATTGATCGCTGGTTTCTGCAAAAACTGCACAATATTCATTTGACAAAGAATAAGCTTGAGCAAGTCAATTCACTTCAGTCTTTGGATGATTCATTGCTGCTTCAGGCAAAAAAAGAAGGATATTCCGATTTTCAGCTGGCCCGTTTGGTGCTGAAATCGAACAATAAAAATATTAACAGAGACTTGTTGATCGTCCGTGAATGGCGCAAAAGCAAAAATATACTTCCATCAGTAAAACAAATTGATACTCTGGCCGGTGAATATCCTGCTCAAACCAATTACCTGTACCTGACATACAACGGAAACGAACATGACGTGGAATTTCCACGCGATGATAAATCGGTGATCGTTTTGGGTTCAGGAGCATACCGTATCGGAAGTTCGGTAGAGTTTGACTGGTGCAGCGTAAATGCAATTACAACCATTCACAAAGAGAATTACCGCTCCATCATGATCAATTACAATCCGGAAACGGTGAGTACTGACTATGATACCTGTGACCGGCTATATTTTGACGAACTGACATTTGAACGGGTAATGGATATTGTTGACCTTGAAATGCCGAAAGGCGTGGTTCTTTCAATGGGTGGCCAGATTCCGAACAATCTGGCTATGAAATTACATCGGCAGAATGTGCCGATTTTGGGAACTTCTCCCTTGAATATCGATCGTGCCGAAGACCGTAAAAAATTCAGTTCCTTATGCGATAACCTTGGAATTGATCAGCCGCGCTGGTCAGAATTAACCAGCATCGAAGACATCTATAAGTTTGTTGATGAAGTGGGTTTTCCGGTTTTAATTCGTCCTTCGTATGTGCTTTCAGGAGCTGCCATGAACGTGGTTTCGAACAGAGACCAGTTGCAGCATTTCCTGACGCTGGCTGCCAATGTTTCAAAGGAACATCCGGTGGTTGTTTCAGAATTTATTGAGCAGGCAAAAGAAATTGAAATTGATGCGGTTGCCAAAAATGGTGAAGTGGTGGCCTATGCGATTTCGGAACATGTCGAGTTTGCCGGAGTTCACTCAGGTGATGCAACCATCGTTTTTCCACCTCAGAAATTATATGTCGAAACCATCCGCCGGATTAAGAAAATTGCCCGGCAGATTGCCAAAGAACTGAATATTACCGGACCATTCAATATGCAATTGCTGGCAAAAGATAACGACATCAAAGTCATTGAATGTAACCTCAGGGCTTCACGCAGTTTCCCTTTTGTATCGAAGGTGATGAAATATAACCTCATTGAAATTGCCACCCAGGTTATGCTCGATGTTCCTTTCCGGAAACCGGATAAATCGCTTTTCGAACTTGATTATGTGGGTGTAAAGGCTCCGCAGTTTTCATTTGCACGTTTGCTGAATGCTGACCCGGTTTTGGGTGTCGATATGTCGTCAACCGGAGAAGTGGGCTGTATTGGCGAAAATTTTTACGAAGCCATCCTGAAATCGATGTTGTCGGTTGGATATACTATTCCAAAGAAAAATATTCTGATTTCTTCGGGACCGGCTCGTTCAAAAATTGAATTGCTGAGTAGTGCCAAAATGCTTGCCGAGCGCGGATTTAAACTGTTTGCTACTGGTGGAACCCAACAATTTCTGGCCGATAACGGCGTCGATTCAACTCGTTTGTACTGGCCCGATGAAACGGATAAACACCCAAACACACTGGAGTTTATCAAGGATAAGAAGATTGATCTGGTAATTAATATTCCGAAAGATCACACAACACGCGAAATCAGCAACGGATACACCATTCGCCGCAGCTCCATTGATTACAGCATTCCGCTCATCACAAATGCTCGGGTAGCCAGTGCATTCATTTATGCATTCTGCAAATATGGTCTTGAAGATTTGACGATAAAAAGCTGGGACGAATACAAAGACTAAGATAGATATGAGTTATAAATGATGAGTTTGTAAAACTTTATGTCTTTAAATTTTAATTGAATAGGTTATCCTGAATTTCATTTCGGGATGACCTTTTGCTTTTTCCTGAAATTAGATATAGAAAACAGAACATATTTGAGTTAAGCAACTTTTGTTTTTTAGTTGAAGTAAAAACTTGATTTTCTGAGTTCTTCTGATTAACAATTTTCAATGCAATATAATTTCCAATAATGGTATGTTTTTGTATTTAGTTAATAGCCTGTTAATTAATTGCTAAATAATTAATAAAAAAAATATTCTTTAACACATTTTAACTATTCAAATATTGTTATATTTACGCTAAGTTAATAATCACAAATTGACAATCAGAAACTAAAATTTGACATGCGAATAAAATTCAGATTAATAATTGAGTTAATTCATATGATATATCTTTTTGCATTCCGATTCCAAACAGCAAAATCAGCATAATTTCATTATTTTTTCATTAGCCTTATTCGTTAATATTTCATGTGGACATGTGTTTATTGTCAGATGATTTTTAGAATTGAATACGTCAAAAACAATAATAAAATCTCAAAAAACAGAATGCCTATGTAAATCTCCTAATCAAAGTAATTTGGAAGTCAATCATGACTTTTCTTAATCAAGTTATTTCTAATCATCTAATTAACAAAAACTAAATTCAAAAACTTATGGAAAAAAGTAAATTAAAAGGTATCTGGCGAATAGCATCGATGCTGTTTTTATCCTGCTTTTTAGCTCTTACCTCTTTTGCGCAACAAAAAACACTGTCAGGCACTGTAGTTGGCGAAGACGGAGTTGCGATTCCCGGTGTTACCGTAGTAGTAAAAGGAACAACAATCGGTACCGTTACTGACATGGATGGCAAATTTTCATTTTCTGCCCCTGCTAATGCAACAGATCTTAGTATTTCTTTTGTAGGAATGAAAAGCCAGGAAATGGCTATTGGAACTCAAACCAATTTTGCAGTTACTATGGCACCTGAATTTATCGGTGTTGACGAAGTTGTAGTAGTTGGCTATGGTACCCGTATGAAAGAAGAACTCACCGGATCCATTTCAACAGTTTCGAAGGAACAGATGAAAATTTCAAGTGCACCAAGTGTGGTTGCCCGTATGCAGGGGCAAGTATCGGGTGTTACTGTGAACTCTTCAAATACTCCGGGTTCAGAAGGCGTTATCCGTATCCATGGTATTGGTACAATCAACGATCCGAATCCTTTGTATGTAATTGACGGAGTTCCGGTAGGTCCAAATAACACAGTTAGTCCAAATGATGTAGAATCGATCACTGTTTTGAAAGATGCTTCATCTGCTGCTATTTATGGTAGCCGCGGTGCTAATGGTGTAATTCTGATTACCACCAAACACGGAAAAGCCAATCAGGAACCAAGTATCACACTTTCAGTCCGGACTGGAATTTCGCAAGCATCGAATCAGTATGACATGTTGAATACAAAACAGTACGGTGATGCAGTATGGATGATGGCCAAAAATAAAGGTGCTGCACCGAATTCTCCACAATATGGTACAGGTGGAAGTCCGGTTATTCCTGATTATATTCTTCCTGCAGCCACAATGGAAGGTGATCCTTCTGCTGCAGCTTCAAAATATAATTATCCTGATTACCAGATTTATAAAGCCAATAAACTCGGTACAAACTGGTATGACGAAATCTATCGTACGGGTAGCACTCAGGAATATGACCTTTCTATTTCGGGCGGTGGTGAAAAATCGACCTACTCCTTATCCGGAAATTATTTGGACGAAAAAGGCTTCCTGGTCTATACTGGATTCAAAAGATACAATTTCCGCGTGAATGCCGATACCAAGTTTGCTAACTGGCTCAAAGTTGGTGAGTCACTTCAGGCTACTTTAATCGATCAAAGTGGAGACTTCTCTAACAATGGCGAAGGATCACCTATATCTATGGCCTACCGCATGCAACCTATCGTTCCGGTATATGATATAATGGGAAATTTTGCAGGAACAAGAGCTCCCGGAACCGGAAATGCAGCCAACCCTGTTGCAGGCCTCGCCCATGCAGCAAACAATAATGGAAAAACTTTCCGTGTACTCGGAAATATGTTTGGTGAAGCTACCCTCATGAAAGGCTTAACATTTAAAACCCTTTTCGGTTATAATATGCAACAATGGAATGCCAAGAATTATACCATGCCAACTTATGAAAATGCAGAACCTAATAAAGTTGCTGGTTTGAGCGTGGAATCAAATTATACCATTTTATGGAACTGGGCAAATACATTGAATTTTAATAAGACCTGGAATGAAATTCATAAATTGAATGTAGTTGTAGGAACAGAAGCTGTTGAAAGCAATTATCAGTGGATGAGTGCCGGACGTAGCCAGTATTTTTCAATGGCTCCTGAATATATGCAACTTGCTTCAGGCGAATTGAACAAAGTGAATGACGGAAATGCATCATCATGGGCTTTATTCTCTCAATTTGGTCGTGCCAATTATGACTTGATGGGAAAATACTTCATGGAAGCTACGGTACGTCGTGACGGTTCTTCCCGCTTTAGTGCAGACAAACGCTTTGGAGTATTCCCTGCTGCTTCTGCTGCCTGGGAATTGAGCAAAGAAAGCTTTATGGCCGGTTCGAAAAGCTGGTTGGATATGCTTAAACTGAGAGCAGGCTGGGGTAATACAGGTAACGACCGTATCGGAGAATACAACATGTTCTCTACTTATGGAACAAATGGTTATACCGCTGCTTATAATTTAAACGGATCAACAGGTTCTTCTGTTGCAGGTTTTGAGCCATCGACAACAGGTAACCCTGATGTAAGCTGGGAAACTACTCAAACCGTAAATCTCGGTGTAAATGCTGCTATGTTCGACAGAAAATTAACTGCAGCTATTGATGTTTGGCAACGGAATACTTCTGACATGCTTTATCGTTTAAGTGTGCCACAGGTAATGGGTATTGCTACTCCTCCTTATGTGAATATTGGTAAAATGAAAAACACCGGTGTTGATTTTGAACTTGGATACCGCAACTCTTTAGTGGGTGGCAAGCTGACTTATGCCGTCAACCTTACTTTGTCGCATTACAAAAACGAGGTGGTATCACTTTCCGATAATTTGAAAGAAGTAGTTGGCTATTCAGAACGTCAGGTGGAATACACCCGTGCAACTTCAGGCATGGCTTTCCCAATGTTCTATGGTTTGATCTCTGATGGTATTATCCAGACTGCTGCTGAAGCCGCTGCTGCTCCTCAGTTTGATAATTATACTACTGTAGGTCACTTCAAATACCGCGATTTAAATAATGATGGAAAAATTACGATGGACAAAGACCGTACTTATATCGGTGACCCACATCCTAAAATGACCGGAGGTTTAAATATTGATCTTGGATATGCCAACTTCGATTTGAATATGTTCTTTTATGGAAGTTATGGCAATGACCTGATTAACTATGTCAGTCGCTGGATCGATTATGGCCAGTTTGTCGGAGGATTAAGCCAGGATGCACTTTATAATTCATGGACTCCAACCAACACTTCAGCCAGACTGCCTATGCTCGATGGTGCAGCTCATTCACAGGAAGCTTCTACTGCTTTTATCGAAGACGGATCATACCTGAGAATGAAGGTTTTAAGATTAGGTTATACTCTTCCTGAAAATGTAACTGAAAAGTTTAAGATGAAAAGCTTGCGTTTCTATTTGGAAGCAACCAACTTGTTCACCCTTACTAAATACAGAGGGCTCGATCCTGAAATCAGTACATTGACTAATGAAGTGAATACTGGTAATCAGATGGGAGTTGATAAAGGAGCATGGCCAACACCACGTCAGCTTTCATTGGGCTTGACCATTGGACTATAATTTGAATATTATTAATTTAAAAAAAAGAATGATATGAAAAAACTATCAATTATAATGGCTACTTGCTTTCTAATAGCCATGTCTTATTCTTGCTCAGATTCATTTCTGGATAAAGCGCCGCAAGGTTCCGCTTTTGAAAATTCATTTTACAATGAAACTGGAATTAATGCCTTGTTGACAGGAGCTTACAGCATGGTCGAAGGATCAGCTTTATGGACTGTAAGCTGGGGTGCTTCTATCACAAACTGGACCTATGGATCAGTGGCTTCTGACGATGCTGGAAAAGGTTCTTATATTGGTGACCAGATTCCGGTGAATGAAATTGAACGCTGGGAAATGTCTACCACGAACAATTATCCTGCTGATAAATGGATATTAAATATTGGAATGGGTGTTAACCGTTGTAATATTGTCCTTAATGCAATTTCTAAAACTGAAGGACTTGCAGAAGCTACAGCGACTAAACTAAAAGCTGAAGCACGTTTTCTGAGAGGTATGTATTATTTCGAATCCTGGTTAGTTTTTGGCGATAAAGTTCCGCTCATTTCTGAGGATAAAATCGCTGATGCCGCCACAATTTCAAATGATAACGCACCTGGTGTAGTCTTGAAATTCATCACTGATGATTTGGCATTTGCAGGAGCAAATCTTCCAGCAACTCAGTCACAAGTCGGACGTGCAACCAAATGGGCTGCAAAAGCGCTTGCTGCACGGGCATATCTTCAGGTTCTCGATTATGCATCGGCCAAACCTTTATTGGATGAAATCATTGCAAGTGGTCAATTTAGCCTTGCACCAAAATTCTTTGACAACTTCCGCATTGCTACGAATAACAATAAGGAATCAATTTTTGAGATTCAGCGTTGTGTGAATGATATTAATGAGTCATTGAATGGTGAAGTAGGTATTGGCTTAAATGCTCCTTATGCACCTGAATTGGGTATGTGCTGTGGTTTCCACCAGCCAACTCAGAATCTGGCCAATGCTTTCAAAGTGGATGCAAACGGATTGCCATTGTTTGATACATTCAACAATACCGATTTAAAGAACGACCAGGGAATTGCTTCTAAAGATGAATTTATCCCTGCAACTGATTTGCTTGATCCCCGTATCGACTTTACTATGGGCCGCAGAGGACTTCCATACATGGATTGGGGTATTATGCGTGGTCAGGACTGGATTCGCGACCAATCATGGGGTGGACCTTACAATACTGTAGAAAAAACTTTCTTCTACAAATCTGAAAGGAATACTTTGTCGACTACTACAGGTTGGCAGACAGGTATCAACTCCAACAATATCCGTTACCTGCGTTACGGACAAATTTTATTGTGGAGAGCTGAAATCGCTGCGAATGAAGGTGATCTGGCTAAAGCGCTGGACTATGTCAATCAGATCCGGACCAGGGCTGGTAATGAGAAAGTCATGGGTAAGGTTAACATCTACAAATTACCACTTGATGTTAATACAGGAGATACCTGGAAACAATATGTAGACTTTACCGTACCTGCTGCCAATTATAAAATTGGAACTTATGCTTCATTCGCTGACAAAAATTATGCAATGAAAGCAGTTCAGTGGGAAAATCGTTTGGAATTTGCAACTGAAGGTTTCCGCTTTTTCGATCTGAGACGTTGGGACAAAGCTAATCCAGGCAGTATGGCTGCAACATTAAATGCTTTTGCTGCTGCCGATCAACGTGTACGACCTGAAGTAATGAAAGGAACTTCTTTTGATGAGAAAGATAAATATCAACCTGTTCCTCAAGTTCAGCTCGATTTACAACCTGGCGTTTTAGTACAAAATTCTGGTTACTAATTGCATATCTTAAATAATACTGGCGGCTGCTTCATTCTATTATGGAGCAGCCGCTTTTTTATATATATTTAGTGCGGAATACCTTTCAATAGTTGAATGGCCGGACAGTAGAATTGTAAATCGTAAAATTGTAAATCACTTTAATGGCACTGAATTATATCTGGATTTTCTTCTTTGTGGTAGCTTTTGTAATCGGCCTGATTAAGTTGATTGTTTTTGGAGATATGAATATTTTCTCCGAAATGATGAATTCGACTTTTGAAATGGCGAAAACCGGCTTTGAAATTTCACTTGGACTGACAGGTGTTCTGACCTTGTGGATGGGCATTATGAAAATAGGAGAGAAGGGTGGAGTTGTCAGGGTATTTTCGAAATTGGTCGGACCTTTTTTTAATAAACTTTTCCCATCGCTTGGAAAGGATCACCCGGCGTATGGTTCCATCATGATGAATATTGCTGCCAACATGTTGAATCTCGATAATGCAGCGACTCCAATGGGATTAAAAGCCATGAAGGAAATGCAAACTACTAATACAACACCCGATACTGCTTCCGATGCCCAGATCATGTTTTTGGTACTCAACGCATCCGGTTTGACAATTATTCCAATCAGTATTATGGTTTACCGGGTCCAATTGGGTGCAGTCAATCCTTCCGATGTCTTTATTCCAATTCTGCTGGCTACCTTTTTTTCCACTCTGGCTGGCTTGATTTCGGTTGCCTGGCATCAGAAAATCAACCTTTTGGATAAAACCATTCTGGCCTATTTGGGTGGTCTGACAGCTTTTATTGTAGCCATCATCTGGTATTTTTCGGGATTGGAAAAAGAACAGATACAGGCCATTTCGGGTGTGGCGAGCAACCTGATTATTTTTAGTGTCATCATTGCTTTTATGCTTCTTGCCCTCCGGAAAAAGGTGAACGTTTATGACGCCTTTATTGAAGGTGCAAAAGATGGCTTTGGAACCGCGATAGTAATTATACCATATCTGATTGCCATACTGGTAGCAATAGGCGTTTTTCGCACTTCAGGAGCTCTGGAGTGGATTATTTCAGGAATAAGCTGGGCGTTTCAGCAAATGGGTTTTAATACGGATTTTATACCTGCTTTGCCCACTGCACTGATGAAACCTTTAAGCGGCAGCGGAGCTCGTGGAATGATGGTTGATACGATGAAAATGTACGGAGCCGATTCGTTTGCCGGCCGCGTTGCCTGTACCATTCAGGGTTCGGCTGATACGACCTTCTATATTCTGGCAGTATATTTCGGTTCAGTTGGAATAAAAAACACACGCTATGCGCTAACCTGCGGGCTAATTGCCGACTTTGTTGGCATTGTGGCAGCCATTTTATTGGCGTATTTGTTCTTTCATTAAGCCCAGGTTTTCAAAGTTCAAAGTCTGGTACTATTGTTAATCGCCATTAAGTTGTCATTCATTGTCATTCTATATCATTGATAGTAAAAAATGACGCGAAGCAAATGACAATAAATGACTTAAGATTATTCCCTGTTAACCAACTTTAAATTTTAGACCTGAAACATGGAGCGGTTTAACCCGCAGCGTCATAAACAATAACCTTTTCCCAAAGATGCTGGCAGTCTTCTATAAACTGAAGATGTAGCGGATGGGTCTGATAGATGGTTTGATCTTCATTGTTTCTGAAGAAAGTCATATAAGAATAGGTAAACGTATCATCAACCACTGCTCGGGTCGATTCAACAGGACTTCCGATATGGCTCGATTGAATTTGAGGGATTGCTCTCAGATTTTTTATTCCTTTTTCAAATTGAATCCGTTCTTCCTTGTTTTCTGGTTCTTTAAGCCAAAAAAATACATGATGAACAAATAGATTTTTTATTTGATCATCGTTTGAAATTGCCTGTCCTGAAACGGACATGTAGCCTTTCGGGGCCATTCCTGCAGCAATTTTCATTACGAAATTTCTCCTGTCTTCCATTTTAAAACGATTTTACTACTTGTCGGATTTGGACAAGCCTGGTTAATAATCCTTCGAGTAAATCAATTTGCAACATATTGGCACCATCTGATTTTGCATTGGCTGGATCTGGATGTGTTTCAATAAAAATACCATCAACTCCAACAGCAATTCCGGCACGGGCAATTGTTTCAATCATCTGTGGTTGTCCGCCGGTAATTCCGCCTGCTTGGTTTGGTTGCTGCAGAGAATGAGTAATATCCAGTATAACAGGGCAATTGTTTTTCTGTAATTCCGGAATGGATCGGTAATCAACAATCAAATCATAATAGCCGAAAGTTGAACCACGTTCGGTAAGGAAAACATTGCTGTTGCCACTTTCGCGAACCTTTGCTACCGCAAATTTCATGGCTTCGGCCGATAGAAACTGTCCTTTTTTAATGTTCACTGCTTTTCCGGTTTCTGCAGCGGCTATCAGAATGTCAGTCTGACGGCAGAGAAATGCCGGAATCTGCAGCATATCAACGTATTCGGCAGCCATGGTTGCTTCCTGCGCTGAATGGATATCTGTAACAGTCGGAATATTAAAAGTTTCACTAATTTTTCGTAATATTTTCAATGCTTTTTCATCGCCAATTCCGGCAAATGAATCCAGACGTGACCGATTGGCTTTCCGGTATGAACCCTTGAAAATATAAGGTATCTGCAATTTATCAGAGATTTTGACGATTTTTTCAGCAATCTTGAACGCCATTTCTTCTCCCTCAATAACGCAGGGACCTGCAAGTAAAATAAAATTTGAGTTTTCGTATCTTAGATTAGGAATCATCTTGTATATATTTTTCGTGAAGTTAGTTGATTCTAAATAAGAAAACCGCAAAAGGAGTTTTTTGTTTACACTTTTTGCGGTTTTCTTCTACAAATATTCTGAAAGTTCTAATAATCAGAAATCGTGGTTATAGCTCAGCCCAATAATATCGGTAAAGCTATCCTTGATTCTATTGTTTTGCAACCGATAAAACAGACTTAGATCGTTGTTTTTATTGATTGTGTATTCCAGTCCTGCAGTATATCTAATCTTGTAAATATCTTTAAGTGCACCTGAAATCAATTCCTTATCCAGTTCAGAAATTGATTTGTCGTGAAATAGTTCGACCGAGGCAAAGGGAATGAATTTACTCCCCTTAATATCATAGTCGATTTTTGCCCTGTACCGAAATTCTGATACATCATTATTTTCGTAAAGTCCGTTGGTGTAACGAATCCGAACCTGGAAATTGAAACGGTACAGTTCAATTCCTGATTTGGCATCGAACGCAATCCGGTTTGATTTCAGCTGTCCTTTATAGGCACCGGTCGACTTTTTGTAATCGTAGGTGTCTTCGTATCGATAGTAGCTGGCTAATGTCAGGTATTTATGAAATTTATATGAAAGTCCGCCTTCGATAATGTATGAATCCATTTTATAATCGCCAAGCAAACGCAATTCCGGATTGAATTCTACTTTGAGGTTTTTTACAACTTCCTTGCTTAAACCAAGTTCGAACCAGGGTGCCGGACTTTGCGAATATCCTGAAAAAGTTAAAAGCAATGGAATAATAAAAAACAGGACTTTATTCTTCATCGCATTTCAGTTTTTTTCATACCGTTGATATCAAAATAGATATTGATATAAGCCACGTCTCTTAAAAAATCAATGCGAACAATTTCAAATCGTTTGATGTTTATACCGGTTCGGAGTTTCAGGTCGGCAAGCAGTTCTTCTTCACGTCCGGCTTGAACATTTTCAATTTTTTCGTATAGAATCCGGTACGAAAGTTCCTGTCTGAGATTCAGGATTTTCTCAAGAATAAACAATCCGCCAACGATCAACAGGTTTGTTGTAAATAATTCGACGTAACTGATTTTTTTGTTCGCCAGGGCGTTAATTACTGAAACAATAATAACGACAAACAAATAGGTCATTTCCTTGATCGGAATCGAATCGGTACGGTACCTGATAATACTGAATACAGCAAAAAGTCCCAGTGCAAAGCCTAATTCCATTTTTACATTGGCGAGAAGGAAGCAGAGAAGAAAAATGCCAATACTTATTGCAATATAACTGAAATAGAAATCTTTACGTCGGCTTGTTTTGGCATATAATCCGATTACGATGATGATAATTACGATCAGATTCATCGAAAACCGGACCAGAAGCGAAATGAAATCTTCGACATTAATCAGCTTCATGCCAAAAAGCTTCAATGATTCAATACCAGAGTCTGCTTGTAATAAAATGTTTAACACATGCATGATTTAGTGGTTTAGTTGAAATAATACTTCCTGATTTTTAGCAGGAGAGGTTTGAAATTATTTTTTTTAATATCGTCTTCGAGCAAAGAGCGTCCAATACAGTACTTACTGAAGCCATTACTACTTATTTTATTTGCTTGTAAAACTTTGATAATTAACGCCGGATCGCTCGATTTATTCTGTTTTACTTCAACAATAACCAGATTGCTCAACGTAATTTCTTTTTCAGGATTCCTGAATCCCGGAACAATATCGATAGTTACACGTTCGGTAAACTGGGAATTTACCAATGTGAATCGTTTAAAGAAACTATTGATTTTAGGTTCAAGTACATGTCCATCATAAGGACACGCATTTTCAATAAAAATTTGCTCGTTTGCTGTAAATTCAGGCACGAATTCCTGCTTTACAACCCGTTCTTTTATGGTTCGTCCTTTGTTATTTTTGAACTTGATTTCCAGGAAATTTAGGTTTGATTCAATATAATTACGCACCCGAATTTTAAACCGGTTTCTTTTCCCATTTTGATGCGAGATAAACATCTTATTGTCAGGCGTGTCGAAATAGGTGTTGTCGTAATGGAATATTATTTCTCCATTGATTTTCAGAATGGAATATTCAGCATACAAAGCTTCCAGTATATGAGGTAATTGAGCGATGTGCATGCAAAACTTAGAATCACTTCTGTTCATCAGTTTTACTTTGTCAAGATCGTCCAGAGTTACCGTTTTGAATGGAAGAAGTTTATTTCTGATAAGTTCCATTGGTCAAGTTTAGTTGATGCGAAACTAATCTTTTTTTTTGAATAGGCTTGTGGAATTAATCGATTTGTAACATTACTTTTCTGTCAAATCTACTTCCTGAACTTTTGGGAAATTGTGACGTCAGCATCTATTTGTCGTAGCGTTTTCCCCACAGACTTTTTAAACGTTCCAGAACTTTTAGCTCAAGCGGATTGTTTTGGGGTGTGTACAATCGGTTGTTTTTTATTTCTTTCGGCAGAAAATCCTGTTCGGCAAAATTATCTTTAAACGAATGGGCATATTTGTATTCTTTCCCATAGCCCAGTTCTTTCATTAACTTGGTTGGAGCATTCCGGATGTGTAGGGGAACCGGTAGATCTCCGGTAGCTTTAACCAGAGCCAGTGCCTCGTCGATAGCAGCATATGCTGAATTGCTTTTAGTCGAAGTTGCAAGGTAAATGGCGCATTGTGAGAGAATGATCCGTGCTTCAGGATAACCTATTTTATGAACTGCATCGAATGTGCCCTGAGCCAGCAAAAGTGCATTTGGATTCGCTAAACCAATGTCTTCAGCGGCCAGTATCAACATTCTCCGGGCAATGAATTTTACATCTTCGCCACCTTCTATCATGCGTGCCAGCCAATAAACCGATGCATCAGGATCACTTCCCCGCATGCTTTTTATAAAAGCAGAAATGATATCATAATGCATTTCCCCGTTTTTATCATAGAGGGCCATGTTATTCTGTAGCCGGTCGATGACCATATCGTTGGTAATTGTGATTGCATCGTTTTCTTCAGCGTTGATTACCAATTCCAGAACATTCAGCAATTTTCGGGCATCTCCTCCGGAAAAGCGCAGCAAAGCCTCATCTTCATCAATCCGGATGCTTTTTGTTTTGAGGTACGGATCTTTGGTTAACGCCAGTTCAACTATCTTCAGTAAATCTTTTTTATCCAGGGATTTCAACACATAAACCTGACAGCGCGACAATAATGGCGAAATGACCTCGAACGAAGGATTTTCGGTTGTGGCGCCAATCAGGGTAACAATTCCCTGCTCAACTGCACCAAGAAGTGAATCCTGCTGAGATTTGCTGAAACGGTGAATTTCGTCGATGAAAAGAATAGGATTGGGTTGGTTGAAAAATTGATTCCGCTGCGATTTATCAATGACATCCCGAACGTCTTTTACTCCTGAATTGACTGCACTTAATGTGTAAAACGGCCTGTTCAGAGTATTTGCAATAATTTTGGCAAGTGTTGTTTTTCCTACACCTGGCGGACCCCAAAGCAGAAATGACGATATTTTACCAGATTCAATCATCTTTCGTAAAACAGCTCCTTCACCAATCAGGTGTTCCTGTCCGATGTAATCGTCTAACGTTGTTGGACGCAGGCGCTCTGCTAAAGGTTGATTGGCATATTGCATGTTATTAATGCTTTGTATCAGTTACGAAAGTACGCTTAATTACAGTACCGCTTGATAATATTGTACGCATCCTGAATTCCGAGTTCACCGGCTTTACTGAGATCCATAGCGCCTCCTTCCACATCGTCAAGGTAAATTTTTGTCAATCCTCGGTTAAAATATGCCTCTGCAAAATCTTTTTCGATGTCTATCGCTTTATTCAGGTCATCAAGTGCTCCTTCATAATTGTGAAGCTTGCATTTTACATAGGATTGATTGAACCAGGCAAAAGCGAAATTTGGATTCAGACTGATGCAGGTGGCATAATCGCTCAGAATATCATTGTAGTCGGTCACCGTTTCAACCAATGTTTCATTGGTTTTCATTGGGTCATTTTTTAACGTTATTTTAATCGCATCCGAATTTTGCCTGAGTTGTTCAAACTGATCGGTCATTTTCATTCGACAATTGGCACGGGCAAAGTAAGACAGCAGATTTTTATCATTCAGGTCAATCGATTTTTTAAGATCATTTAACGAACGGGCATAGTCATTATCGAGGAAATAGAAAATTCCCCGGCTTAAAAAATTCAGGCTTTCGTTAGTGTTATTTTTAATTTTTTCGTTAAAAAACAAAATGTTGTTCCTGAAAATTTCCTTCAAATCATTGGCTGGCTTGTTCGAAATTGAAATAACCGGATTGTAGTTGTTCAGGTTATTAATTGTTTCGAGTTCAAGATTGTAATACTGGGAATGAATGTAATCCGATCCAAATTTGTTGTATGATGAAAGAACAAATATAGGTTGCAGATCAATTACGATATTTTTATTCTGAATACGTCCATCATCTACAAGCTCTTCTTTTGCTGTTGGCAGGTCACGTACATCGGCCAGTGCCAGTCGGTACCTTCTGCGGTCACGTTCTTCTTTGGTTTCTTTTTTCTGTTCTGAATTTTGAACCGGATCAGACTGATCGGAAGCTGGATCAGAATTTTGTTTATCGGCTGCCGGTGACTGGTTCGTTTGTGCTGTCGGTGTTGGTTGTGTTGTCTGCGCTGGAGTAGCCTGAGCCGTACTTTGATTTGTCGACTGGTTAACCTGAGCCGTTTGTCCGGCCTTCTGATTCGACAATGGATACTTGAGATATTCCTCTTCTTTTGGTTTAAATGCAAGTTTAGGATCGAGCTTTGCTGCCACAGCAAAATCGGCTTCAGAACCTGGTAGTTTCAGAGCTTCCTTTGCAATTCCACGGTTCATATAGGCATTGGCCATTGTTGGATCGATTTGCAAGGCCAGATTGTAATCAGAAATTGCAGCTTTATAATCCTCCAGTTTCTGTTTCACAATACCCCGGTTATTATAGGCATTGGCATTCTTGGGATCAAGTTTAAGACACTGATCAAAATCCCGGAGAGCCGAAGCATAATCGTTCAGTCCGAAACGTGCCAGACCCCTTAAAAGGTAAGCACTTGAATAATGTGGCCGGATGATAATGGCCTGATTTAAATCTTTAATTGCCCCTTTTATATCATTTTTCATCAGGCGGGCATTGCTCCGGTTAATAAAGCTGTTGGTGAATTTCGGATTGATTTCCAGTGCTTTGTTGTAATCGGCGATTGCACCATCAATATCTTTCATGGATATTTTGGCAATACCACGGTTATTGTAGATTGTTGAGTTTCCGGGATCAAGCTCAATGGCGCGGTTATAATCTTCAATTGACTTTGCATATTCGTTCAGCTGCAGGTATGCCAATCCGCGATTCATAAAGGCATCAGGATAATAAGGTTTTATGTTGATCGCCATGTTGTAATCCTGAATTGCTCCACGGTAATCTTCAAGCTGATGTTTTGCAACTGCCCGGAAATAATATGGCTCAGGCAAATGAGGTTTAAACCGGATGACAATGTTAAAGTTTTCAATTGCTCCAACGTAATTACCAATCTGAACGAGGGTTTCACCAACACCAATATAATGGTCGATATTCAACTGACTGTAAGTCAGATTAGAAACAAAAAGAAGAAGTAAAAAAATCAATTTTTTCATGCTGCCGCAATTTATGCATAGCAAAAATAATATTTTAGCCTAAATGACTTTCTTTTCGGTTTTTTTAATTATTTTTTGTAAAAATTAACCACCGAAAAGGAAGCCGCATAAAAAGAATTTTTGAGTTGAAATTGTTATTGTATGTAAAGTTCATTAAAATAGAGTGTTAGGAGGAATAATAATATGAATAGACGATGTGAATGGGCTACAAAAGATGAAATAATGTGGAAGTATCATGATGAGGAATGGGGAAAACCATTGCATGATGATCAGAAATTATTTGAGTTTCTGATTTTGGAAGGTATGCAAGCTGGTTTGAGCTGGCTGACTATTCTTCGGAAACGTGAAAATTTCAGGGAAGCGTACGAAAATTTCAATGTTCTGAAAGTTGCCGGATTTGATCAGAAAAAGGTCGATGAGCTCATGTCTAATGTAGGAATCATCAGGAATAGGTTAAAGATTGCAGCCAGTATTGGCAACGCAAAGCATTTCATTGAAATAGTTGAAGAGTTTGGTAGTTTCGATCGGTACATCTGGTCGTATGTAAATCATCAACCGATAATCAATCACTGGAGTTCAATCACTGAACTACCTGCTAAAACTGAACTTTCGGATCGGATTAGTGCTGATTTGAAACGTCGGGGATTTAAATTTGTCGGTTCAACAATTGTTTATGCCCATATGCAGGCAACCGGAATGGTCAATGATCATCTGATCCATTGTTCTTGTCATCCTGATCAGACTCAAAAACTATAAAATATTGAAATCCTGACTATAGACAAACCAATTACCTGTTTCCCCTGCGAAGCATAACCGGAATAGTCCGTGCGATAATCCAAAGGTCGCTCCAGACAGAAAATTTCCTTTGTGCAATTTTATAGTATTTGTTGTCAAGTGCTCTGCGTTCTTCGCGTGACATGCGTTTTAAACGCCGTTGAGATTTCAGTTTCCAAAGCCCGATCACTCCGGCCGGCCCAGACATCCGATGAGTCAGGTCTTCCGGGGTAAGAAGTTCGGCATCATGAATTTTCAACGGTCTGTTGCCAACAATTGACAGGTCACCTTTTAACACATTGAAAAGTTGAGGTAATTCGTCCAGATGTAATATGCGAAGGACTCGTCCGACTTTAGAAATACGAGGATCAGTATCGACATTTTCATGATTCAGTTCGGTAGTTTCTTTGGTATCGTGGTTCAGATGTGAAATTTCTTTCAACCGCCTGCCGGACAATGCGTACATGGTGCGTAACTGATAGAAATCAAATAAATTGTACCCGGAACCCACTCTTTTTGAAACATAATAGATTCTGCCTCTTGATTCGAGTCTGATGGCGATGGCAAAAATCAGAAGGAACGGCGAGACAATCAGTAACAACATGAAAGCTGTAATGATATCCGCAGTTCGTTTTATAACAGGAGTCTTGTAGCATGATGTAGGAATTGTTTTTCCTTCAATTAAGCTATTAATCAGTGTTTTGTCTTTTTTAAGCAAAAGTATCTGGCCGACCAAAGTTTCAACACTCACAGGTTTGAAGTAAACGGCATCAATTTTCTTCTGTTGAGTTTTTTCGACTAATTCAGGTGTTTGTTTTTCGTCGAGCAGCAAAAATGGAATCATATGATTCGGATCGAACTGCTCAATCCAAAAATCATGAAATGCAATTCCATCGCCTCCGGGCAATTTTTGCTCACAAATAATTGCATCAGGAAGACCATTCGCTGACACCCATTGACATGCAGAAAAAGTATTGTCGGTTGTTGGTATTTGAATCTCGCGATCATCAACGAAAACCTGGGATTGGAACTCCGGATCGGGTCCTAAATGAAGAATAATCAACTTTTTACTATTGTCCATTTTCATGTTATAAAGGTTAAGTGAAGTTCCATTTTGTGATACCAACAATCGATTCAGCTGTTATGGTAATATAACAGTTGACCAAATTAATACAAAAAAAGGAACTATTCCTTGAAAAATTTCAGATTGTAAAAAAATGACCTGAATAAGATTATCAGGATTGGGTAAGAGCACTTGATAAAAAGGAAAAAGGACAGATTCTAAAATCTATCCTTTTCCTAAACCTAACTAAACCAACTAAACTAACTAAACCTTTAAAACTAATCAAACAAACTTATGAACTTTGTTTCGATACAAATGTATTCCCGAAACGACGAAAAGGTGTTAATTGAATATTAAGATTATTGCTATTAAACATTAAGTTTTGAATTCAATGTTTCGTGTAAATAAAGCCTTTCATATCAACTTTTTTCTAATCATTTGTAATTTAGGTTTTTGATAGGCAATCATGAAGTAATGTCCAGTTGTCAGGTTTTTAAACTGATCTTTTCCTTTTATTCATTTGTCAAAATCCGATGATTGAAAGTATTATTTTTTATCAATCCATTTGATTTTTTTGTTTAATGGCTCTCGTTTGATTTTTTTATTGTATTTTTTGCGGCAGAAAATTTGTGAAACAGAAAACACTTGTAAATCCTTAGTGAATCCATGTTTCAGTTTTACAATACAACTCATTCATTTCATTCAACTTAATGCATCCGAGGAATCAGTATTCAATATTCACTGGTATATTAAATTAATCAATATGCAGAATCAGAGCAGAGATTTGATCCAGGAAATACGGAAACTTGAAGCCGAAAAAATGGCTTTGTTAAAACTGGCGGAGGAGAGTAAAATTAAATTTGAATCTTTGTTTGAGCTGGCCTCCGATGGTATTTTTATTTCGGATAGTTTCGGCAGCTACCTTGAGATGAATCAATGTGGGTGCACGATGTTGGGCTATACCAAAGATGAATTACTCAAACTCAGTCTGAAGGATTTATTACAGATCGATAATCCGGACCAAATTCTATCCAGCAAAGATTTTATAATTCAGGGAGCAACGGGAGTGTCCGAAATGATTCTGGTTCGTAAAGACCGTTCTTGTTTTGCTGCAGAAATGAGTGTCATATTTTGGCAAAATGGACAGATGCAGGGTGTTATCCGGGATATTACTGAACGTAAGAAGTTCGAGAATGAGCTGATTGCTTCAAAAGAGAAGGCTGAAGAAAATGACCGGTTGAAAACTGCTTTTTTGCAGAACATGAGCCATGAGATCCGTACCCCCATGAACGCCATCATGGGTTTTGCTGACTTGCTGCCTGAGTATTTCTACGATGAGGAAAGATTGATTAAATATGCTGGAATCATTAAAGAAAAAGGTGCTGATTTGCTTGAAATCATTGATGATATTCTGAATATTGCACGGATTGAAGCGGGTCAGATGCAATCCAATCCTGAAGATTGTACGATGAGTACTTTTTTTGCTGAAATGGAAATACTATTTCATGAGTATCAGATCCGGCAAAATAAAACTGAAGTCGAGTTTCAACTAAAAGTTTCCGCAGAAGTTAATCTTCTTGAAGTGTCTATCGATACGGCAAAATTGAAACAAATACTCATGAATCTGGTGAGGAATGCGTTTAAGTTCACCTTGGAAGGAACGATAGAAGTTGGTTGTTCTTTTAGCGGCAATAATGAGTTGTATTTCTATGTTTCGGATACTGGCATAGGCATCGAAAAAGCAAAACATTCTGATATTTTCAGACCCTTTCTGAAAGCCAATAGTGATCACGCACGCTTATTTGGCGGAACCGGATTAGGTCTTTCCATTGTTCATGGTTTTCTCGATCTGATGGGTGGTAAAATCTGGCTTGAATCGGAAATCAATGATGGCTGTTCTTTTTGTTTTACCGTGCCATATGATTTAAGTGAAAAACCTGTTGCAGCAAAGGTTATCAGACAAGTGGAATTGTTGGTTGAGCCTCAGAATGCTTTGGTTTTGATTGTAGAAAATGATGAATATACTGCGGAGTATTTAAAAGAGATTCTTTCCGGGATCGGTTTGTCATTTATTCATACTCAATCGGGTAGGGCAGCAGCTGATATCTGTTCGAAACAAAAAATTCAGCTGGTGCTCATGGATATTCGATTGCCTGATATGACCGGATTTGAGGCAACAAGAATGATTAAGTCAGTTGATTCAGAAGTGAAAGTGATTATTCAAACGGCGTACTCCACTCTGGAAGATAAAAGAAAAGCCTTGGATGCCGGTTGTGATGAATATATCAGCAAGCCGATAAAGCAAGATTTGTTGGTTTCAATAATCAACTTCTATCTGAAAAATCAAAAAAGCCGGGTGCAATTCTAAAATATGAGAGTTTCGGGCAGTGAAACTGGTCATTAATTTAGAATAGACTGTCAGCAATCAGAATGATCATCATCAGCAGGTACAGGAAATTTAATTTAAAAAATGCCGCACGAGCTTTTATGTCTTGCTTGATGATAATACTTCCGGATAAAGAAAACAGGACATAAAAAATATAGATCAGCAGAAAAAACATTAAAACACTCCCCTGAAGAACTTCCAGCGAAACCACGATAGCCGTGGATATGGTGGCCAAAATCCAGGTAAAACTTAGTCGTTTGATTTGGTTGTCGTTAAAAACAGAATGAAGGCTTGGAAAACCGGCCAGTTCATATTCTTTGCCAAACATGAGCAGCAACAACCAGAAATGTGGAATCTGGCCGATAAAAAAGAAGAGTGCTACCCAGAAAATATCTCCGTTCATCCAGTCGCCACCACCGGCAAACCACCCAATGTAGGGCGGCAAAGCACCAACCAGTGAACCAGGAACAACAGCAAAAGCAGTCACTTTTTTTAGTGGAGTATAAATTACGTTGTATGAAAGCAATGTCAGTAAACTGGTGAGAAATACGATGATTGGGAAATTGGCGATCAAAATAAATGCGCCGTAAGCAAAAAATGAAAAAGCTACCCAAAACGCACCTTTAGGCGAGATTTTTCCGGAGGGAATAGGCCTGTTTTTAGTGCGTGGCATCAAGGCGTCGGTCTTGTATTCCTGAAGATGATTGATCGCTCCCGAACTGCACGACATCAAAAACACACCGGTCATCAGCATCCATGCCTGCCCGTCGAATAGATTGGTTTTCAGGGCATATCCGGTAAGTGCAGAAATAGCAATGGGCAAAGATATTCGTGCTTTGCCCAGTTCTGCTATTATTTTTATCCAGGATAATAAATTAGCCTTTGTCATTTAAGTGTCTTCAGGTATTCAGTAATTTGTTTGATGTCATCCTCGGAAAGCTGTCCTTTATACGGTTGCATCAAACCTTTATTAAACCCTTTTACCACATCGGCATTGGGTTCATATATCGAACGTTTGATGTATTCATCATCAACGGTAACTTCGCGATCATTTCCTCCGGTGTTAACTGCAACCTGATGGCCATAAATTCCTTTAAATGATGGGCCTACAAGTTTTGATCCGTCCACTGAATGACATGCAAAGCAGCCGATGTTTTTCATGATCCGTTTTCCGGTGGCCATTGGAGAGCCGACTGCAACTTCAACATGTTTAACAGTGTCGATATACCATTTATTGAATTGATCTTCTGGAAGAACTTTTACATAGGTGTACATATACGAATGGTTCATTCCGCAGTATTCGGAGCAGAATAATTCAAAACTTCCTTCTTTCTGGGCAATAAACCAGGCCATTTTTTCTCTTCCGGGTACGACATCCTCTTTGATACGGAACGCCGGAATGTAAAAACCATGAATCACATCAAGCGAAATCAGTTTCATTTTGACCGCTTTATTCATTGGAACATAAAGCGTATCAGTGTTCTTACCGTTTTCATACTGAAAGGTGTAATTCCACATTCGTCCGGTAATGGTAATATTAAAACTATCCTTGGGAGCTGTGCGCATGGGAGCCCAGCCGGCCCATCCATAATAGAACATCACCATCACCAGAATGGTAGGAATTACCGTCCAGATAATTTCGAGCTTTGTACTTCCTTTAATTTGAGTTGCGACGGGATTTCTCTTTTTATTGTATTTGTAAATGAAGTACAACATAGCGAAAGTGAGACCGATCAGAAAAACAAAGGAAATTCCCATGATAATGAAAAATGCTTTGTCGACTCCGGTCACAAAATTGGATGCATTAACTGTATTGGATAAGATATACATAGCTTTTATCTGAAATAGTAATCTAAAAATGTAATAAAAATAACCGCAGAGAAAACCAGGGCTACAAATCCAACCATGATCCGGAGAAATGGTTGATCAAATTTAAGGTGCATGAAAATCGCCAAGACAATAATTGATTTTACTGTCGAAAAGACTAATGCGCCTAATACTGAATAACCGCCAAGGTTAAGATGTACAATCCCAATTGATCCAAAAGTCAGCGCGATCAGAGCCACCAGAATATAGATATATACTTTGTAGGGTACGATATGATGTTTTTCTTTTTCCATCTTGAAATGCTTTTTCTTAGTGTATTAAATAGAACAATGGGAACAGGAATATCCAGATCAAATCAACCAAATGCCAGTACAATCCTGCATTTTCGAGTAACGACGGGCGATCGGCATGAACTGTTCCTTTCTGAACTCTCTTTAATGCCACAATAATGATAATCATTCCGATAATAATATGCAGGGCATGCAGACCGGTCATTACAAAATAAAGTCCGAAGAACAGAATTTCGCCTTTACTCATGTCATTGATCAAATGTTGAGATCCGGGCCAGATTCCATGATCAAATTTGACTCCCCATTCGAAATATTTGTTGATCAGGAATACCAATGCCAGCATAATAGTGATTTCGAGCAAAAGAATGGTTAATCCCTTGTTCTTCTTTTGCAGTGACGAAGTCGCCATGGCAATGGTCATACTGCTTACCAGCAAAATGATGGTATTAATTGTTCCGATCACAGGATTCAATTCATTTCCGGCAAGTTGAAATGCTTCCGGATTTAAAAACCGGTAAATGGAATAAACAATGAACAAGCCGCCAAACAGGAGCAGTTCAGTGAATATAAAAAGCCACATTCCCAATTTGGATGCTTCCTGATCGTAATGCGGATCTGAATGTTGTGTTACATGTTCCATAAAATAGTATCCGTTGATTAATATTCGTAAGGTCCGTCTTTTTCACCGTAAACCGGTATTTCATCAAAATTTTCAACCGGAGGAGGAGAGGGCACAGTCCATTCCAGCGTTTTCCCATTCCAGGGATTAATTTCAGCAACTGCACCGATTTTTGCAGAACGGAACAGGTTGATGACGATAATCAGCAAACCAAAGGTCATTACCCATGAGCCCAGCGATGACAGAATATTTGCAGCATGGAATTCAGGAAGATAATCGTAATAACGCCGGGGCATACCCATCATTCCAAGGTAAAACATCGGCGAATATAAGGTAAGAAAACCTACGGTGAAAAATGCCCAGCCCATTTTGGCCCATGCTTTGTCGTACATACGTCCAAACATTTTTGGGAACCAATAATGAATGGCACCAAAAAATGCAAAACCAACACCTCCAAAAACAATAAAGTGAAAATGCGCCACGACGAAAGCGGTATCATGCACATAAACATTGGTTGCCAAAGCACCCAGGACCAATCCGGAGAAACCTCCGATCATGAAAACAAAAATGAAAGTCACTGCCCAAAGGAAAGGAATATCAGGGTTAATGGAACCTTTGTGCATGGTCGAAATCCAGTTGAATACTTTTATTGCACTTGGAATAGCAACCAAAAAAGTAAGGACTGAAAAGGTATATTGTGCTGTTCCGCTCATTCCGGAGGTAAACATATGATGGCCCCAAACGAAATAACCGACAAAAGCGATTCCCAGCGTAGATGCAATGATGGCTTTGTAACCAAAAATGTGTTTTTGCGAGAAGGTTGGGATAATTTCAGATATTGCGCCCATTGCCGGAAGTATCATCACATAAACTGCCGGGTGGGAATAAATCCAGAACAAATGCTGGTACAATACCGGGTCGCCGCCTAATGCCGGATCAAAAACACCGATACCAAAAATTCGTTCCAGAGCCACTAAAACAAGAGTGATTCCAACTACCGGTGTTGCCAGAAGCTGAATCCATGCTGTTCCATAGAGCGACCAGGGGAACAGGGGCATCTTAAACCAGGTCATGCCCGGAGCACGCATGCGGTGAATAGTCACTATAAAGTTCAGTCCGGTTAAGATGGACGAAAATCCTAAAATAAATGCACCAAATATAGCAGGCAACAGATTGGTGCCAGTTTTAAAACTGTATGGTGCGTAAAAGGTCCATCCGGTATCAGGAGTTCCGTTGCCAAAAAGTACCGATGCGATAACCAGAAATGCTCCGGCAACATAAAAGTACCATGACAAAAGGTTCACTTTTGGAAATGCAACATCTTTTGCACCAATCATTATTGGTAGCATGAAGTTGCCAAAAACGGCTGGTAGTCCGGGAATCACAATCATAAAGATCATGATTACACCATGAACGGTGAATACGGAATTGTAGGTCTGAGGTCCCATAATGGTTCTTCCCGGAGCAATCAATTCAAGTTTCATGGCCAATCCAAGGACAACGCCAAATACGAACATGACCAACATGGAATACATGTACAAAAGGGCGATGCGTTTGTGATCAGTCGAAAAAATCCAGGCGAATATTCCCTTGTATTTCCCCTTGTAATCGAGGTAATTTACATCGTGTGGAATGTGAGTTGCTGTTTGCATAAATCGAAACTATTTATTTATTTTTTTTCTTTTTGGTTTGAAAATCAGTATCAGGAAAAATAGCACGGCTACGAATAGAATTAATGTTCCTGAAATCTTGGTAACATTAAGTACATAAGCCTTACCAACCGGATCGTAAGCAAAGCAATACTGCATAATCTTGGTGATGGTTGGCGACGATAAGCCTTTGGAGGATTCAATAATTGCCATCTTAAAATCGAATGGCAAAAAATAAATTCCGGTCAGATAACGGGTGATTTTCCCTTTCGGGCTGACAACTGTTAATGCTGCGGCATGCGCGTAATCCTTACCTGTTCTTTTGTATTTAAAACCTGTGGTGTTTGTACCTTTCTCAATACTTAGTGTGTCAGAAACAAAAAATTTCCATCCTTTTGCGATGGTTTCTTTTTTATTGACCAGTTTCAGGTAATTGGCTTTTTTCAGGAGTCCCAGATCAATGTTTTCCTGTGGATCGAAACTGATAGTAAAAACCTGATAATCAACTCCTGGAACCAAATCTGACTGATCCATCACATTTGCAAGTCCTTCCATGAGCGGACTGCAAATTCCGGGGCAACGGAAATATACCCAATTGATAACGGTTGGTTTGTCGATCAGGTCAGTGAGGCAAACCCGTTGATTATTTTCATCAATCAGGAAAATGTCTTTTGGAAGATATTTATCCAAATGCTCAACAATGCCAATTTCAGCATCTTTTGTTTTGTCATCAAATGCTTTTTGTCCAAAAAGATTTATTCCGGAGAGAAGTACAAAACAGATAAGCAAAGGAAAGGATTTCACGAAAAAGATGCGAAAAATCGAACCAGTCGTAGGTGAAGATTCATTCGGTGAATGGAAATTATAGAGCATACCTTTATTCTGACTTTGACTCATCTTGACTTTTGGTTTTCAAATCATCTGTTAACGTGCTCGTCGAACCGGTCAATTGATCCGGGAAAAACGACCATCTTTCTTACTTATTTCTTGTTTTCTTGTAAGAATTGTTATTCCCTAAGAAACCCCAAAACGCACTGATTGTTTATGCAATGCTGAATTTTCCTGTCTTTTTTTGTCTTCGAGCTCAATCCAACAGAAATTTACAGGGATAAATCCTGAAAATCACACGATTTGCTCCGATTAAGTTTTGACATTGTAACGAATCAAATTCCATCCTGAATATAACGGTCGGGACTTGTTAGCTTCTTCTTTCAAAATTTGTGCTCAATTTACACTTATTTTTGATTCACCCTTCCTGAAGGACTTAGTTTTCGATATCAATTTTTATTTACAGCAACTTCCTTTTTCAATCATCACTTCTTTAGGTGCAAGCTTTTCCAATGTCGGACTGACATACGGAATCCCTAGCGACATTCCACGAAGTATAAAAAGGACACCAAGGAAGAATACGAAATAGGGTACTATCCGTTGCATTTTACTCCGGACGCGCTGTCCGATTGCATCGCTGGCAAGTGTGGCCGTTAAAAGCAGCGGGATGGTTCCAATCCCGAACAGCATCATAAAAAGTGCCCCGGATATTACTGTTCCGGTGTTAATAGCACCGGCAATTGCCACATAAACCAGGCCACAAGGCAGTAATCCGTTAAGCAACCCAATCATAAAAAGCGAAAAATAGGATCGGTCAGTAAATAATTTTTTCAGTTTGAGAATGAGGCGGGCAGCAAATCCGCTGAATAAACCCGCTATGGTGATCTTTTCCTTGAATACGAATGGGAACAAAACGCTTGTGATCATTGCTGCACCAAGCAGAATGGATGTCCATTGCTGAAATCCGGCCAGATGAATTCCGCGTCCGAGCATACCAAAAAGTATCCCTAACATGCTGTAGGTTAAAACACGTCCCGAATTATACAAAATGGCTCCGGATATTTTGGATACCAAATTGTGTTTTTTAAGTGGAAGAGCAACTACAATCGGGCCGCACATTCCAATGCAGTGAAAACTGCCTATAAGTCCAATGGTTAAAGG